>NZ_DHXT01000093.1:10967-19859 GCF_002413825.1 Rhodoferax sp. UBA5149
CAGCACACGGCGGCCACACTGCGCCGACGTTCACCCTTGATGCTGCACGTGGTGCTGGCGCAAATTCGCCGCGCCCGCGACATGACGCTGGCCGACGATCTGCGCATGGAGCGTGACATGGTTCATCACTGCTTTCACCCTCAGCACCTGAATCGCAGTGCAAGCCAGAGTGAGACCGTGGAGGGCATCCGGGCACTGGCAGTGGACAAAGACAACGCGCCTTGCTGGAATCCGGCCCGCATTGAAGAGGTCACTCCCGACATGGTGGCGCCGTACTTCATCAGCCCCTGGACGCCCACGACGCATCCGCTGCGCGAGTTGAACTGAACGTGCCCTGGATCAAAGCTGGCGATACACCGCTTCCGCCAGTTTCATGAGGGCGTCACGCGGCAGCGGCCCGGCCAGCGCGTAACCAAAGCCCTGGTCGATCCAGTAAAAACTCGGTACCGGGCCGTCCGTCGCAAAGTGGAAGCTGCTCTCCCGCGCGTCGACTCCGCCCGGTGCCTTGTCCACGGCCCCGAGGTAAAGGGTGACGCGGGTGCCGGCAGCGTTCTGGAACATGAATTGCGCTCGCGCGCCCGCCTCGCCTGGCAATAGCCGTCCGCCCATGAGTTCATAACCTTGTGGCCCCAGATTGGGGACTTTGAGCGGCCTGCCCAGGCGCTTGGACAGCCATTGCACCAAATGGTCCTGCTCGGCAGCGGTGACCTCCACCGGATGTCGTACTTCCGGCGAATACACCGCATGCGCAAAGCTGGCCTGCCGCACAAAATTCTGCTCCGCCCGTCCTTTCGCCAGCGCAGGCGAGGGCGACCGGACTTGCCATTCGCCATGCGACGCCCAACCCGCGCCAAACGCCAGCAGGAAGCTGGCGGCCAAGCCGCCCCAGCGCCACCATTGCCTGATTTCTTGCCGCGAGGCAGCGGTTTGACGCGCGGCGCTCATCAGTGTGGCTGGAACGGGCTCGTCCAGAACTTGCTGGTGCAGGCGCCGCAGGGCGTCGCGCTGCTGCTGCCACGTCGCCATCGTGGCCTGTGCGGCGGGGTCAAGCGCCAAGCGCGCCTGCAATGCCGCCAGCGCCTCCTGTGAGAGCTGGCCGTCCACCAAGGCATGAATTTCATCGTCCGTGAGCGCTTGCGAAGAGGTCCTGTCCATGGTGTTTTTCCAGTGGCTCATTTCAGGCGGTGCAAAGGGATGACGTGACTTGGCGGGGGCACGGACACGGCCTGGGCGTCGGACGCAGGCGCTGCTTCGGCACTGCGGGCCGGTGCGTCCAGCAGTGCCTGCAGGCGGCTGCGCGCACGTGACAGGCGCGACATCACGGTGCCAACGGGAATGCCGGTAATTTGGGCCACTTCGCGGTAGCTCATATCCTCCACGCTGACCAGCAGCAGAACCACCCGCTGGTCTTGCGGCAGCAACAGCAGGCAGCGCTGCAAATCCATGGCATTGCCGAGATTGGCATCGGGTGCCGCCAATTCGTGCGCAACATCGTCAATATCCACGGTGCTGCCCTGTGCTTGTCGGGTCGCCCGGCGCACCTGATTGGCGAACAGGTTGTGCATCAGCGTGAACAACCAGGCCCGTAGGTCAGAACCCACGGCCCACAAACGCCACTTGCTGCATGCGCGCTCCAGCGTGTCCTGCACCAAGTCATCCGCCGCCCACGTGTCACCGGTCAGCGCGCGCGCATAGCGGCGCAGCGCCGGAATTTGATTGACGATGGGCTGGGTGTTCATTGAGTCGCTTGAGACAGCGCTGGCCTTTGAACGGTTGCGGGTGACTCAGGGCTTAGCGGTCTGCCACACCTTGTTGAAACCGTCACCGGTTTTGTCGCCGGGCTTGCTGTCCTTGGACCAGTAATACACGGGCTTGCCCTTCACCGCCCATTGCTTCGTGCCGTCGTCCCGCGTGATGACGGTGTAGTTACCCGAAGCCATGTCAGACGCGCCGGCCATGAAGGGCGGCCAGTTGGTCGCGCAGGGACCGTTACAGACCGATTTGCCGCTACCGGCAACATCTTTGTCAAACGTATAAAGCGTCATGTGGTTGGGGCCGACCAGCACGCCGTCAGCCACCGTGGCCGGGGCGGCATAGCCGGAGGCGCAAGCCCCCAGAAGACTGAGCGTCAGGGACAGGGACAGGGTGGCGCGCGAGATAACTTTCATGATGAACTCCTGAGTTGATGGACGCAAACAAGCATTTGCAGTTTCATAAACACCGCCAGCGTCTCGTTTATTCCCTGCCGCAGAAAAAAACTTAGCGCCGATGAATCTTCATCGCCCGCTCGACCTCGCGCTTGCCTTCACGGTCCTTGATGGTGTCACGCTTGTCGTGCTCGGCCTTGCCTTTGGCCAGTGCAATCTCGCACTTGATTTTTCCGGCTTTCCAATGCAGATTCAGCGGCACCAGGGTGTAGCCCTTTTGCTCTACTTTGCCAACCAGGCGTTTGATCTCTTCCTTGTGCAGCAAGAGCTTTCTGGTGCGCACCTTGTCCGGGCTGATGTGGGTGGATGCGGTGTTCAGGGGGTGAATCTGCAGGCCGATGATGAACAGCTCGCCATTGCGAACGACTACATAGCCATCGGTCAGCTGCACCTTGCCCTCACGCAGCGATTTGACCTCCCAGCCCTCCAGCACCAGCCCGGCCTCCAGGCGTTCTTCAAAAAAATAGTTGTAGGCGGCCTTCTTGTTGTCGGCAATTCGGGAAGCAGTTTCAGGTTTCTTGGCCATAAATTTGATGTCGGGTTGTCAGTCGTGCGAACAAGGCTTGTCTACAATCCCGCGCAGACCTCCATTCTATGAAAACCGTAAAGAAGTCCGTCCTGATCTGGTACAGCCCGCAAGAAATGTATCTTCTTGTGACTGAGGTTGACCAATACCCCCAGTTTTTGCCCTGGTGCGATCGCGCCCGGGTGGTGAGCTCCGACGCGAGTGGCATGACCGCGGAAGTCGGCATTTCCTTCAGTGGTATCCACCAGACATTCACCACCCGCAACGAGCATGTGCCGGGTCGCCAGGTTGCCATGAAGCTGGTGAACGGCCCTTTTTCAAGCCTGGATGGCGAGTGGAATTTTTTACCGCTGGGCGACGGCACGCAGCGCGCGTGCAAAGTGGAGCTGACACTCAACTACGGCTTTGACAACGCCGCGCTGGGCAAACTCGTTGGCCCGGTATTCGACAAGATTGCCGGGAGCCTGGTGGACGCCTTCGTCAAACGTGCGGGCCAGGTGTATGGCGAGTGACCTGACCATTCAGGTCACGGTGGCCTATTCTCCTAGGTCGCGGGTAGTGCGGGAGATCGAACTGCATTTGGCGTCATCCAGCACGGTCTTGCAGGCGGTACGGGCCAGCGGGCTTTTGCAACTGTTTCCCTCCATCGATCTTCAAACCGGCGTGGTCGGTATTTGGGGGCGCAAGGTCGGATTGAACCAGACGCTTCGAGAAAATGACCGTGTGGAAATCTATCGGTCGCTCACGGTTGACCCCAAAATGGCACGACGGGAGCGTTTTGTAAAGCAAGGGGTGCGGATGACCGGACTTTTTGCCAAAAAACGCCCTGCCGCCAAGGTCGGTCATTTACCCGGCGAGTGACGGCAGGCCTTATTTGCAGTCGGAATCGACGATCGCCTGAATGCGTTTGATTTCAGACGCACGTCCGGCGTCATCCAGAACTTCACGTTCACCTTTTTCGTTGGTCCGGGCCATGCGCATGCCAGAACCCAAGCTGGCTTTGGCCTGTTTGGCGCGCGCGCAATTCTCAATTTTTGCTTTCACGATTCGCTCTTCTTCAGCCTTGCGTTTGGCGACTTCCGCCTCTTCGGCCTTCTTCTTCTTGTCAGCCAGGTCTTTGTCGACACCACTCAGCCGGGGTGCACTGGCTGCACCCTCGGGCGCAGACGCCGCCGTGACTGACGCAGTGGCTGCCGTTGAAGCGGCGGGCATTTCGGTCGCGCCTGCGCTCGTGCCCCGCCCGCCGGGTCGTTTTAAAATATTTTTCTCCAGGACGTCTGCCGGTGGCGCCCGGTCACTGAATACTTTGCGCCCATCCTTGTCGGTCCACTGCCACTGTGCCGACGCCGCCAGCGACATCAGGCAAGCAGCTCCTATCAAAAAACGCCGGGTATGCTTCATGGCGCAAGTTTAGCGTGCACAAGACGGAATTTCCTGGAGGGCATCTCCTTTGGGCAGCTCCATGGGCCCGCTCGTCGCCCTCCGGTTCCGGGCAAGTCCCGGTGACGCGGGTACAATCCGCCATTTGGAGCTCAGACATGCGCCTAATTGGCAAAGCGCTCACCTTCGACGACGTCTTGTTGGTGCCAGCGTTCTCCCAAGTCCTACCCAAGGACACCTCTCTTGCAACCCGTTTCTCCCGCAACATCGCACTAAATCTGCCTTTGGTGTCTGCTGCCATGGACACGGTCACCGAAGCCCGACTGGCGATTGCCATCGCCCAGGAGGGTGGTATCGGTATCGTCCACAAAAACATGTCGGCGCAAGAGCAAGCGGCCCAGGTTTCCAAGGTCAAACGCTATGAGTCCGGCGTGTTGCGAGACCCCGTCGTGATCACGCCCCAGCACACCGTGCGCCAAGTCATCGATTTGTCAGCCCAGCTCGGTGTGTCGGGCTTTCCGGTCTGTGATGGCGGCAAAGTGGTCGGCATCGTGACCGGACGCGATCTGCGCTTCGAGACCCGTTATGACCTGCCCGTGAGCCAAATCATGACGCAGCGCGACAAGCTGGTCACCGTGCCGGATGGCACCACGCTGGCGCAAGCCAAGGTTTTGCTGAACCAGTACAAAATCGAGCGCCTGCTGGTGGTCAACGCCGCCTTTGAACTCAAAGGCCTGATCACGGTGAAAGACATCACCAAACAAACCAGTTTCCCGAACGCGGCGCGTGACGCGCAAGGCAAGCTGCGCGTCGGCGCTGCCGTGGGCGTGGGTGAAGGCACCGAAGAACGGGTTGAGGCGCTGGTGCGTGCCGGCGTGGACGCCATCGTGGTGGACACCGCGCACGGTCACAGCCAAGGCGTGATTGAGCGCGTGCGCTGGGTCAAACGCAACTATCCGCAAGTTGACGTGATCGGTGGCAACATCGCCACCGGTGCGGCTGCGTTGGCACTGGCCGAGGCCGGGGCTGATGCGGTCAAGGTCGGCATCGGCCCCGGCTCCATCTGCACCACCCGCATCGTGGCGGGTGTGGGCGTACCCCAGATCATGGCGATTGACAATGTCGCCACGGCGCTCCTGGGCAGTGGTATTCCGCTGATCGCCGACGGTGGCATCCGTTACAGCGGTGATATCGCCAAAGCCCTGGCCGCTGGTGCCAGCACCGTGATGATGGGCGGCATGTTCGCCGGCACTGAAGAGGCACCCGGTGAAGTCATCCTGTTTCAGGGCCGAAGCTACAAGAGCTACCGCGGCATGGGCAGCATTGGCGCCATGCAGCAAGGCAGCGCCGATCGCTATTTCCAGGAATCCACCACCGGCAATCCGAATGCCGACAAGCTGGTGCCTGAAGGCATTGAAGGGCGCGTGCCCTACAAAGGCTCCATGGTGTCCATCGTCTACCAAATGGCCGGTGGCGTGCGCGCCAGCATGGGCTACTGCGGTTGCGCCACGATCGAGGCCATGCAGAACGAAGCTGAGTTTGTGGAAATTACCACCGCAGGCATTCGTGAAAGCCATGTGCACGACGTGCAAATCACCAAAGAAGCGCCCAACTACCGGGCAGAATGATGCACCAAAAAATTCTCATCCTCGACTTTGGCTCCCAGGTCACCCAGCTGATTGCGCGTCGCATCCGCGAAGCGCATGTTTTTTGCGAAGTTCATCCCTGTGATGTGAGCGACGACTGGGTCCGTGCTTATGCCAGGGACGGCAAGCTCAAAGGCATCATTCTCTCCGGCAGTCACGCCAGCACCTATGAAGAGCACGACTTGCGGGCACCGCAGGCAGTCTATGAACTGGGCATTCCGGTGCTGGGCATCTGCTACGGCATGTTCACCATGGCCGTGCAGCTCGGCGGGCTGGTCGCACCCAGTCACAAACGCGAATTTGGTCACGCCGATGTCAGGGCGCATGGCCACACGCAGCTGCTGGAAGGCATTCAGGATTACGCGACCCCCATGGGCCACGGCATGTTGCAGGTATGGATGAGCCACGGCGACAAGGTCACCGAGCTGCCGCACGGCTTCAAGCTGATGGCCAGCACTGACAGCTGCCCGATTGCCGGCATGGCCGACGAAGAGCGCCGTTTCTACGGTGTGCAGTTTCATCCGGAAGTCACGCACACCAAGCGCGGGGCAGCCATTCTGGAACGCTTTGTCCTGGACATTTGCGGTACCCGGCCCGACTGGATCATGGGCGACTACATCAGCGAGGCTGTTGAACAAATCCGCGCCCAGGTCGGTACCGAAGAGGTGATTCTGGGCCTGTCCGGCGGTGTCGATTCATCGGTCGCGGCCGCGCTGATTCACCGGGCCATTGGCGACCAGCTCACTTGCGTGTTCGTTGACCATGGTTTGTTGCGCCTGAACGAAGGCGATCTGGTGATGGACATGTTTGTCGGCAAGCTGCACACCAAGGTGATTCGGGTGGACGCCGCTGACCAATTCCTGGGCCACCTGAAAGGCGTGAGCGACCCGGAAGCGAAACGCAAGATCATTGGCCGCGAATTTGTGGAAGTGTTCAAGGCGGAAGCCGACAAGCTCAAGAATGACCATTCGCGCCACGTGGCGTGGCTGGCGCAAGGCACGATTTATCCGGACGTGATCGAGTCGGGTGGCGCCAAGACCAAAAAAGCGGTGGTCATCAAGAGCCATCACAACGTGGGCGGCTTGCCGGAGCAACTGGGCCTCAAATTGTTGGAGCCATTGCGCGAGCTGTTCAAGGACGAAGTGCGCGAGCTCGGCGTGGCGCTGGGTTTGCCGTACCACATGGTCTATCGGCATCCGTTCCCGGGGCCGGGTCTGGGGGTGCGGATTCTGGGCGAAGTCAAAAAAGAGTACGCTGATCTGCTGCGCCGGGCCGATGCCATCTTCATCGAAGAATTGCGCAATTTCATCGATGAAGAAACCGGCAAAAGCTGGTACGACCTGACCAGCCAGGCCTTTACCGTGTTCTTGCCGGTCAAGAGCGTGGGCGTGATGGGTGATGGCCGCACCTACGATTACGTGGTGGCGCTGCGTGCCGTGCAAACCAGCGACTTCATGACTGCCGACTGGGCCGAGTTGCCCTATGCGTTGCTCAAGAAAGTCTCCAGCCGCATCATCAACGAGGTTCGCGGAATCAACCGCGTGACCTACGACGTCAGCAGCAAGCCGCCTGCAACCATCGAGTGGGAATGATTTTATATCTGGTGTCGGCGCCGATTGAATATTGACCCACCTTGCCGATCCAATATTGACCCAGGGTGGGTTGCTGAATTTTGAATCAGCAACTGTGGATAAGTGTACTCAATAGCTGGTTTTTCTTGAGTCTCCTTGTCTTTGATTACGAGCTGGGGGAAAGGAGCGAAGGGCGTAGCCCGTAGCGGAATTCCCCCAGCTTGTGGCGCCTCAGAACGGCTCGTCGGCCTCCTGTGTTGTCGGCACCGTTTTGCCGCCTTTGCGCTCACTCTCTCTGGCCTTGATGCGCGTCTTGGCGGCCATGGTGCTGTGCCTGAACCGGTAGGACTCGTTGCCCGTCTCCACGATATGACAGTGATGGGTGAGCCGATCCAGTAGTGCCGTGGTCATCTTGGCGTCAATAAACACGGCCGACCACTCCGAGAAACTCAGGTTGGTGGTGATCACCACGCTGGTATGCTCGTACAGCTTGGAGAGCAGGTGAAACAGCAAGGCACCACCGGCCTGGCTGAAGGGCAGATAGCCCAGCTCATCCAGGATCACCATGTCCATGCGCATCAGTGCCAGCGCAATACGACCGGCCTTGCCTTCGCGCTTTTCCTTCTCCAAGTCATTGACCAAATCAACTGTGGAATAGAAGCGCACCCGTTTGCCTTTTGCCGCAATGCCCGCCACCCCAATGGCCGTGGCCAGGTGCGTCTTGCCGGTGCCCGGCCCTCCAATGAGTACCGCGTTTTGTGCCGTGTCGGTGAAGTCCAATGTACTCAATTGGCCGACCAACTTCTTGTCCACCTTGGAGGCTTCAAAGTCAAAGCCCGCCAGGTCACGGTGCAGTGGGAACTTGGCCGCCTTCATTGGGTGGCGTACCGATGCAAAGGCCCGTTGCGCGTGTTCGGCTTGCAGCAAGTGCTCGATCAACCAACGCGAGGTCTGTATGCCCACATCGCTTGTCTGGCCCTCATGGGTTGTCAGCTCATCCCAGGCCCCGGCCATGCCGTGCAGGCGCAGCTCTTTGAGTTCGGTGCTGATATCACGACGCATGGCTAACCTCCACCATGGCGTCGCCACGTAGGCTGTCATAGCGCCCTGTGTTGGCCACTGGAACCTCCCTCAAATGCAAACTGCTCTCGACAGATTCTGGCGTCGGCACGGCGTTCAGACGTGCCAATACGTTGAGGACGTGCTCGGCGCTGAGCACACCAGATTCGATGACCAATTCCACCGCCACCAGCACTTTCTCCAAGCCATGGCTGGATACGCAATTGAGCACCTGCGCCATGATTTTGTCGCCGCCATCGTGGCGCATCAGCCCTTGGCGCAAACGCAGCAAAGGCGCAGGCATGTCGGCAAAGGGGGCCCCGTTACGCAGAGCGCCGGGCTTGCGCTGCACTAGCGCAATGTAGTGATGCCAGTCGTAGCAGATGTGGCCCCGGTCGGCCACGCGCACTGGTGGCCACCGGGCCCGATCAGATTTACTGCTGGGACATCAGCTACTTGCCCACCGAAGTACGCGGCCTGTACTTCTATCTTTACCTGTTCGT
>NZ_DHXT01000150.1:0-2805 GCF_002413825.1 Rhodoferax sp. UBA5149
AGATTGCAACACTACACTAGCGCCTCTTTGTAAAAGGTGATGGCTTCTTCGCAGCGGCCGTTGAAAAACAGGTAGGGTTCCAGTTTCATTTGGTGTTCTCCAGGAATGTTGGGGTGAATGGTTTGTCGATGTGTGTGCCGCGTGGCTTAGCCGGGAATATTGGGCTCAACCAGCGTGGTCAGTTGCGCCAGCGACTCTTGCCAGCCCAGGTAGCACATTTCCACGGGTATGGCCTCGGGCAGGCCCTCTTGCACGATGCTCAGTTCGGTGCCGCAGAGCACGGGCTTGAAGGTGATGGTGGTCTTCATGCTGCCGGGCAGGTTGGGGTCGTCAAACTTGTCGGTGTAGCAAATCTTGGCGGCGGGCACCAGCTCTATGTACTCGCCACCAAAGCTGTGGCCGTTGCCGGTGCCAAAGTTGGTGAAGGCCATTTTGTAGGTGCCGCCGACCCGTGCGTCCAGGTGCGAGACCTTGCAGGTGAAGCCATAGGGCGGCAGCCACTTGGCCATGGCATCGGCATCCAAGAATGCCTTGTAGACGCGATCCGGCTGGGCGCGGATGACGCGGTGCAGTTCTACGGTATGGGGTTTTGGCATGGTCTGTTTTCCTCCTTGTTTTAAGAGTGGTGACGCCTTGCTGTGTACGCTTGCGATAAGGCGTGCATTCAATTGTGGACAGCGTGCACAAAAGAATAGCATGGATAATGGACGGTGTCCACATTGCTTTGTTTATGTCTGTTACAACCACCCCCTCCGCACGCAAAACCTACCGCCATGGTGATCTGCGCCGTGCCTTGCTGGAGGCCGGCATTGCGCTGGCCCGCGAGGGTGGCCCTGCTGCCGTCACGCTGCGCGAGGCCACGCGCCGCGCGGGCGTGGCGCCCAATGCGGCCTACCGCCACTTTGCCAGTCAGCAGGCGCTGCTGGTGGCGGTGCGTGCCACGGCACTGTCGGCGGTGGCCAAGTCCATGGAGGATGAGTTGGCGGCGGTCCCGCCTAAGCTGTCGCCCGCCGACCGCGCCCGTGCCTGCGTGCGCGCGGTGGGCACGGGCTACCTGCGCTTTGCCAAGGCCGAGACGGGCTTGTTCCGCACGGCGTTTGCCCTGTCCCACAAGCTTATCCAGGCCACGCCCGAATGGCCCACCGCCGGCCCCAGCGGGCGCAACCCGTATGAGCTGCTGTGCGGTGCGGTAGACCAGTTGGTGCAGGCCGGTGTCATGCCCGCAGCCAAGCGGCCGGGTGCCGAGATACTGGCTTGGTCCGCCGTGCATGGCTTGGCCATGCTGGTGGTGGACGGCCCACTGGCGGCGCCGGTGGGGCCGCACTTTGAGATGTTCGGCCAGCGGCTGTTGGATATGGTAGAAAAGGGGCTGTAGCCCCCGTCGGATATGCGTAAGGCGCTATCGAAAATGTAGTGACTACGGGCGTTGCACCCGTTGCCGCTCACACTGCAAGCCTTAACCCACTTGCCCCAAGTACACCCCCGGCTGTGCTGATAGACCCTGCTTCACATTGCGGGTCAGCCCATCTGCCAGCACCTCATCCTGCCCCGCCTCCAGCGCGGCCAGCGTCTGGCGCGCCACGTCTTGTGGCTCGGCCTTGGGGCCAGGCACCGTGCGGGCCATGTCGGTGTCCGTAAAGGCCACGTGCACGCCCACCACCTGCGTGCCTTGCGCGCGCAGTTCGTTGCGCAGGCCATTGGTCAGTGACCATGCTGCCGACTTGGACGCGCTATAGGTGGCCGCGGCGCTCAGGTTCAACCAGCTCAGCACCGACAGCACATTGACAATCGCGCCGCCGCCGTTGGCTTTCAAGATGGGGGCAAAGGCCTGGCTCAGTGCCAGCGGGCCAAAGAAGTTGGTCTCCAGCTCGGCGCGTGCGGCGTCTGCGCTGCCTGCAGCCAGGAACGACGAGCTGCGCCCTATGCCGGCGTTGTTGATCAGCAGCGTCAAGTCAGTGCAGCGCGCTCGGCGGCGGCGGTGATGTCGGCCGCGTTGGTCACGTCCAGTTGGATGGGCGTCACCCCGGCGAGGGTGATGCTGCTGGGGTCGCGCGCTGCGGCGTAGATCTTGGCGGCACCGGCTTCCAGCAACGCGTTGACGAAAGCGTGGCCCAGGCCGCGGTTGGCTCCGGTGACCAGGACTACTGCGTTTTTGATCTGCATGATTTTTCCTTCAGGTTAGATACGTTCCAGAATGGTGGCAATGCCTTGCCCGCCGCCCACACACTGGGTGGCCAGCGCATAGCGCGCGTTTTCACGGACCAGCAGTGCGGCTGCCTTGCCGGTGATGCGTGCGCCGGTGGCGCCCAGCGGGTGGCCAATGGCCAGGCCGCCGCCGTCGATGTTCACGGTGGCTGGGTTCAAGCCCAGCTCGCGAATGCAGGCCAGGGCTTGGGATGAAAAGGCTTCGTTGATCTCGACCACGCCCAGGTCGGCAACCGTCAGGCCCGCGCGGGCCAGCGCCTTGCGCGTGGCGGGGATGGGGCCAATGCCCATGACGGCCGGGTCCACCCCCACGCTGGCAAAGGACACAATGCGCGCCGTGGCCTGCAGATGGTGCGTCCGTGCAAAGGCTTCGCTGGTCACCAGCACGGCCACCGCGCCATCGGTCAGCGGGGACGATGTACCGGCAGTGACCACGCCGTCGGCCTTGAACACGGGGCGCAGCGCGGCCAGTGCTTCGGCGTTGGTGCCGGGGCGTATGCAGCCGTCGTGCGTGACCCTGTCGCCCGCAGGCGTGGTGATGGGCACGATCTCGGCTTCCAGTCGGCCGTGTTCGCGGGCAAACGCGGCCTTGCGGTGGGA
>NZ_DHXT01000150.1:3073-6071 GCF_002413825.1 Rhodoferax sp. UBA5149
AGTTGCGGATGGGGCGAGAAGTTAAAGCCGCCCTGGGGCACCATGGTCATGGACTCCACGCCCACGCACAAAAACGCATCGCCCATGCCGGCCTCGATCTGCGCCGCCGCAATGTGCACGGCCTGCATGGACGAGCCGCAGAAGCGGTTGACGGTCATGCCGCCCACTTCGGTTGGCAGGCCCGCCAGCAGGCCGACGATGCGCGCCAGGTTGTTGCCCTGTGCCGCCTCGGGGTAGGCGCAGCCCAGGATCACGTCTTCCAGCAAGGCGGGGTCCAGGTCAACGCGTTTCAAGAGACCTTTGACCACTTGCGCGGCCAGGTCGTCCGGGCGCACCGTGGCCAGCGCGCCTTTCTTGGCAAAGTGGAAGGGGGAACGGGCATATCCGGCGATGACTGCTTTCATGGTGGGTTCCTTGGTTAAATGATGATCGTCATGATTGAATTATATGACGAACATCATTTAAAATGCAAAGACCCTGCTGACACGTATGGGACAGAACGCAGTGCCGGGCAGCCGCAACACCTGAGGAAACACCATGAAAGTCACCCGCGAACAAGCCAGTCAAAACCGCGACCGCGTGCTCGACGTTGCCGCGCGCCTGTTCCGCGAGCGCGGCTTTGAAGGCATAGGGGTGGCCGATTTGATGAAGAGCGCGGGGCTGACGCACGGCGGCTTCTACGGCCAGTTCGCATCCAAGGAAGAGCTGATGGCCGAGGCCTGCGCCCGTTCGTTCGACGGCGCGGTCAACACCTGGACCAAGATCGGTGGCCGCGCCACCGGCAATCCGCTGGCGGCGGTGATGAAGGGCTACCTGAGCCAGCAGCACCGTGACAACCCGGGTGAGGGCTGCGTGATGGCAGCGCTGGGCGCGGACGCATCGCGCCAGGGCAGCAGCCTGCGCCATGCGGTGACGGTGGGCACGCGCAAGCTGCTGGACTTGTTCACCACGTTTGCGCCAGGCCGCATCAAGGCCGTCAAGCGTGAACGTGCGCTGGTGGCCTACGCCAGCATGGTGGGCGCGCTGATACTGGCCCGCGCGGTAGACGATGAGGCGCTGTCAGACGAGATATTGCATGCGGTGGCGGCGGCCTTACCCGGCGCATCCTGATGGCTCGCTAGTGTTTCAGCGCGGGGGCAATGGTTTCAGGCGTATTGTTTGAGCGCTGGGTCCACGGCGCCATGGATGAACACCACGCAGCCCACGTCGGACGATAGCGTGTCGTGGCTGGTGCCGCCTGGCGCCCATTGGTACTCGCCTTCCAGCAGCAGGATGTCACCGCGGAACATGTCACGCTGGAGCAACAGGCATTCTTCGGCACATTCGTGCACATGCGTTGGCACGCTGCCGCTCAGCTCCAGCTCCAGCTCCAGCCCATCCAAGCGCAAGCCACCTTGCGCCGTCGCATCCTGCGCACCTTCGTGGGTCGGGGCCTGCTGGAGCGGCTGTTGCGCTACTGTGCCCGTCCACCCTTTGTCATGGACCGTCTTCGCAAAGAGGGCGCAGCCTTGGGGTAACTGCGGTGTATGTTGGCAAGTTCACCCGCAAAAACATGCCCTATCCCCCGTTGGACTTGATTAGTTTGCTCGCATAAAAATAGCGACAAACCCGGCAATCTTGAGCCAGCGCCTCGTAGATTCTCAAAATAATCGCGCCAGCCGGCCATAAAAAAACCCACCGGAGCCAGTGGCTCGGGTGGGTTGAAGTCACAAGGAAACTTTGCCTTAGACCGCTTGCTGCGGCGCCCAGGGGCAGCGCAGCATGGCCTTGTTTAGCGGCTGTAGGCGGTTTCGCCGTGGGCCGTGATATCGAGGCCTTCGCGCTCGTCTTCTTCGCTGACACGCAGACCGATGGTCAAGTCGACAATCTTGTAGGCGATGAAGGAGACCACGCCTGACCACACGATGGTGACGAGCACGGCCTTGGCCTGGATCCAGACCTGATCCATGATTGGCACGGAAGAAACAGCGGCCGTGACCCAGTCACCCACGAGGCCGGGGCCACCGAGTGCCTGGTTGTTGAACACGCCGGTCAGCAGGGCGCCGACGATGCCGCCGACACCGTGCACGCCGAAGACATCGAGCGAGTCATCCGCACCGAGCATTTTCTTCAGGCCATTGACGCCCCACAGGCAGACGAAGCCCGCCACGAAGCCGATGACGATGGCGCCCATCAGGCCGACGTTGCCGCAGGCCGGTGTGATCGCAACCAAGCCAGCCACCGCGCCAGACGCGGCACCCAGCATCGAGGCCTTGCCCTTCATCAGCGCTTCGCCGAGACACCAGGCCAACACCGCAGCCGCCGTGGCCGAGAAGGTGTTCATGAAGGCGAGCACGGCCGTACCGTTGGCTTCCAGTGCCGAGCCGGCGTTGAAGCCGAACCAGCCCACCCACAGCAGGGAGGCGCCCACCATTGTCAGTGTCAGACTGTGTGGGGCCATGGATTCTTTGCCGTAGCCGGTACGCTTGCCGATCACGAACGCTCCGACCAGACCAGCGACAGCCGCGTTGATGTGCACCACGGTACCGCCGGCAAAGTCCAGCGCGCCCCATTGCCAGAGCATGCCGGCCTTGGCGTTCATGGCGTCAACCACTTCTTTGCCGGTGTAGGCATCCGGACCCATCCAGAACCACACCATGTGGGCGATCGGGGTGTAGCTGAAGGTGAACCACAGCGCCATGAACATCAGCATGGCCGAGAACTTGATACGTTCGGCGAACGCGCCGATGATCAGGCAGCAGGTGATGGCGGCAAAGGTGGCCTGGAACGCCATGAACAGCAGTTCGGGAATGACCACGCCCTTGCTGAAGGTGGCGCCATTGGCAAATTCGCTCGTCATCGGATTGAACAAGCCTTTCATGAACAGTCGGTCAAAACCGCCGATGAACTGGTTGCCCTCGGTGAAGGCGAGGCTGTAGCCGTACAGGCACCACAGCACCACGATCAGCGAGAAGGTCACGAACACCTGCATCAGGACCGACAGCATGTTCTTGCTGCG
>NZ_DHXT01000150.1:6303-6619 GCF_002413825.1 Rhodoferax sp. UBA5149
CGCACCAGGCCGCCGTAGAACAGGGCCAGACCCGGGATGGACATCATGATGACGAAGGCCGTTGCCACGATCATCCATGCCACATCGCCCTTGTTGGGAACGGGTGCGGGTGTCGCGGCGACGGACGTGGCAACTGCCGGTGCGGCGGCGGTCACAGCAGCCGCAGGGGCGGCCGGTGCTGCAGGCGCTGCGTCAGCGGGCTTGGCTTCAGCCGCGGTGGAAGCCGTGGGGGCTGCCGCTGGCGTCTGTGCCATCACCGCTGTGCCACCAGCCAGCAGACTCAATCCCAAAGTAAGGGAAGCAAGTAGTTTTTTCA
>NZ_DHXT01000150.1:6778-13914 GCF_002413825.1 Rhodoferax sp. UBA5149
TCGCCGATCTTGCCGGTGCGGGCCGCAGCCTCCACCGCCTCGATGACACGGTCCACCAGCTCGTCGGCAATGGCGGCTTCGATCTTGACCTTGGGCAAGAAGTCCACCACGTACTCGGCACCGCGGTACAACTCGGTGTGGCCTTTTTGACGACCAAAGCCCTTGACCTCGGTCACGGTGATGCCCTGCACGCCGATGGCGGAGAGCGCTTCGCGCACCTCGTCCAGCTTGAAGGGTTTGATGATGGCAGTTACGAGTTTCATGGTTGCTCCAAATGGATTGAGATCAGAAGCTGTATTTCAGGCCGACCAGCACGCCAGATTTGCCCAAATTGTCGAACGTGCCCACTTTGTAAAAAGCATCGGGGGCGTCGGTTCCGAGGGCTGCGATGGAGACCGACAGACCATTGCCAAAGTCTTTGGCCAAGGTCAGCGAGTAGTCCGTGTAGTCGCCGTTAATGGCTTGATTCGGAATGGTCTGGTGACCCAGGTGCGGCGTGAGCGTGAGACCGTTACCCAGGTCAAAGTTGGCGGCGACTTCAAAATACGCGCTGCCGGAGCTGCTGTTGTTGGCGATGAAGTTGCTCACGCTGCGGCTGTATTTGGCGGTCACCACGCTATAAGTCAGGGCGCCGTAGACTTCGGTGGTGTTGGCATTGGCGAAGCCAACAACGTTGGCGGCCGTGTTGCTGGGGTATTGGTAGGTGATCACGCCCAGGTCATAGTTGAAATCCTTGCTGATTTCACCTTTGTAGCCACCGTACAAGTCGATTTCAAGCGAGCCGTCGGTGGCGCCAATGTAGTCCTTGATCCAGTTGATGTTGGAACCCCAGGCGCCCAGGTAAAAACCGCTCTTGTGCGCAAAGTCCACCCCCGCTTGCAGCGCTGGCTTGAACGACGTTTGCGAGATGCCGCGAAAGCGGTAGTCGCTGGTGACGCCGACGTTGTACGACAGCGTGTAATCAGGCTCGGGCGCTTTTGTTTGCGCCATGGCGGCCATGCTGGCAAGCAAGGTGGTCAGAACGAGTGCGGATTTTGATTTCAATTTCATAAAGCTCTCCAAGGCGGTTAAGGGATGTAAGTAATAAGCACAGAGCGTGCCAGATAGAACGCCAAAATCAGCCTCGTCCTTGTGCACCGATTTAACGGCTTTGCGTTAAGATGTCTGTATAAAAATACAGTATGCACTTCATTGGTGCATATGAAATTGGTGCTGCTTCGTTTTTTGCACCCTTTTGGAGAGGAATCCTCATGAGTTTGTGTTTGGTGCAAAGCCGTGCCCTGCTGGGTCTGGACGCCGCCGCCGTCACGGTGGAAGTGCATCTGGCCAATGGCCTGCCCAGCTTCACGCTCGTGGGCTTGGCCGATGTCGAGGTCAAGGAGGCCAGAGAACGGGTGCGCTGCGCGATCCAGAACTCGGGCCTGGAATTTCCGCACAACAAACGTATCACCGTCAACCTGGCACCGGCCGACCTGCCCAAGGACTCCGGGCGCTTTGACCTGCCGATTGCGCTGGGTATTCTGGCCGCCAGCGGTCAGATCGACCCGACCCAGCTGGCCGGCCATGAATTTGCCGGGGAGTTGTCACTGTCAGGTGAGTTGCGGCCGGTGCGCGGTGCGCTGGCCATGAGTCTGGCCTTGCATGCCGGGCGGGTCGTGACCCGACTGGTGCTGCCGCCCGACAGCGCGGAAGAAGCGGCGCTGGTGCCCGATGCCCATGTCTATCGGGCCAGCCATTTGCTGGACGTGGTGCGTCATTTTTTGCCGCCAGTGGCGGACGCGCCACCGCCGGAGCCTGCGCCCGGCTGGTCGCGCGTCACGGCGCTGCCCCAGTCCTATGCCGTCCAGTACCCGGACCTGGCCGATGTCAAAGGCCAGCGGGGTGCCAAACGAGCGCTGGAGATTGCCGCCGCCGGCGGCCACAGCCTGCTGTTGATGGGGCCGCCGGGCTCCGGCAAGTCGATGCTGGCGCAGCGGTTTGCCGGCCTGCTGCCAGCCATGACGACGGACGAAGCACTGCAAAGTGCGGCCGTGGCCAGCTTGGGCGGTCGTTTCTCGCTGGCGCGCTGGGCGCAGCGCCCGACCTGCAGCCCGCACCATACGGCCAGCGCCGTGGCTTTGGTGGGGGGCGGCTCGCCGCCGCGGCCCGGCGAAATTTCACTGGCGCACCATGGCGTGCTGTTTCTGGATGAGCTGCCCGAGTTTCCGCGCGCCGCGCTGGAAGCCCTGCGGGAACCGCTGGAGTCGGGCACCATCACGATTTCGCGCGCCGCGCGGCGGGCCGAGTTCCCGGCCCGCTTCCAGTTGATCGGCGCCATGAATCCCTGCCCCTGCGGCTATCTGGGGTCGGCGCAAAAGGCCTGTCGCTGCACGCCCGACCAGGTCTCGCGCTACCAGAGCAAGCTCAGCGGCCCGCTGATTGACCGCATTGACCTGCATGTGGAAGTGCCGGCTTTGCCGTCGGCTGATCTCCTGCAAGCCGGGCCGGGTGAATCCACGGCGGCCATCCGCGAGCGTTGCACCGCGGCCCGCGAGCGCGCCATGACGCGCCAGGGCAAGGCGAACCAGGCGCTGCAAGGTCAGGAAATCGACGCCCATTTGCTGCTCGACGAGGCCGCCGCCAAGTTCTTGAATATTGCTGCAGCGCGCTTGGGCTGGTCAGCCCGTAGCACGCACCGTGCTCTCAAAGTGGCACGCACCATCGCCGATCTGGCCGGTGCGCGCAGCACCCAGGTCACGCATGTGGCCGAGGCCATGCAATACCGGCGCGCGCTGCGCGCAGGCATTTAGCTGCCAAGGTGATTTGAAGCGGCGCATCCGGCGGTGCGAGCCAATGAAGTGAGCCAGTCAAAGGCGGCCGTGTCGCTGAGCGCACGGCTGAAGTAGTGGCCCTGAAAGACATCGCAGCCCAGCTTGGCCAGGTAGTCGCGCTGACCCGGTGTCTCGACGCCCTCAGCGACCACTGCGAGCCCCAGATTGTGGGCCAGTCCGATCGTGGCGGCGCAGATGGCTGCATCGCTGCTGTTGGTCTCCAAATCCTGGACAAAAGTACGGTCGAGCTTGAGGTAGTCCAGGGGCAAGCGCTTGAGGTAAGCCAGCGAGGAATAGCCGGTGCCAAAGTCATCAATGGCCAGGCGCACGCCCTGGACGCGGATCAGTTCCAGGCGTTCGATGGATGCATGCGGATCTTGCATGGCCACGGATTCGGTGATCTCCAGGATCAAGGCATTGGCGGACAGGCCGCTGTCGCCCAAAGCGCTGGCTATGCGCTGAGGCAGCTTGTCATCGCGCAGCTGGAGGGCACTGAGATTGACCGCCATGGTCAAGCCCACCAGGCCTTTCTGGCGCCAGCGCGCCGCGGTGTGACAGGCGGTGCGCAAGGCCCAGTCGCCGATGTCGCTGATCAGGCCGAGTTCTTCTGCCAGCGCAATGAACTCGTCGGGCAGAATCAGTTCGCCCGTGGGTTTTTGCCAGCGGATCAAGGCCTCCGCACCCATAGCATGCTGGCCTGAAGCATCAAGCTGGGGCTGGTAGTGAAGCACGAACTGTTGCTGGCTGACCGCCTCGCGCAAGGTGCGTTCCAGTTCGAGTCGGCTACTTGCGGCCGTCATCATGGCCGCATCGAAGAAGTGGAACACGCCCTTGCCGGCGTTCTTGGCGTGGTACATGGCGATGTCCGCGCTTTGCATGAGCGCGCCCCGATCCCGTCCGTCCTGCGGATAAAAGCAAATTCCGATGGAGGCGGAGGCGCGCAGCGCATGGCTGCCAAGTTCGATCGGCTGGTTCAACGCGGCAATGATCTTGGCGGCAACGCCCGTGGCATCCCGGGGATCCATGACCTCGGCCAGCACCACCACGAATTCGTCACCACCGAGTCGGGCCACGATGTCGTTGTCGCGCACGGTGGCACTCAGACGTCGGGCGACTTCACGCAAGAACTGGTCGCCCACACCATGTCCCAGGGTGTCATTGATGGCCTTGAAGTTGTCCATGTCCAGGAACATGACGGCCAGTTGCCGCTCGTGTCGGCGGGCGTCGGCCACCAACTGGTCCAGCCTTGCTTCGAGCGTGTAGCGATTGGCCAGCCCGGTGAGCGTGTCACGGTGGGCCAGGCGTTCGATGGCCTCGGCGGCGCGGTGCTGCTCAGTCACATCGGTATAGATCGTCACAAAGCTGCCGTCCGCCAGTGGCAGGCCGCGCACTTCGAGCATCGTGCCGTTCGGTCGGGTTCGCTTGAAATGGTGGGCCTGATGTTGGCGCGCGCGCTCCAGCAATTGTTGAACCTGGACTTCGGCGTCGCCGAGTCCGTACTCGCCGCGCGCCGCGTTGTAGCGGAAAAACCGCTCCAGTGTGGGCAGGCCGTCAAACAGCTCGGGCGGGAAATCGAGCAAACGGGCATATTCCTTGTTATGGGCCAGCAGCCGCTGATCGGCGCCAAACAGCGTGACACCACCGGGTATGTTGTCCACCAAGGTCTGAAACACTTCACTTTTTTGCCTGAGTTCGCGCTCAATGGCTTTTTGCTCGGTGATGTCGGTGTAGCTGGTGACGAAACCCACGGTGCGCCCGTCCAGTTGCATGGGGCGTCCTTCCACCAGATGGGTGCGGCCATTGGGCCGCGTCCGTTCGAAGCGGTGGGCCTCGAATTTAAGCGCCATCGCGCGCCTCTGTGCCACCTGGTCGACCGGATTACCGGGCCCGTATTCCCCGCGCAGCGCCGGGTACATGATCAGATTCTCGAAGGGGACATCCTGGTAGGTGCTCTCGGGCGGGAGTTCGAGTACCTCCAGGAAGGTGGCATTCCAGCACTTGAGGTGAAGCTGCTGGTCAAATACCGAGATGCCTTGCGGCAGGTGATCGACCACACTGCGCAGATATAGCGCCTGCTCGCTCAGGGCGGCCTTGATGTGCTGATGATCGGTGATGTCGGTATAGATGCTGATGAAGCCGCCGTTGGGCAGCGGCGCCCCCATGATTTCCAGTACCCGTCCGTCGGGCCGGGTGCGCTGGAAGCGATGCGCCTCACCTTTTCGCGCCAGCGCCATGCGCTCTCGGGTTTGCTGGTGCGGGTCGCCCGCACCATATTCGCCACGCAATGCGTTGAAAAGGGTCAACTCCTCCAGTGTCGGCAAAGCTCGCTCAAACATGCCCACGGGAAAATTGAGCATATCGACAAGCAGGCGGTTGATGGCCAGCAGTCTGAGATCCCGATCGAACACGGAGATGCCGACCGGCAAGTGATCGAGTATGGCCCTGAACATGGCCAATTCGTCGTCATCGACCAGTGCAGAGGCGAAGTGGCCACTTTGACCCATATCAATTCCTGAGGGTGGGAATAAAACCAAACCGATCTATTGCGCATGCGTTGTGCACCGGACGGACGAACGCCGGTGTTGTCAACTTGGCCGGTCGAGTCCGAGTTTAGACCGTTGGCAACTTCCCCCGCAAGCTCATGCGGCGTGTTTTCCCAACAGGTGGACAAACGTGACTCTCCCCAAGCCATAACTGCCTGGACGCGCAGAGCCCGTTTTTGGTTGGCGTTGCGCTGGTAGCGGCAGCGCATGAACCGCTTGGCTACCGGGTCGTGGACCGACAAAATCGCCGGCAGGATTTAGCCAGTCAGCTGAATGCCGTGGCTTGAGCCATCCCCTCCGGGTGCATCAGGAGCGCAAAAAGACTGCTGACATCGACCGCCTGAATCAGCAATTGGCCCCCGTTGGCCTTGATGAAATTTTTCACCAGCGCGCCATCCGTACGCCCGGCAAAGGGAGACGGCATGATCTGGGCGGCATTGAACTCTGGTACGCCGTGCAGCCCATCGACCAGCAGGCCAATCGTTTGTGCACCAAAGCGCACGATGATCACCTGGCTGCTTTTGTCGATGATGGAGGGCATGCCGCGCAGCAGATAGCCAAGGTCAAAGACCCAGACAGAACCCTGGTTCTCAGCGTCGCTCTGCAGCGCCAACAGGCCGATGCGCGCCTTGCGATCAGCCCTCGACATCGATGATATTTTTGCGGCGGGCAGGGCCTCCAGCACCTGCTCGGCGGGCAGCGCAAACAGGGAGCCATCGATAAAGAAAGTTGCAAATTCGCGCCCACCCCGCTCTGTCAAATCTGATTTCAACACCGTCTTGCTTCTGTGGCCGGCGCCCGGGCGCTCGCGCACGGCACCAAAAGAATCAAACACGACGGCCAGCACATCTTCACGATAGCCATCCGACACCTTGAACTCCCGGTAACCGCTGGAGGCAGTGCAGCCCATGATCGCGTAATGCCCGTCGTGGATCACGATACGGGAGGCACTGCTGCCGTTCGGCAGCCTCAGCAAGGCCGGGTCCATTTCCAATGTCGCGCCCACCGGGCGCGTGGGGTCGGTGCTGGAGATCACACAGCCGCGTCGGTCCACAAACAAGGCATTCATCCCCGTCTTGTTTCCCAGTCCGCCACGCAGCATGGCTGAAAACTCGGGTGCTGCATCGAACACGATGCCGATGCCGCCCACCACATTGGCGCCATCATCGGGATCGCGAATCGCTGCGTGGTAGATATAGGTTGGCGCACCGCCGTAAAGTGGGGAGGGCGCAAACGGCGTCACGTAGTAGTCCTGTTCCGTGCGCAGCGCACGCACTTGCGCCAGCGTAAGCGCATCCACCGAAGTACCCACCACCGAGCTGCCATTCTGCTTTGGATGGGTGCTGGCAACAATGCAACCACTGGCGTCATAGACGACTAGTCGGGTATAGACCGTGTACAGGCGGTTGATGTATTCCAGAATGCGGGTGATGCGCTCGACCACCTCCTCGTCGCGCTCCGGCGCCGCCAGCGCCGCTTGCAACTCCGGCGTCAAGGCCCACCAGCGGCAATCGTCCGAACGTTCATACAAGTTGCGGTCCAGCAGATCGACCAGCAGGTGCGACACGAATTCCGAATCGCGCAGACTGGACGCCAGCACGGTTTCATACAGATCGGCGATCGATTTTGAAAACAGTTCATTGCTGCGGGCGCCGGTCTCACCAATCTGATCCAGGATCGTCTTGAGCTTCATCAGTTCGCCGCGCTGGCCGGTCGTCATCACCTGACCATTCCACACCACGCGCTGGATGGTTTCGGCGGCCGTCATGATCTCGTACAGCGG
>NZ_DHXT01000150.1:14138-26865 GCF_002413825.1 Rhodoferax sp. UBA5149
GTGCCGCTGCTGCCGCCCGTAAAAGCCACGTCCACCGGCATCATGACCTGCCCTTGCCAACCCGGTGGCCCGGGGTAGCCTTGATAGCCCTCGGCCGGGAAGGTTCGCACCAGGTACTCGCGGCCCGCAAACATCATCAACAGGGGCGCCGTGCTCCGGTTGACCGGCACCACGGCACCCAGGGGGACCCACAAGGCATCGGCACTTTCAATCACGCGGTTGTGACCATCGAGCAGCATCATGTTGGAGCGCCCGTCCGGATCGCGGTGCGACTGGAAGATGCCCGCCATTTCCTGTTCGAAGTTGAAGCACAGACACAGCACGCCGACGACGACGCCGGTGTCGGGATGCAGCATGCGGCGGGAATAGATCAGCGCCTGCTTGCGGGCGGGGCGCAAGTCCGTGGCGCGAAACGTTTCGACGTAGCTGTCGCTGGCCAGCGTTTGCGCAATCAGCGGATCAACGCTGCCTTCGAGCGGCGTGGCTTCATCAATTTGCACCAGCACGTTGCCTGCGGCATCGAGCAAAATGATTTCGTCATACACCGTGTATTTGCTGCGGTAGGCACGCAGTCGCTGGCGAATGGCGCTCGGGTTGTCGGTGAGGCCGGCGACAAAGGCGCACAGTTCGTTATCGGTGGCGAGAAAGCCCACATCGGCGGTGCGCTCGTACAGATTGCGCACCACAATGTCGATGACGTACTGGGCCTTGGTCCCAATCTCGTCAAGCACCGTGGCCACTTTCTCACTCACCAGACTGGCCACCAATTCCTGCTCCAGACGATTGAAGCCTTCACGCGTGGCCGCCATGGTCGGCAAAATGGTCTTGGCCTCGACCGGGCAGTTCATCTTGGCAGACGATTCAATCATGCGCCACATCAGGTTCAACTCGTGCAGCGATTGTTCGCAGCGAATCACGTCGCGCATGTAGGGCAGGTAAGTATCAATTTGAAGCGGGGCAGCCGTGTTCGTCATGTTTTTCTTCCTATTCGCTGGTGATGTGAGCTTGAGCTGCCATCAGCTCGGAGATTGTTTTGGGTCGGCTCAACAGAAAGCCCTGAATCAGCGTGCAGCCGAATTGGCGCAGGAAAATGAGCTGCGCGTCGGTCTCGACTCCCTCGGCGATGACCTGCAGTTTCATATGACGCCCGAGGTCCAGTATGGTGCGCACGATCGCACCGTCACCCCGGTCGTGCGGCAAGCCGCTGACAAATGAACGATCAATTTTCACCGAGGAAATCGGCAACTTTTTCATGCGTGACAGCGACGAATGCCCCATCCCGAAATCATCCAGGCTGATCTTGAAACCCAGCTGGCGCAAGGCACCCATGACCGGAATCACCTTGTCAGGCTGCTTCATCACCAGGCCCTCGGTCAGCTCGACACAGAGGTGGTGCGGCGCAATGCCACAGGCCTCAATCACGGCCATCAATTCGCCCGGCAAACTGGCATTGACAAATTCCGGTGCCGCCATGTTGACGTTGACTTGCAGGTCCGGGAAGCCGCAGCGGTGCAACTGCGCCAGATCGCGACAGGCCTGCTGGACCACCCAGCGGCCGATCTGCACGATCAGGCGGCTCTGCTCCGCCACCGGAATGAAAAGATCGGGCCGCACGATGTCGCCGTTCTGCCGGCGCCAGCGAATCAGCGCTTCGACCGCCACCATGTGCTCGGCGTCGCGGTCAAACACGGGCTGGTACTCCAGAAAGAATTCATTGCTTACCAGCGCGCGATGCAACTCGGCTTCCATCGTGAGTTGCTTGGCCAGCGTGGACCGCTGCTCAGCCAGGTTTTCGACCGTTCCGTCCGAGAAAAAATTCAACCCGTTGCGGCCGCCGTTTTTGCGGCGATACATCGCCGCATCGGCGCTACGCATGAGTTCGGAGCCGGTCCATCCATTGTCGGGAAAGACACTGACCCCGACGCTGGCAGACACTGTCAATTCCTGGCGTTCGAACAGGAAGGGCATGCGCGCTGCCAGCAACACGCGCGCGCCGACGGCCTGTAGCTGCGCCGTCGTTTGGCCTGGCGCCATCAGGATGGCGAACTCATCGCCGCCCAGTCGTCCCGCCGTACAGCCCTCCAGTTCAAGTCCCTGCAAGCGCTGGGCAAATTCATGCAAGACCAGATTGCCAGCCTCGTGGCCGAAGGCATCGTTGATCAGCTTGAAGCGGTCGAGGTCAATATTCAGGACAGCAAACGTGGCGCCCGTTGAGGTGGCGCCCAAGCAGGCGGCATCCAGCAGATGATGGAAATGCTTGCGATTGGCGAGACCGGTCAGATCATCGACCTGCGCCAACTGACGGATCAGTTCCTGTTGCGCGATGCGCAGCACCGTCTGCGCAATCAGGGCGCCGATGGTGGCCGACAGGCTCGGTAGTTGTGCTTCGCGCTGGCGCGACAGACTGCTGTAGAACTCCAGCACGCCATGGCTGTGGCGACGTCCGTCAACCGTCACATAGGAAACCGGGAATGCATAGCCGGACTGCAAACCGCATTCATGGGCGCTTTTGCGCCGCAAAAAGTCCTGATCGGTAGCCATGTTTTCAACCCAGGCCGGCTGCATCGTGCGCCAGACGTTGCCGACCAGGCCTTCGCCCGGCGCCAGCCGAAGTGCGGCAGTTTGCCGGATGAACGCTGCCAGCGGATAGTCCCGTTTGTGCCACTCATACTGGCAGGCCAGCTGGTGGTCACCCATCTGTTCCTGCTCCAGTGCCCAATAGGCACCACACTCCCAGCCCAGGTTGTCACAGACCAGTTGAATCACCTTGGTCACCGACTCCCCCAGCGTTGGGGCGCCGATCAAGAATTGTGTTGACTCGAAACAGAAGCGCTCACGCATCGCGGCCAGCCGCGTTGACGTGACATCGATCACGACACCGGTCTGGATCGCCAGGCCGGGCTGGGCTTGTGGCAAGGACACCAGGCGCAACCAGCGCAAGCCGTCAAATTCGTTAATGATCCGGAACTCACACTCGATGGCCGGGCCCGCTTCGCGCAGCTGGCGCAGGACTGCCATCAACGCCAATACATCATCCGGTAGCACCTGCTCAAAACAACTCGCCCCCGTGCGGTGAAGCCCCGCATTGACGTCCAGTGCGCTTGCAGCCCCGGTCGACAAGACCCATTCGCCGGTGTGCATGTCGCACCACCAATGGCCGAACAGACCCATTGTTTCAGCGGCGTCCGGCAAAGTGGCCTGCACCCGCGCCGGCCAGAGTTTTTGGGTCAGGTCCGGGTCATTTGCGGCCGTCGG
Organism: Rhodoferax sp. UBA5149; assembly: GCF_002413825.1. Classification (GTDB taxonomy): domain Bacteria; phylum Pseudomonadota; class Gammaproteobacteria; order Burkholderiales; family Burkholderiaceae_C; genus Rhodoferax. Next base: position 17,394 of record NZ_DHXT01000150.1, read on the forward strand.
GCTGGGACGGCACAACAAAGAATGTTCATGCATGACAAGCCATCCATCTTTCGAGTACAGATGGGCTTGTTATGCAAATTTAGTGCCAGCGAATCCGCGCCCTCAATGGACTATAGCCACCGCCATGCGTGCGCTAGGGCATCTGATGATCCGGATGTGCCCGGTTTTGGTGCCTTTCCCACCGGATCCCGGTGCGCAGGCGTTCAACCGTCAGGTCGGCACCCGCGACTACAGCCGCAAAGAGGTGGGGCGCGACTTCTGGGCCGCTGGCAAGAGGCCGTTGAACATGGGGGTGATGGTCGCAAGGTGCGCCTTGGCGGCGGACTCGCCCAGCAGGCCGGATAGCAAGGTCATCATCTCAGCACGCAGATACCACAGTGCTTGAATGTCCGGTGCGTATAGCACGCGAGCCCACACGCGTGCGAGCTGGTGACTTTGGTTCAAACCCGCAAGACTAACCAGCATCGCCTGACGAATTTCCTTGACGCGGCTTTCGGGGCTTAGATCCGGCATCGGTTCACCAAACAAGCTCATCAGGCTGGATGCAAATTTTGATTTCTTCCAACTCATGATGTGTGTCGTAAAGGTTGCGGGTCTGTGGCTGGACAAACGAGATAGCGCTCGCGTTAGGGTTAAAAACAATCACAGAGATTGAACCACCAAGCAGCCTTGCCACTCGTATCATTTCGTGATGACTTGTAACGGATTTCTTACAAGTTTTCGCATTGCTACGAAATTAGGAGCTGCTGGCGCCCATTCTATGGACGGGCGCTCGCGATTGGGTATAGGGGTTTGCCATAATCCAGCCATGCAAGATCTTGTTCAGTACGACCGCCGCCTTGTCGGCTGGCTGTCGCTGGCGCAATTGATCAGCTGGGGCAGCGTTTTTTACACTTTCTCACTGATCATGGCGCCGGTGGAGCATGACCTGGGTTTGAGTCGGGTCCAATCGTCGCTGGCCTTCAGTCTCGCCTTGCTGGTCGAAGGTTTCCTGGCGTATCCGGTGGGCCGCTGGATTGACCGCGGCCATGAACGGGCCGTCATGACCACGGGTTCGGTGCTGGCCGGTGTTTGCCTGGCCTTGCATGGCCTCGTGACCGGTGTGATCGGGTTCTATGCCGTTTGGGCTGGCTTGGGCGCGGCCATGGCCGCCATGTTGTACTCGCCAGCGTTTGCCGTGGTGACCCGCCGTTTCCCCAATGACTTTCGCCGCGCCATCATCACCATGACTTTCCTGGGTGGGCTGGCCAGCACGGTGTTCATCCCGCTCACGGCCTGGTTGATCGCGACTTGGGGCTGGCGCTACGCGCTCGTCAGTCTGGCAACGCTGCATCTGCTGGTCTGTGCCCCCCTGCATGCGCTGACCTTGCGGGATGCGCCCCGTCCGCTGCGGCATGTGCCATCCGATGGCCAGGTCGCGCCCAAGGGCGTGTCCGGTATTTTGCTCAGTACGCCATTTTTGCTGATTGGCGTGTTTGTCATCCTGATGATGGCGGTGACCGTGGCATTGCCCGCGCACATGGTGAGTCTGCTGCGTGAAAACGGCTTGAGCGAGACCTGGGTGATCGCCATTCCGGCCAGCATCGGCGTCATTCAAGTCCTGGGTCGGCTGCTGCTGTACTTCTTCGAGCACCACTTCGACCTGCATCTGGCGAATCGCTTGATTCCCTGCCTGATTCCGCTGGGGTTGATGGTCTTGTTGGCGGCGCCCCTGTTGGTCGAGGGGGAGGTCTGGGCCGTGATGCTGTTTGTGGTGCTGTACGGTATGGGCAACGGCATGCTCACCATTGTCAAAGGGACGGCCATGGCGCAGTATGTGAACCGTGACCATGTGGCCACCCTCAATGGGGCGCTGGGTGTGCCCTTGGCGCTGGCACGTGCCAGCGCGCCATTGTTGCTGGGTTTGCTGTGGACGCCGCAGGTGCACTACAGCCACGGCCTGTGGCTGTTGCTGGCCCTCAGCCTGGGCGGCGTGGGTGCGCTGATGCTGGCCCAGCGCCACGCTCTGCCGCGTTAACGTCAAGGTTGGCGGTTGGGCGCTCCAGCAGGTAACGGCCGGTAAAACTACAAATTCGGTGCCAGCAGCCGTTGCAGGGCCTGTTCGTTCATGTGCCGGCGCGCTGCCAGGTCTTTCAGCTGGTCGTCACCGATTCTGCCGACGCTGAAATAAGTGCTGTCGGGGTGCCCGAGATAGAAGCCGCTCACGCTCGCCGCCGGCGTCATGGCCAGACTCTCGGTCACGCCCATGCCGATGTCCTCGCACTGCAGCAGATCGAACATGTCTTTTTTCACGCTGTGGTCCGGGCAGGCCGGGTAGCCCGGCGCCGGGCGGATGCCCTTGTATTTTTCGGCAATCAACTCTTGCGGCCCCAGCACCTCCTGCGCTGCATAGCCCCACAGGTCGGTGCGCACGCGGTGATGCAGGCACTCGGCAAAGGCTTCCGCCAGCCGATCGGCCAGTGACTTGAACATGATGGACGAGTAGTCATCGTGCTCGTCGGCAAAGCGCTTTTCCCGTTTGTCGACGCCGATGCCGGCCGTCACCGCGAAGACGCCGGCGTAGTCAGCCACCCCTTTGGGAGCGACAAAATCGGCCAGACAGCGGCTCGGCCGCATCACGCCGTCGATCACCTGTTTCTCGGTTTGCTGGCGCAGGCCATACCAGGTCATGGCGACCTCGCTGCGGGTTTCATCGGTGTAGAACTCGATGTCGTCGTCATTCACCGCGTTGGCGGGATACAGGCCGATCACGGCATTGGCGGTCAGCCAGCGGCCTTCGATCAGGCGCTTGAGCATGCGCTGCGCATCGGCATAGACCTTGGTCGCCTCCGCACCGACGATCTCGTCCTTGAGAATGGCGGGAAACGGCCCGGCCAGATCCCAGGTCTGGAACAGCGGGCCCCAGTCGATGAAGCGGGCCAGTTCCGTCAGGTCAAAGTTGCGAAAGACGCGCCGACCCAGAAACTTGGGCCGGGTGGGCGTGTAGTGCGTCCAGTCCATCGGCGTCTTGTTGGCGCGGGCGCGGGCCAGACTCCACATCGGCGTCTGCTTTTTGTTGGCGTGCTGCTGGCGCACGCGCTCGTAGTCGGCGTTGAGCTCGGTGATGTAGTCGGCGGCCTGATCGCCCAGCAGGCTTTGCGCCGCACCCACGCTGCGCGAGGCATCGGGCACGTAGACCACGGGGCCTTCGTAATGCGGGGCGATCTTGACGGCGGTGTGTACCCGCGAGGTGGTGGCGCCGCCGATCATCAGCGGAATCTTTTTGATGCGAAAGTGATCGTCCTTCTGCATCTCGCCCGCCACGTACTGCATCTCCTCCAGGCTGGGGGTGATCAGGCCCGACAGGCCCACGATGTCGGCGCCCTCGACTTTGGCGCGGGCCAGAATTTCATGGCAGGGCACCATCACGCCCATGTTGATGACGTCAAAATTGTTGCACTGGAGTACCACGGTTACGATGTTCTTGCCGATGTCATGCACATCGCCCTTGACCGTGGCAATGATGATCTTGCCGCGGGTAGCAACGTCGCGGCCGGCCGCCTCGTCCAGCCGCTTCTCTTCCTCAATGTAGGGAATCAGGTGCGCCACCGCCTGTTTCATGACGCGCGCGCTCTTGACCACTTGCGGCAAGAACATCTTGCCCTGGCCAAACAGATCGCCCACGATGTTCATGCCCGCCATCAGCGGGCCTTCGATCACGTGCAGTGGGCGCCCGCCCTTGGCCAGAATGGCCTGGTAAGCCTCTTCGGTGTCAACGGTGATGAAGTCGGTGACGCCATGCACCATCGCGTGGCTCAGGCGCTGCTCCACCGTCGCCGGGTGCTCGGCGGTGCCGCGCCACTCCAGCTTTTTGCTCTCGTCCTTCGCGGCACCCTTGGCGTTTTCGGCAATCTCGACCAGGCGCTCACCGGCGTCGGGGCGCCGGTTCAGCACCACGTCTTCGACCCGTTCGCGCAGCTCCGGCTCCAGGTCGTCGTAGACGCCGACCATGCCGGCGTTGACGATGCCCATGTCCATGCCGGCTTGAATTGCGTGGTACAAAAACACGGTGTGAATGGCTTCGCGCACCGGGTCGTTGCCGCGGAAACTAAAAGAGACATTCGACACACCGCCCGACACCTTGGCGCCCGGCAGGTGTTGCTTGATCCAGCGCGTGGCGTTGATGAAATCGACCGCGTAGTTGTTGTGCTCTTCAATGCCGGTGGCAATCGCGAAGATGTTGGGGTCGAAGATGATGTCTTCCGGCGGAAAGTCCACCTCGTCCACCAGGATGCGGTAGGCGCGCTCGCAAATGCTGATCTTGCGCTCGTAGGTATCGGCCTGGCCTTGTTCGTCAAAGGCCATCACCACCGCTGCCGCGCCATAGCGGCGCAGCAATTTGGCCTGCTGCTTGAAGGGCTCCACGCCTTCCTTCATGCTGATGGAATTGACGATGCCCTTGCCCTGCACGCAGCGCAGCCCGGCTTCGATGACGCTCCATTTGCTGGAGTCAATCATGATCGGCACGCGGCAGATGTCGGGCTCGGAGGCAATCAGGTTCAAAAACCGCACCATGGCGGCCTGGCTGTCCAACATCGCCTCGTCCATGTTGATGTCGATGATTTGCGCGCCGTTTTCCACCTGCTGGCGGGCCACGGCCAGCGCCTGCTCAAACTCGCCGTTCAGAATCATGCGGGCGAAGGCTTTGGAGCCGGTCACATTGGTGCGTTCGCCAATGTTGACAAACGTGGCGCTCGGGGACTGACCTTCAGCTCTGTCCTCAACTGAATAGGAGGCGCCGATGGTCACTGGCTCCAGACCGGATAATTTCATGGGGGGAACAACGATTTCAGACATGCGTCTCACCTGTAAATTACATATAAGCAGGTGAGCGTCGTTGGGGTTATCCAAGCCTGACAGGCCTTATGACCCGCTGCAACGCTCCTTGGATCGGGTGATTTTAGCGGTGAATTGGATAAGTCGCGCGACGCAGCGGGACGATCCTCGAACGACACCTCGGATGCAAGGCTTGTCGGGAGCCGCTAAGACGGCGCTGACACTAACCTGGGCATGCCCATCATGAAAAACGTCCCGGAATGCCAATGGCATTCCGGGACGCAAGTTCAGCCAAAGAGTCGGCGAAGTTACTGGCTCTGCACCGACTTGCTAACGCTAAAACGGCGATCAAAGGTATCCATACCTTCAAGCCAGACCCCCGCATTGGTGACCGTCCCGGTTGTCATCGGGCTGCCCAAGCCAATCAAGGCACTGGTGGCGGTTGGCAAGAGGCTTTTCTCGACGCGGACGTAGGTTGCGCCGGTTGTCGTGTTCGCCCAGATATTGATATTCTTGGCCTGCAGACTGGTCGGCATTGACCAGCCGATGGCGACAGAACTCCCGGCACCCACGCCGGCCACGACCGAAGTTGGGGTGATGGCGACTCCGCCAATCGTGATGGACGTAATGCTCGGGAACATATCGGCTGTGAGCGCGCTGGTGGCGTAGGGCTGTTTCGACAAAGTGAGCTTGTAGCCTGCGCCATTGAGGGAGTTGCCGCCACTGTCTTTCAAAATGATGGTGTATTCACTGTTGTCCAGTGCCTGGGCAACAGTGACGCACTGAGTTGTAACGCTTGTATTAACAGTCCCATTTCCGTCTGTTCCACATTCAGGCGCCAGATTGTCTTCAAATTGGGCGTTGGACAACTTCATCCACGTATTTTGGGTACTCAGACTCATGGTGATGCCACCGCCCAGGCCCGGCCCGGTGACCAGTGCCGAAAACACCGCTGTGTGGCCCGTTGTGCTGTTGTATGCAAAAGGATCAATCTGAATCATGATCCCGCTTTGCATGGTTTGACCTTGCGAACCCGATGGATTCATCGTGGACTGCAAAACACTCCATTCATTGCGCCTTGCCTGGGCCCTGATCGAGACATCAGCGATCCGGCCATCGCCTTGTACCATCCAGACGCCACTCACCTTGACCATCTTCAGTTCAATTTTGTCGCCGAAATCAGCGACATTGGAGCTGATGACTGCCGTCAGCGTGCCTGTGGTGCCCGAGGGATCCAGCGCAATGGCCACGTTGCTGAATTTCATACCGACCGCTTTTTGCTGGGTAGACAGCTCGCTTGCAAACTGCGCAAAAGTCTGGCCACCCATCATGAAGTTGCTGCTGGTGTCGAAAACGCCGCTGCTCTGCAAGGTCGTCAGGCTGGGGAGACCGCTGGCAAACAGGGCGGCGAAACTATTGAGTTTCGCCACGACCGCCTGCAAGTCGGTCACTGTGGTCGAGGTCATTCCCGTCATCTTGGTGTTATCGACCGGAGTTGCATCATCCGTCTTCAATCCCGCATCGTCGGTGGCGATGACGGCCTGAGTCAGGGAGTTTTTCAGCGTTGCGACATTGGTGCTCGTATTCACTTCGACCTTGACCAGATCCAGCACCGAATCCATGCCAGAGTGATCGGCCGCGAAGGAGGAGCGCAACAGGTCAATGCTGTCGCTGATACCCAAGGCCGCGAGTACCGGCTGCAGCTTGGCCTGCAATGCGGTTTCGGCGGCAGCCAGTTTGGCCGGCGTAATCAGGGAGCCAAAATCAGCGCTATGGGCGCCGTCTTTGAAATAGTTCTCCGCCAGTTGACCCGCAATATTCGACACAATCAGGTTGGTGAAGGGCGTGACATTGACCGTATTGCCCAGGTCCGCAGAAGTGGCTGCGGAGTAGTAGGTGACGGTGGTATCGCCCACGGTGCCATTCGCCTTCAGCACAAAGGGGCCCGTCATGCCATTGACGTCGATTGCGTAGTGGCCATTGGCTTCAATGGTGCCGCTTTTGGTTGCGCCTTGGCTGTCGGTCACGATGACGTTGCCGATCACGGCCGCACCACCAGCCACGGTACCGGAGAGCATCGTCGGCGTGGCGGCCGGACCGCTCGAACCACCCCCGCCGCCGCAACCAGCCAAAAATATGCTGGCAATCGCGCTGGTCAATGCGAGTCTTTTGAAATTGAGTTGCGACATGAGAGTCCTTAGTGTTTAAGAATATGCCCTTGACGAAGGAAGGAACATCTTTAAAGCTTAACTGAGGACACCCGTCTGCCGGCCGACGTTACTATGACTTGGCTCAATGAAATAGCAATCTTCCACGAGCCGGAAAATTTGTATTTCGTCGCCTATGACGAACTCGGCCCCCGGTGGCCAAGCCGAACGCTAGGCCGCTTCCTTGTAGAAAAAAGACTTCTGCAGCACGCGACCCGGCAGCGGCGCTACCGCCTCGCGGATCGCGCTGATGTGCTCGGGCGTGGTGCCGCAGCAGCCGCCCACGATGTTGACCAGGCCCTCGGCCGCAAATTCATGCAGCAGGCGGCTGGTGTCGGCTGGCGTCTCGTCAAAGCCGGTGTCGCTCATGGGGTTGGGCAGGCCGGCGTTGGGGTAGCAGCTGATGAAGGTGTCCGGCGCCACGCGCGCCAGTTCCTGAATGTAGGGCCGCATCAGCGCTGCGCCCAGGGCACAGTTCAGCCCGATGGCCAGCGGCTGCGCGTGGCGCACGCTGTACCAGAAGGCGGTGACGGTCTGGCCGCTCAGAATGCGCCCGGACGCGTCGGTCACGGTGCCGCTGATGATCAGCGGCAGGCGCTCGCCCGAGGCTTCAAAGTATTCATCAATGGCGAACAAGGCGGCCTTGGCGTTCAGCGTGTCGAAAATGGTTTCCACCAGCAGCGCATCGGCGCCTCCTTCCACCAGCGCCTCGACCTGTTCGTAGTAGGCAGCGCGCAGCGACTCGAAGCTGACGTTGCGGGCGCCGGGGTCGTTCACGTCGGGGCTGATGCTGGCGGTTTTGGGTGTCGGGCCCAGGGCGCCCAGCACGAAGCGGGGGTGTTCGGGGGTGGAGAACTTGTCGCAGGCAGCACGGGCCAGTTGGGCCGAAGCAAAGTTCATCTCGCGTGCCAGATCGGCCATGTCGTAATCGGCCTGGGCCACGGTGGTGGCACCGAAGGTGTTGGTCTCGATCAGGTCGGCCCCGGCGGCCAGATAGCGCTCGTGGATGCTGGAGATGACGTCCGGGCGCGTCAAAGACAGCAATTCGTTGTTGCCTTTCACGTCCTTGTGAAAGTCCTTGAAACGCTCACCGCGGTACTGTTCCTCATTGAGTTTGAAGCGCTGGATCATGGTGCCCATGGCCCCGTCCAGAATCACAATGCGGTGGGCCAGAATGTCGGGCAGGGCTTGGGCGCGGGTATATTGAAGAGGTTTCATAGCAGGTGCATTGTAGAAAAGATCGAATTCCTGTGTGTCAGGGCCGTGTTTGGCCTGCCATGCGGCCACCTGCCAGGATTTGAAAGAACCCCAAATGAGTTGTCTCAAGACGTATGGCGCCTTGTTGTTGGCCCCTTTGCTGCTGGCGGCCTGCCAGCCGAAGGCGGCGCCGGGCTGGTCCGGTTATGTGGAGGGCGACTATGTCTACGTGTCCTCGGCCCTCGGCGGCACCCTGTCGCTGCTGAACGTGCGCAGCGGCGATCAGGCGAGCAAAGACATGCCCTTGTTTGCGCTGGAGGCAGAGAACGAACAGGCCGCCCGGCTGGAGGCCGACGCCCGCCTGGCGCGCGCCAACGCGCAGCTGGCCAACACGGACAAGGGCCGGCGCCACGACGAAATCGCGGTGATTCAGGCCCAGATCAGCCAGGCCAGCGCGCAGGCCCGGCTGGCAGCGGCTGAACTGGCGCGCGAGCAGCAGCTGGTGAAACAGGGCTTTGTTTCCGCGGCGCACAGTGACGAGCTGCGCGCCGCACAGCTGCAGAGCAGCGCCCGTCTGGAAGAGCTGTCGGCCCAGCTCAGGGTGGCGCAGCTGCCGGCCCGGGTCGATGAGCGCGCCGCCGCCGCCGCCGACACCGATGCGGCCCGGCAATCGGTGCGCCAGTCGGCCTGGCGCGAGGCGCAAAAATCACGCACCGCACCGGTCGCCGGTCTGGTGACGGATACTTTTTTTCGCGTCGGTGAGGCGGTGCAAGCGGGCCAGCCGGTGCTGGCCCTGCTGCCGCCCGGCAACGTCAAAGCGCGCTTTTTCGTGCCCGAAGGGGCGGTCGGAAAACTGCAGATGGGCGCGGCGGTCAACATTGTTTGCGACGGCTGCGCGGCTTTGATTCCGGCCAAGATTTCTTTCATCTCGAACCGGGCCGAGTACACGCCACCGGTGATTTATTCCAATGTGCAACGCGCCAAGCTGGTGTTCATGGTGGAGGCGCGGCCCAGCCCGGCTGACGGCGCCCGGCTCAAACCCGGTCAGCCCGTGGATGTGGTGCCGGTCACCGGGGCCGCCCCGTGAGCGCCGCGCCGGGCCGCCCCAAGCAAGCGAAGGCCCCCTCGGGGGGCAGCGAGGACACGCAAGTGCCGAGCGTGGGGGTCATGACCCTGGCCATTGATGTCAGCGGCCTGACCAAGCGCTACGGCGGGCGCGCCGTGGTGGACGACTTGTCGATCCAGCTGGAAAC
>NZ_DHXT01000150.1:27159-31994 GCF_002413825.1 Rhodoferax sp. UBA5149
TGACGCCCGACGGCGGCTCCGGCACCTGTCTGGGGCTGGACCTCATCACGCAGGCCGTGCAAATCAAGCGCCAGGTCGGCTACATGACGCAACGCTTTGGCCTTTATGACGACTTGACGATTCGAGAAAACCTGGATTTTGTCGCCCGCCTGTTCGAGCTGCCCCAGCGCAAGCGCTCGGTGGACCAGGCACTGGAACGGCTGGAGTTGACGGCGCGCCAGCACCAACTGGCCGGGGCCCTGTCCGGCGGCTGGAAGCAACGCCTGGCGCTGGCGGCCTGCCTGTTGCACGAGCCGCGCCTGTTGCTGCTCGATGAGCCGACAGCGGGGGTGGACCCGAAAGCGCGGCGCGATTTCTGGGATGAAATCCACCGCCTGGCGGCGCAGGGCATCACGGTGCTGGTCTCGACCCACTACATGGACGAAGCGGCGCGCTGCCATGAGCTGATGTACATCGCCAATGGCCAAATTCTGACCCGGGGCACGCAGGCCGACATCATCGAGCGGGCGGGCTTGGCCGTGTGGTCCGTCGCCGGTGCCCATCTGGAGGCCCTGGTGGCGCCGATCAAGGCGCTGCCCGGCGTGCTCAGCGTCTCCGCGTTCGGCAATACCGTGCACGTGGCGGGAGAAGATCAGGCGCTACTGAAAGCCTCGCTGGCACCCTACCGTGCGCGCAGCGACCTGCGGCTGACCACGGCCGAGGCCGATCTGGAGGATGTCTTCATCAGCCTGATGGACAAAGCCAAAGATGCCTATCAGGAGGCGGCGGCATGAGCGCCAAGTTCTCTTTCGCGCGCGTGACGGCCATCATCATCAAGGAGTTCCAGCAGATGCTGCGCGAGCGCCTGACCTTTGCCATGGCCATCGGGGTGCCGGTGATGCAGCTGATCCTATTTGGCTACGCCATCAACAACGACCCCAAGGGCCTGCCCACGGCGCTGGTGGCCTATGACAACGGGCCGCTGGCGCGCAGCCTGGTGGCCTCCATCCAGAACACCGGCTACTTCCACGTCGTGGCCCAGCCCGCTACCGAGGTGCAGGCGGAGCGCCTGCTGGAGACCGGGGAGGTCCAGTTCATGCTGGCGATTCCGCCTGATTTCTCGAAACGCGTGGTGCGCGGCGAAAAACCCGCCGTGCTGGTGGCGGTGGACGCGACCGACCCGTCCGCCGCCAGCAACGCCATTGCGGCCCTGGGGCAAATCACTCCGCTGGCACTGGCGCACGACCTCACCGGGGCACTGGCCGGGTTGCAGCCGCGCGAGCCGCCGTTTGAGCTGCGCATTCACCGCCGCTACAACCCCGAAGGACTGACCCGCTACAACATCGTGCCGGGACTGATCGGCACCATTCTCACCATGACCATGGTGATGCTGACCTCGCTCGCCATGACGCGCGAGCGCGAACGCGGCACCATGGAAAACCTGCTGGCCACGCCGGTGCGCCCGTTCGAGGTGATGGTGGGGAAAATCACGCCTTACATCATCATTGGTTATGTGCAGCTCAGCGTCATCATTCTGGCCGCCATTCTGTTGTTTGAGGTGCCGATCCTGGGTAGCGTGACCCTGCTGATGTTTGTCATCGGGCTGTTCATGCTGGCCAATCTGGGCGTGGGCTTTACCTTCTCGACCCTGGCGAGCAACCAGCTGCAGGCGATGCAGATGACGTTCTTTTTCTTTTTGCCCTCGATGCTGCTGTCCGGCTTCATGTTCCCGTTTCGCGGCATGCCGCGCTGGGCGCAGTGGCTGGGCGAAATGCTGCCGCTGACCCACCTCTTGCGTGCGGTGCGCGCCATCATGCTCAAGGGCGCCAGCCTGAGTGAAGTGGCGCCCAACCTCTGGCCGATGACCTTGTTTTTGTTCGTGGTGGGCGGCATCGCGCTCAAACGCTATCGCCAGACGCTGGACTGAAATCTTGCCATTTCAAAATCCCCGGACAATAGGGGCATGAAACACCTCCGTTTTGGAAACCCGGCGCGGGTTGGCGCGTGGCGGGGCCCGGACCGTCTCCCTGGCCCAAAGGTTTAAGCTAAATCGGCCTCTAGCCCTCGTGCAGCCTGCGCAAGCAGCTATTAAATATATAGCAACACATTTTGTCTATCCATCTCATTCTTCAAGAAGTCTTTGGCTACGGTGAGTTCCGTGGGCCGCAGCAAGCGATCATCGAGCACGTGGTGGCGGGTGGCGACGCGCTGGTGCTGATGCCCACCGGCGGCGGCAAATCGCTGTGTTACCAGATTCCGGCAATTGCGCGCGAGCAGGCCGGGCAGGGCATCACGGTGGTGATCTCGCCGCTGATCGCGCTGATGCACGACCAGGTCGGTGCCTTGCATGAAGCCGGCGTCAGCGCCGCGTTTCTCAATTCCACCTTGTCGGGCGAGGAAGCCTCGCAGGTGGAAAAACGACTGCTGCGCGGCGACATCACCTTGCTGTATTGCGCGCCCGAACGGGTGACGACGCCGCGTTTTCTGGCGCAGCTCGATTCTTTGTACGAGCGCGGCAAATTGAGCCTGTTTGCCATCGACGAGGCGCATTGCGTGAGCCAGTGGGGCCACGACTTCCGGCCCGAATACCGGGCTTTGACGGTGCTGCACGAGCGCTATGGCAGTGTGCCGCGCATTGCGCTGACGGCGACTGCCGACACGCTGACCCGCGCCGACATCGTGGAGCGGCTGCAGTTGCAGGATGCGCGCCTGTTTCTGAGCAGCTTTGACCGCCCCAACATCAGCTACACCATCGTCGAAAAGCGCGAGGCCACGCAACAGCTGTTGCGCTTCATCTCCAACGAGCACCGGGGCGAGGCCGGCATCGTCTACTGCCAGTCGCGCAAGCGCGTCGAAGAGGTCGCCAATATGCTGTGCGACGAGGGCATCGCCGCGCTGCCCTACCACGCCGGGTTGGATACCAAGGTGCGCCAGGCGAACCAGGACCAGTTTCTGCGCAGCGAGGGCATTGTGATGGTCGCCACCATCGCCTTCGGCATGGGCATCGACAAGCCCGATGTGCGCTTTGTCGCGCACCTGGACATGCCCAAGAACATCGAGGGCTACTACCAGGAAACGGGTCGCGCCGGGCGCGATGGCGAGGCCGCCGACGCCTGGATGTGCTACGGCCTGCAAGACGTGGTGAACCAGCGCCGCATGATTGACGAAAGCCCGGCCGGCGAGGAATTCAAGCAAGGCCTGCGCGGCAAGCTCGATGCCCTGCTGGGCCTGGCCGAAGCCACCGATTGCCGCCGTGTGCGCCTGCTTGCGTACTTTGGGGAGACGTACGGTGCGGAGTCCGCCGCCGCGCCGGGCCGCCCCAAGCAAGGCACGGCCCCCTCGGGGGGCAGCACAGCACACGAAGTGGCAAGCGTGGGGGCTCGTTGTGGTAATTGCGACAACTGCCTGCAGCCGCCCGCCGTGTGGGACGGCACCGATGCCGCCCGCAAGCTGCTCAGCACCGTCTACCGCGTGCAGCAAATGGGCGGCATCAGCTATGGCGCGGGCCACATCATGGACATCCTGCGCGGCAAAACCACCGAGAAGGTGACGCAGCGCGGGCACGAAAGCCTCAGCACCTTCGGCATTGGCGCCGCCTTCAGCGAAGTGCAGTTGCGCGGCGTGCTGCGCCAGTTGATCGCCATCGGCGCCGTCACGGTCGATGCCCAGGCCTTCAACACCTTGCAGCTGACCGACGCCTCGCGCGCCGTGCTCAAGGGCGAGGTCGCGGTGCAGCTGCGTGAATCGGTCTCGACCCCGTCCGAGCGCAAAGCCAAGCGCGGCAGCGCCGCCGCCGTGGTCAAAGTGCCGGCCTCACTCGATGCCGAGGGCCAGGAGCGCTATGTCGCCCTGAAAGCCTGGCGCTCAGAAGTGGCCAAGGAACACAATCTGCCCGCTTACGTGATTTTTCACGATGCCACGCTGGCGGCCATTGCCGAGCGCGCGCCGCAATCGCTGGACGATTTGCAAGGCATCAGCGGCATCGGGGCGAAAAAGCTGGAAGCCTATGGGCACGAAGTGTTGCGCGTGATGGTCAGCGTCTAACCGTTGATGCGGCCGAAGCGCTAAATCCCGTGGCTGTGAAGCTCAACCAGGCCCTTGGGCGTGTGCAGGGTCGCGCGCAGGTTGGCCGGGCCGACCTCCACCGCGATGCCGGTGAGGCCGATGGCATCAAAAGCCGCTTGCAGCTTGTCGGCCGTAGGATGCGTGACGCCGATACTCTGCAGCGTCACGCCGGATCGAGGCAAGCTGTTTCTAGGGTGCAGGCGCAGGGGCTCGGCCGCATCGGGCTTGCCCCATTGAATCAAGCTGGGCAGCGCGCCGTTGAACAGGCGCTGCCCGTCCTCACGCACGGTGACCTGCCATTGCAACACGCCCCGGCGTGAATGGCGTTTGGCTTGCACCGCTGGCCCGCGATCAATGCCTTGCGCTTTCAACGCGTTGCGAGCGGCCTGGATGTCGCTGGTATTGGCAACAAAATGCACCAAACGCGGCTCGATGGCGACGGCTGCCTGCAGCGCCGCATCATCCATGTCAAACCAGCGCTTGGTCGGCGCATTGGCGGGCCTTTTTGCTTCCGGATTGATGGCAATAATTTCAAAATAGGCCAGCGGGTTGGCCGGTGTCGCGATTTTAAACAAGCGGTTATGGGTGCCATACTGCTCATGTTCACCGCCCGGGCCGGGCGTGATGCCCAACGTGGCCTCGCACCACTGCACCCCGAGTTCCAGCGTTGGTGCGACGACGACCAAGTGATCAATTTGTGTTTTCATGGTCTGACCATAACATCCACGCATTCACCGCGCGTTCCTCACCCTGAAAGAAAGAGCTGGCATGGCCCGGTGGCCGGCCTTCCC
>NZ_DHXT01000150.1:32264-59330 GCF_002413825.1 Rhodoferax sp. UBA5149
TTGAATGGAATGCGCCGTTCGCTGCGCAGATAGGCCGACACCCGGGCGTGCTGTGCAACCCGCTGGTGCAGCGCCCACACCAGCGGGGTTTTCTTCAAGGCGCGCTGCGTCGCCTTGGGGAATGCATAGCGCAGGCCCTCCACCAGCTGGAACAGCGACAGGTCGGCATAGCTCAGTCGCGCGCCCACCAGATGCTGGTCGCCTTTGGGGTTGCGCGCCAGCACGGCCTCCAGCCAGCCGAGGAATTTTGGCATGCGTTGGGTGCGAAATTCTTTCGCGGCCGTGGACGCTTCCTTTTTCTGGTCCTCGTAATACAGGCTCGTGCCTACCGGGTGGTGCGTGTTGTGCGCCTCGTCCACCGCGTCGGCAATCGTCAGCTGGATCTGATGCGTCCACAGGCGGTCGGCAACGCTTGCGCCCACCAGCTTGAGGCGCGGGCCCAGGTACAGCAGGATGGCGGCGGTCTGCCCGATCACTCGTTGGCCGTCCACCAGCAGCGGGCAGGCAAACGGCGGCCGCGCCACGGACTCGTCTTGCAGGTAGTGGAACAAGGTCGGCAGGCCCTGCCCGTTGGAGGCGTCACCCCGCGCGACATCCACATAAGGCGCGCCGGCCGCTTCCAGCGCCAGACGGACAAATTCGCCGCGACCCTGGATGCTGGGCCAGTAGAGGAGTTGGTAAGGCATGGCCGACTATAGTCACTGGCCCCGCTTCTCGCTTGACGGAGCGCAACTGCTGGCTTAGACGCAAGGCAGTATGATCGTGAACGTGGTCACACCGTCGATGGATGCGACCGAGATCGTGCCGCCGTGGGCGACGATGATGGATTTGGTGATGGCCAGTCCCAGGCCGGTGCCTTCACTGGAGCGTTGGCGCGACGGATCGACGCGGAAGAAACGGTCGAAGACCCGCTCCAAATAGTCTTGCGCAATGCCGTCGCCGGTGTTTTCCATGGCAATCGAGACCACGTCCGGGCCCGTGCTGATGCGCACGTGCACGGCGCTGTTGGCCGTCGAATGCCGCACCGCATTGGACAGCAGATTGCCCAGCGCCCGGCGCAACATGAGCCGGTCCGCAGTCACCTTGCCATCGCCGTCGAGCGTCAGCTGCAGCCCCTTGTCGTCGGCCACGGCATCGTAATACTCGAACAGGGCAAGAACCTCGGTCGCCAGATGGACGGTTTCCCGGCTCGGCACCACCAGGCCGTATTCGGCCTTGGCCAGCAGCAGCATGTCGGAGATCATGCGTGCCATGCGCTCGAACTCTTCGGCGTTCGATTCGAGAATGCCGCGGTAGGCGTCGGCCTCGCGCGGGCGCGACAGTGCGACCTGGGTTTGCGTCATCAGGTTGCTCACGGGCGTGCGCAACTCGTGCGCAATGTCGGAAGAAAAATCAGAGAGCCGGTGAAACGCTTCTTCCAGCCGCGCCAGCATCTCATTCAAGGATTGCGCGAGTTCGGCCAGTTCGACCGGCGCCGATTCCACCGCCAGGCGATAGCTCAGCTGCTGGGCGGTGACCGTTTGCGTTTGCTCGCGCATGGCGCGCAGCGGCGCCAGGCCGCGCCGGGCCGCTGCCCAACCCAAAAAACCGGTCAGTGCGGCGGCCCCGGCGACAAAGACCCACAGCGTTTGCAAAAAAGAATGCATGAACGCCTGATGGTGGGCGATGTCGGTGGCCACCGCTACAACCACCTTCTTCCCACCGTTGATGCCCGTGGGCAATTCCGCCGCGATGCCACGGTAGGTTTGCTCTCCCAGCGTCCAGAGCATGGGGCGATGCGGGGTTTGGGTAGCGCTGGCAGTCACCAGGTCGGGGGCGAAGTTGGCGTTCGGCGTGGCAAAGATGACGGCGTGATTGGCGCCGATGACCATCACCTCAAGGCCGTGGTGCCCAATCAGCGAGTGGTCCAGCTGTTGTGAAAGACCGTTGAGATCGTCTTGGGACTTCAACATTTCCAGGGCATGCCGGGTGAGTTCCATTTTGCCCACCAGAACTTCCATGTCCAGGTCCTCGAAGTGTTGCTCCACCGAGGAGGCGATCACGAACCCGAGCGCCAGCAGCACGGCCGACGAGGCGATGACGAACAGCAGCGTCAGCCGCCGGGTGATGGAGGTTCGTCCATTCAAGCGCAATCGGGATTCTCCAGAACGTAGCCCATGCCGCGCACGGTGCGGATGAGTTTGGGCTCAAAATTGTCGTCCAGCTTGACGCGCAGGCGGCGCATGGCGACCTCGATGACGTTGGTGTCGCTGTCGAAATTCATGTCCCACACTTGCGATGCGATGAGCGAGCGTGGCAGCACCTCGCCTTGTCGCCGCAGCAGCAATTCGAGCAAGGCAAATTCCTTGGCCGTCAGATCAATCCGCTTACCCGCGCGCGTGACGCGACGCCGCAGCAAATCAAGTTCCAGATCGGCCGCACCCAGAAACTCCGCCGCCTTGGCCTTGCTGCCGCGGCGCAATAGGGTGCGTACCCGGGCCAGCAACTCGGAAAAAGCAAAGGGTTTGACCAAATAGTCGTCGGCGCCGAGTTCCAAACCCTTGACGCGGTCATCCACATGGTCGCGGGCGCTCAGAAACAGCACCGGTGTGTCCTTGCCGGCCTTGCGGATGCCTTGCAAGACCGCCCAGCCGTCGATGCCAGGCAGCATCACATCAAGAATCGCGAGGTCATAGGCCTCGGTCAGCGCGTGATGCAGACCGTCCGTGCCGTCGCGCACCAGATCGACGACGAAGCCGGCTTCGACCAAACCCTGTTTCAGGTAGTCCCCGGTCTTGGGTTCGTCCTCAACAATGAGGATTCTCATGGCAGTTCCTAATCAGTTGGGGACAGAGCTTGCTCGCTGAGCGTAGCGCGGACTGTCCCGCAAAGTTCTATTGTTCATGTAACGTGGCCGCCATTCTGCGCTGCTTGGGCGACTGGGGACGCAGATAACAGCAATGTAATCTGACGGTCCGTGTTCTGTTGGGTGTGGATGTTGATGGTGTTTCATGTAAGGGCCGCGGCGCCGCTGAAAAAAATGCAAAGATGGATTGAACGCATCAAATGAAGATGGGTGACGCCAAGTAAGGTTACACAACGCTGACTGAAATGTCATAAATACGTCATCTCTTCGACGGTTTCATTTTCATATGATGCTCATGCCTCTTTTGAGAAATTCCTGTTACCAGTGGAGAACTGCCATGAATATGAATTGGAAATCGTTGCGGCGCATTGTCTCGGTGTTGCTGCTGGGCGTTGTGATAGCTGGCTGCGCTTCGGGTCCGAACGCACCATCGCCTGAACTGCGGCAGCGGATCGAGGCCGCACGCACCCGCGGCGATCACGAGGCATTGGTCACCTACTACGACCGGGAAGCCACTGTGGCCCGCGCCAGTGCCGCTGAACATCGCAAGATGGCCAAGAGCTACCAGGGGATGTCCACGGGCGGACGAGGCGGCTCCAGCATGCCGGTCCACTGCAATTCCATCGTCAGCCTGTACGAGAGCATGGCGACCGAATACGAGGGTTTGGCAGCGGGCCATCGACAAATGGCGGCTAGTGCGCAGCCCTGAAGGCGAACTGGTAGCCATGCCGTTTGCTCGTGCGTGCGTGACATGAACTGCTCTTGCGCAGAAAGACACATGACATGAGCGTTCCAACGAAACCCGTTGATTTCATCCGCCCGCTTGCTGGCATAAGCCAACCGCTGGGTAAAAGCTCCGGCGCTCAGGGAACAGGATTTCAGGATGTGCTGGTGCAGGCATTGCAAACGACGAGTGCTCTGCAAAAGGAATCTGGACGGCTTTCCAAGGATTTTCAGCTGGAAAACTCGACGGCAAGTCTTGAGGAAACCATACTGGTCGGCGTCAAATCGAACATTGCATTTTCGTCGTGAGTTTTCTTCTCACGATTTGCCCAACGTGATGACACGAGGATTCCATGAAATTACACAAGCTTCTGATCGCCATACCCGGTATTTTGCTAGCCATGACCGCCATGACCGCCATGGCCTCTGGCAATCACGCAGGGGGTCATGACAAAGCGCTGATCGGCAAGCCCGGTGTCGCATCCAAAGTCGCGCGTACCGTCATCGTCACTATGACGGACGACATGCGCTTCCACGCGTCAACGTTCAATGTCAAGCAGGGTGAAACCATCCGCTTTATTGTCAAAAACACCGGCCAGCTTAAGCACGAGATGGTGCTGGGCACTGAAAAGGAACTCAAGGAACATGCCGAAGTGATGAAGAAATATCCGGCGATGGAGCATGCCGACGCCAACATGGTCACGGTAGCGCCGGGCATGAGCGGCGAGATCATCTGGCGGTTCACCAAGGCGGGCAAGGTTGATTTTGCCTGCCTGCAGCCGGGGCACTACGACGCCGGTATGAAGGGGGTGATCAAAATTTCCGCGAATAAAGTGAACAACAAGGAGCAGGGTCATGCCCGCAACCATTAATCAATGAAGCAACCGGTCATCTTCCTATTCCCAGGGAGCGGTCCGCAAGATCGACCAAGACCGCCAAGCAGGTGCATTAGTGGCCCCAGACCTTGTGGAATATGCGTGGTCTGCTATCTATTTTGCAGCTAATGGTCGCTACTCGTCTGACCGGCCGCCTTTTTGCGCTGCTCATGCGCCTGTGCGGCGCAGATAACAGGAATGTAATCTTTGGGTCATCATTCTGTTAAGGCTAGGCCAGCAAACTGTGATTAAACAGGTCCCCAAAGATTGGCCCCACCCATTTTGTTGCTCGGGGGTCGGCAACCCGCTGATTAAAGGAGTACCACGATGAAAAACCTAGCCATGACAGCCCTTGCGACTGCACTCGCGTTTGCCACGCCGGCGTTCGCAGACGATGCGCACCATCCGGAGGCAGCGCCGGGGGCCAAGGCCGTGTCCACCCAACCAGCGGCCAAGAACCCCGCCCAGACGGTTCAGAAGATGCAGGACAACGTCAAGAAGATGCAGCCCCAACTGGACCGCATCGCGAAGGCGAAGACGGATGAAGAGCGGCAAAAGGCGATGGCCGAGCACATGAAAACCATGCAGGAGAACATGCAGATGGTCCGCGGCATGCAGGCTGACACCATGGGCTGCCCCATGATGGAAGGCGGCATGATGGGCAAGGGTGGCATGGGCATGATGGCGCACGGCGCCCAGCCAGACGGCGCGCCGGATCACATGCAGCAGATGGAAAAGCGCATGGAGATGATGCAGGACATGATGAAGACGATGATGGAGCGCATGCCAGCGCCAGCTGCCAAGTAAGGACTCATCATGAACCATGAGCATGGAGAATCTGAGACACCGCCCGGTTTCTGGACTTCCCGCTACGCGATTGGTTTGATTGTTATCGGGGCCGTCGCGGGCTACTTCCTGTTGACAGAGCATCGCGCTCACTTGTTCGGCGCGCTGCCGTTTCTGCTGCTGTTGGCCTGCCCGCTGATGCATGTCTTCATGCATCACGGTCACGGTGCTCATGGTCATCACCATGGTCCAGGCGAACCTCAAGCCGGGCCGGACAAGCCAGACCAGGCGAAACAAGGGACTCCATCATGAGCCACGACCAGCCGGCCTACGGGCTCTGGACGCTCGTCGTTCTTAACTCGGCAATTTTCATCATGTTCGCCTACAGCTTTTTCAAGCCGGCAACGGCGCGAGACTGGCGAACCTTCAGCGCATTCTCCGCGTTTATCGTGGCTTTGTTTGTCGAGATGTACGGGTTCCCGTTGACCATCTACCTGCTGTCGGGATGGCTGCAGACCAAGTATCCGGGCCTGGACATCCTGTCCCATGATGCGGGGCATTTGTGGTCGACCTTGTTGGGCGAAAAAGGAGACCCCCACTTTGGTGTCTTGCATATTGCCAGTTACATCTTCCTGGCCTGTGGCTTCATTCTGCTGTCCAGTGCGTGGAATGTCCTGTACCACGCGCAACGCCGGGATGCGCTCGCTGTCGCCGGACCTTATGCCGTGATTCGACATCCGCAGTACGTCGCCTTCGTGCTCATCCTGCTTGGCTTCCTGCTGCAATGGCCGACGCTGCTCACGCTGCTGATGTTCCCGATCCTGCTGGTCATGTATGCGCGCCTCGCGATCACGGAAGAGGCCGAGATGCGCAAGCGATTCGGCGCCGAGTTCGAAGCCTACGCAGCGCGTACGCCACGCTTTCTGCCGTCATGGCGAAAGCCAACGCCAGTCGTTTAAGAGCATGTGGACGACCAGGCCCAGCTATGAGCAAGAAGAACCCCAAGGACAAGCCCAGCAAGGGCAACCACCCGGCGGCGGCCAAGGGTGATGGTGGCGCGCCGGTTGCGTTCACCACCGGCGAATGGCCAGCGAAACCCTCGATCTCGCGCGAGGACTATGACGCACAGCTGCACATTCTCCAAGTCGAGCTGGTCAAGCTGCAGCGGCATTTCATAGGTTGCGGCGACAAAATCCTCATACTACTGGAAGGCCGCGACGCCGCTGGCAAGGACGGCAGCATCAAGCGTATCGTGGAATACCTTAGCCCCCGGGAGACCCGCGTGGTTGCTATGGGCAAGCCATCCGACCGAGAACGCAGTGGCTGGTACTTCCAGCGCTATGTCGCCCAACTCCCAGTCGCCGAAGAACTCGTTTTGTTCAATCGAAGTTGGTACAACCGCGCGGGTGTCGAGCATGTGATGGGCTTTTGCTCCAAGGAGGAGCACGAAAAGTTCATGCAGTCGGTGCCGAAGTTCGAGGAGATGCTGGCCAACTCGGGCATCAAGCTGCTGAAATACTACCTCGATATCAGCAAGGACGAGCAGATACGGCGTCTGGCCGACCGTGCGCGCGATCCGCTCAAGCAGTGGAAGTCCAGCCCGATCGACGCGGTGGCAGTCAAACACTGGAAAGCATACTCCGCCGCGCGTGACACGATGCTGCTGCGAACACATACCGCTGTCGCCCCATGGCACATCGTGCGCGCGGACGACAAGCGCCTCGCGCGCCTCAATCTGATGCGCGACATCCTGTCTCGGCTGCACTACGCCGGCAAGAAAATAAAACTCGTCCAGCCTGAACCGGACATCGCGTTCGAATTTACGCCGGATTGCATCGCCGCCAAGCAATTGGCACGCTGAATCCCGCCTGCCAAGGAGCAATCATGAAAACAAGCACTGTCGAAGTTGGCGAGCTGGTTTCCACCCTGAGTGCGGTGGGCGTCCAGCGGCAGCTATCGACGCTCCCCGGCGTTCATCACGCCGAAGTGAACTACGTCGCCGGCAGCGCCACCGTGCACTATGACGAAGCGCGAACCACCCTTGAAGCCATCCGGCAGCGCGTGGTCGATTGCGGTTACCACTGCCGCGGTGAACTCCTACCCGCCCATGTCTGCGATCCGGTGGACCACAAGACGACCGGAGATTCCCATGCAGACCACGCCGGTCATGGCTCGCACGGAGGGCACGTCGACTCGTCAGCCGACCACAAGACGCACGATAAGGCCGACATGATGCATGACATGGGCCATGCGCCAGGCATGTCTATGCAGGATATGGCAAGCGACATGCGCAACCGCTTCCTGGTGGCTCTGGTGTTTGCTGTTCCGGTCTTCCTGTACTCGCCGATGGGCAAGATGTTCGGCGACTTTCCGACGCCTTTCGGTCTGGATCGCAAACTCTTCCTCTTCATTGTCGCCACCGGTGCCATCGCCTATCCCGTATGGCCCTTCCTGGTCGCCGCCTGGCGGGCTGCCCGCAACAAGGTTGCCAACATGGCGACGCTGATCGTTCTCTCCGTTGGCACCGGCTATGTCTTCAGCGTGGGCGCCACCTTCTTCTACGAAGGGGAGGTGTTCTATGAAGCATCGGCCGTGTTGCTGGTGTTCATTCTGCTGGGCCACTGGTTGGAAATGCGTGCCCGCGCCGGTGCGTCGGACGCGATACGCGCGCTGATGGACCTGGCTCCGCCGATGGCCACGGTCATGCGCGGCGGCATCGAAACCAAGGTGCCTACTGCGGAGGTCGTCGCCGGAGAGATCGTCGTCATCAAGCCAGGCGACAAAATTCCGGTAGACGGCGAGATCACTGAAGGCAGCTCGCAAGTCGACGAGTCCATGTTGACCGGCGAATCGATGCCGGTCAAGAAGGTGCCTGGCAATCCCGTCATCGGCGCCACCATCAACAAGAGCGGCAGCTTTCGCTACAAGGCGACCAAGGTCGGTGCCGACACGGCGCTGGCGCAGATTGTCAAATTGGTCCAGGAAGCGCAGAACTCCAAGGCACCAGGCCAACTGCTGGCCGATCAGGCTTCGCAGTGGCTGGTGCTGGCAGCCATTGCCGCTGGGCTGCTCACCTTCGGCGTGTGGTTTTGGGTCATCGGCCAGCCCTTGCTGTTCGCGCTGACCCTGACGATCACGGTGTTCGTGATCGCCTGTCCCGACGCGCTTGGATTGGCCACGCCGATGGCCATCATGGTCGGCACCGGGCTGGGGGCGATGAATGGCATCTTGTTCAAGAACGCCGCGGCACTGGAGAACGCCACCAAGCTGACCGTTATTGTCTTCGACAAGACCGGCACGCTCACACTCGGGCAGCCCGAAGTGGTCGAGGTGGTGACGGCCCCTGGCGTCAGCGAAGCGCAGTTGCTGGCCGCCGCGGCAGCCGTCGAGAAGTTCTCGGAGCATCCGCTGGCGCAGGCGGTTCTCAAGCGCGCCGGCTCCGCCCCCACCGACGTCGCCACGGGCTTCAGCAATATCGATGGGCAGGGGGCGCGAGCCAACATCGGCGCAGATGTGGTTTTGCTGGGCAACCGCAAGCTGCTGCAGTCCGAAAACGTGAACCTCGATGCACTGGCGGCAGAGGCCGCCAGGCTCGAAGGCGGTGGTCGCACGGTGGTCCATGTCGCCCGCGCGGGCAAGCTCATCGGCCTCATCGCCATCGCAGACGCGGTGCGCCCGACGTCGAAGGCGACGATCGCCAAGCTGCAGGAGCGGGGGGTCAAGGTGGCCATGCTGACCGGTGACAACCAGGCCACGGCCGAGCGCATTGGGAAGGAACTGGGCATCGACATCGTGCTGGCCGATGTGTTGCCCGGCCAGAAGGCGGCCAAGATCAAGGAACTGCAGGACCAGGGAAACAAGGTCGGCATGGTCGGCGACGGCATCAACGATGCACCGGCCCTGACCCAGGCGGACGTGGGATTTGCGATCGGCGCGGGCACCGACGTGGCAATGGAAAGCGCTCAGGTCGTGCTAATGAAGAGTGACCCTTACGACATCGTTGGCGCCATCGAACTGTCGCGCGCCACGCTGCGCAAGATGCACCAAAACCTGTGGTGGGCGGTGGGCTACAACGTGATCGCCTTCCCGCTGGCGGCAGGTGTCTTTTATCCCTTCACCTTGTCCCCGGAAATTGCTGCACTGTCGATGTCGGGCAGTTCAGCAGTCGTGGCCATCAATGCGCTGATGCTCAAACGGACCAAGCTCGCCGGCATCAGACAAGCGGGATCACACGGCGCGCCGGTGGTCGCCGCGCAGGGTAGGGTAGGGTAAGGTAAAGCTGTACTGCAGATAAGTTTGTACCGGTTCCGGATCGGTTGCCCCCGGAGTCGACTCTGCAACACCATGGTGGCAACCATTGGCATGATGATATGGAGGTGGAACATGATGATCGATCCAGTATGCAAGATGAAGGTGGAGCCAGACAAGGCAGCGGCTAAGGAAGAACATGCCGGGCAGATCTATTATTTTTGCTCGGAAATATGTCACAAGTCGTTTGTCGCTGAACCGGAAAAGTACATCAGCGGTGGCGCACCGGCCGACCACGCGTGCTGCGGTGGGCACTGACAGGTAAGGCTGGCCAGACCTTCGCCGGATCAGAGCAGATGCCACAGCGTGCATCAAAGCGACGACAGACGAACCGCCATGCGCAAGCCAACACAGGGGAAACTCAAATGACCATAACGCCGCAATTTGACATGAAGAAGGTCACCACACCGCTATTGCTTCATATGCTGGGCCAGGAGCTGCGATTTCCGAGACTATTTCTTCTACAACGCAAGCTCACGCTGAATCGTTTCAAAAAGACGATAGACCCACGGTTTCCTCGCGAGCTGATCGATCTGGCGGCGTTACCGGCTTGGGTCTATTTGAATCTCAAGGAGAAAATAGGCCAACGCAAGGCGTTCGAGATCATGCGTGTCGCACTGTTGACGGGCGGCACGGCGGCGCAGAACCTGCAGTTCGATACCGTTCACAAGGAACGGAACTTCCGGAATTTCGCGGATCTGGAGCTAGAGAACAACCGCACTGGCCTGGTTCGCTGGAATAAGATGGAAGTCGTGGAACGTACGGATCGGCGGTTCGAGATCAAGATCACGCGCTGCATGTTCCATGAATTTGCGGTCCACCTGGGCATTCCCGAGATGACGCCCATTGTCTGCCAGATCGATAACGCGATGTTCAATTCCTACCTACCCGACGAAATGACGTTTGATCGCGGTGGCATGGGGCGCCGGATTTCGGATGGCCAGAACGAATGCAATTTCGTCTGGGAATTGCGCCAGCGGCCGCAACCGCTCGCGTAAGGACGGTTTGGTCTGAATCCTGCGTGAGCCGCCCCTGGTGGGCAAGTTTTCAAGAGGACTCGAACGGAGATGAATAGGGCCACCATCAATCCCGTGGAGGCTGGCGCCGCACAGGAACTGGACACCTACCCACCTTCGCACTAGCATCGCTGAACTTTAACGGAGAAATCGACATGCGCAAATTGCTTACTTTACTTTTGGCATTGCTGGCGCTTGGCCTGGGCGGCTGCGGCTACAACACATTTCAAACCACGGACGAGCAAGTCAAGGCGAGTTGGTCGGAGGTCGTCAACCAGTACCAGCGCCGCGCGGACCTGGTCCCCAATCTCGTCAACACCGTCAAGGGCGAGGCGAAGTTCGAGCAGGACACCCTGACCAAGGTGATCGAAGCGCGCTCAAAAGCCACCTCCATCCAGGCCACACCGGAACTGATTAACGACCCGGCGGCATTCCAGAAATTCCAGCAAGCGCAGGGTGAGTTGACGGGGGCGCTGTCGAGGCTGATGGTGGTTTCAGAGAACTATCCGACCCTCAGAGCCAACCAGGGTTTCCGGGACCTGCAGGCCCAGTTGGAAGGGACCGAGAACCGCATCACGGTGGCGCGCAACCGCTACATCAAGTCGGTGCAGGACTACAACGTGACGGTGCGATCCTTTCCCTCCAATTTGACCGCAATGGTGTTTGGGTACAAGCAAAAGGCCAACTTCACGGTTGACAACGAAAAGGAAATCTCCAGGCCGCCGAGCGTCAGCTTTGACGCCGCACCCGTGCAGCCCAAAGACGGTGCGTCAGGAGCGGCCAAGTGATCACACCGAGGACTGCGAGAGGGGTAGCCAGAGCTTTGCTGCTTGCCGTCACGCTTTGCTGGGCCTTCTTTGCCGGGGCACAGGTTTCCGTTCCGCCCTTGAGAGGGCATGTCACCGACCAGACCGGCACCCTCACCGAAGAGCAGAAGGCCTCCCTGGAGCAAACCTTGACCGCGCTTGAGGCCAGGAAAGGCAGTCAGTTGGCTGTCCTGATGCTGGCGTCGACAGCGCCGCAAGCCATCGAACAATACGCCTTGCGTGTTGCGGAGCAATGGAAGCTCGGCCGAAAGAAGGTCGACGACGGCGCCATCCTGGTCGTTGCCAAAGACGACCGTACGGTGCGTATCGAGGTGGGATACGGCCTGGAGGGGGCGCTCAACGATGCCACCAGCAAGCGCATCATCAGCGAAACCATCGTGCCGCGATTCAAGAGCCAAGACTTCTATGGCGGCATTGCGGCCGGAATAGGGCAAATCATCCGTGTCATTGATGGCGAGCCCCTACCGGAACCCGCCCGTCAGCCTGCGGGAAACATCGGGGATGTTCGTCAGTACGCACCCATTCTCTTCATTCTCGCCCTTGCGGTGGGTGGCGTGCTGCGCGCCGCATTGGGCCGAGTCCCTGGCGCGCTGGTCGCTGGCGGCGCTGTAGCGGTAATTGCCTGGTTCTTTGTGGGCGCCCTATCCATCGCGTTGGTCGCTGGGGTGATCGCGCTATTCGTTACGCTGCTGGGTGGTGGCATGGGCGGGCGTGGACTTGGCGGTTACTACGGCGGAGGTGGCCGAGGCAGTGGTGGCTTCAGCGGCGGCGGCGGAGGTTTCGGTGGCGGCGGTGCGTCGGGGAGATGGTAGTCATGGATATCAAACGCATTGTGAGACATTTGCTGGCGACCCGTGGACAGGTCAGACGGGCCTTTTCCCGCAGCACCTTGATGATGATCGAGAAAACGATCAAAGCCAGCGAGACCGCCCATGTCGGAGAAATCCGTTTCGCGGTGGAGGGTGCGCTGGACGGCGTGCCACTGTTCAAGGGGCAGTCGGCCAGAGCGCGCGCGATTGAAGTTTTTTCGCAACTGCGCGTGTGGGACACGCAACACAACAATGGCTTGCTGATTTACGTGCTGCTCGCCGATCGGGCGGTGGAGATTGTTGCTGATCGCGGGATTGACGCCAAGGTGAGCGCGCAAGAATGGAACAAAGTGTGTCACCAGATGGAGGCCGCCTTCAAACAAGCGAACTATGAAGGTGGCGTGGTCAGCGGCGTGCAGGCGGTGACGCAGCATTTGGTGGAACATTTTCCCGCTGACGGTCGCAGCCGCAATGAATTGCCGGACAAACCGGTGCTGCTCTGAGGCCAGCAACGACGGACCGGGTGATGCGTAGGGTCTGGGTGAGAGCTGGTCCCGCTTTCTGGAACAGTATTCCCCGATTTGTTTCGTTTCAGCAAGGGTGTGTGTGATGCCGCACAGACGTTGGCAGGACGCCCACGTAAATTGACTTCGATGTTTTACCGGAGAAAATTTATGAAGACCTTGCTTTCTATGGCTGCTGGCATGACATCGCTGCTTAGCAGCGGCGCCTCGTTCGCGCAAAACGGAAACATGATGAACGGCGGCACATGGGGTGTCGGTTCGATGGGCGAATACGGCGGGATATGGGTGCCGATTTTGCTTGTCATCGTGGTTGTCGGCTTCGTCGCATGGATCGTCAAGCGAGGCGGCAAGTAATACGGCGCCCGACCTGACGCCAAGCTCAAACACGCGAGCTGCCTCATGAGACGCAGCTCGGGCAATTAACAATTCTGGAAGGAACTGACCATGACCCCTAGCGACCGAACATCAACACCCCCCGCGAGCGACGCAAGGCCTGCATCCACGCCCTACGGATTTCACGCCCATCTTGGCAAGACCGACTTCACCGCTGCGGTTGAGCGCGTGACTGCCGCCCTGAAGACGGAGGGTTTCGGCGTCTTGACCGAGATCGACGTGCAGGCGACGATGAAGAACAAGTTGAACATCGACGTTCCAGCGCATCGCATTCTGGGCGCCTGCAACCCGCCGCTGGCGCACCGCGCGCTGACGGCGGAACCCGATATCGGCCTGCTGCTGCCGTGCAATGTTGCAGTGCGCCAGGATGGCGGCGGCGAGGTGACGGTCGGCTTCATCGACCCGATAGCGATGCTGCAAATGACCGACAACCCGGAGGTGGCCCGGGTGGCGCAAGAGGCCCGCGAACGGCTGCAGCGGGTGTGCGCCGCCCTGGCCTGAAAAGAACAAGTCCATGAACACTGCCAGTACCACCGGCGCCGGCAGTCTTTCAAGCCCCCCGTCGGTCGCCGATGCGGGGGGCACGATCTACACCTGTCCGATGCACCCGGAGGTCCGTCAAGACCATCCCGGCAACTGCCCCAAGTGCGGCATGACGCTGGAGCCGATACTGCCTGAGCTGGGGGACGACGACAACCCCGAGTTACGTGATTTCCAGCGCCGTTTCTGGTGGACCTTGCCGCTGACTGCCATCGTCTTCGTGCTCGCCATGTTCGGCCACCGACTGCAATGGATGGACATGGCAGTGCAGAGCTGGGTCGAACTGGTCATCGCGACGCCCATCGTGTTGTGGGCCGGTTGGCCCTTCTTCGTTCGCGGCTGGCAGTCGGTGGTGAATCACAGCCCCAATATGTGGACCCTGATCGGGCTTGGCACCGGTGCCGCATTCGTCTACAGCGTGGTGGCGACCGTGGCGCCGCAGGTATTTCCGGCCTCCTTCGTCTCGATGGGTCGGGTCGCCGTCTATTTTGAAGCGGCGGCCGTGATCATCTCGCTCACCTTGCTGGGCCAGATGCTGGAGCTCAAGGCCCGGTCACAGACATCAGCCGCCATCAAGTCCTTGCTCGGTCTGGCCCCCAAGACCGCCCGGCGCATCCGTGACGACGGCGGCGAAGAAGACGTACCCCTGAGCGATGTGCATATTGATGACAAATTGCGCATCCGCCCCGGCGAGAAAGTGCCGGTCGACGGCGTGGTGGTCGAAGGCAGCAGTGCGGTCGATGAGTCCATGCTGACGGGTGAACCGTTGCCGGTGACCAAGCGTGTGGGGGACAAAGTGATCGGCGCGACACTCAACACCAGTGGCGCCTTGGTGATGCGGTCCGAGCGGGTTGGCGCCAGCACGGTACTCGCGCAAATCGTGCAGATGGTGGCACAAGCCCAGCGTTCCAGGGCTCCGATGCAGCGCATGGCTGACCTGGTGGCGGGCTACTTTGTCATGACCGTCGTGGCCATCGCCGCGCTGACTTTCTTGGCGTGGGGATTGTTTGGGCCCGAGCCCAGTTGGGTCTTCGGCCTGATCAATGCAGTCGCGGTTCTGATCATCGCCTGTCCTTGCGCCCTGGGCCTGGCCACGCCCATGTCCATCATGGTGGCCACCGGTCTGGGTGCCACTCGGGGCGTGCTGTTTCGCGATGCCGCCGCCATCGAAAACCTGCGCAAGATTGACACCCTCATCATCGACAAGACCGGCACGCTGACCGAGGGCCGCCCGGCGTTTGACCGTGCCGTTCCCGCCCCAGGCTTTGAGGCCGATGAAGTATTGCGCCTGGCCGCAAGCCTGGACCAGGGCAGCGAGCACCCGCTGGCCGAAACAATAGTGCGCGCCGCCCGGGAGCGCGGCATGACACTGGACAAACCCGAGAACTTCGAGTCCGGGTCGGGTATTGGTGTGCGCGGGCAGGTCGCAGGGCGGCAGCTGGCGCTGGGCAATACCACGCTGATGCAGCAGATCGGCGTCTCGGTTGCGCCCCTGGTGTCACAGGCCGAGGCCTTGCGCGCCGAAGGTGCCAGCGTGATGCATCTGGCCGTTGATGGGCAATTGGCAGGCCTGCTCGCCGTATCCGATCCGATCAAGCCCAGTACGCCCGAAGCCTTGGCGACCCTGAAAGCGGCCGGCCTGCGCATCGTGATGGCCACCGGTGACGGCCTGACCACGGCCAAGGCGATCGGCGCCCGTCTGGGCATCGACGAGGTGCATGGGGAAGTCAAACCGGCGGACAAGCTGCTGCTGGTCGAACGACTGCAGAAGGAAGGCCGCATCGTGGCAATGGCCGGGGACGGCATCAACGATGCACCAGCGCTGGCCAAAGCCGATGTCGGCGTCGCCATGGGGACCGGGACCGATGTCGCGATGAACAGCGCACAGCTGACACTGGTCAAGGGTGACTTGCGCGGGATCGCCATCGCGCGGGCCTTGTCGGAAGCCACCGTCGCCAACATGAAACAGAACTTGCTGTTTGCCCTCCTGTACAACACGCTGGGAATCCCCGTCGCAGCCGGCGTGCTGTACCCGCTGACGGGCTGGCTGCTGTCGCCGATGATCGCGGCCCTGGCCATGAGCTTCAGTTCCGTGTCGGTGATCGGCAATGCACTGCGCCTGCGCCGCAACGGCAAGTTGGCAAGCTGAAAATAACAAAAATGTAATTTGGCGGTCAGCTAGCCGTCGGGGCGAGTCGTGCAAACTGTGCTCATTGCATCCAACCCCAGGAGAAAACCCCATGAGGACTTTCATTGCCCCCGCGCTCATCGTGCTGGCCAGCGCCGGCTTTTCCATGCAGGCCATGGCCCAAACAGACCACAGCCCTCACGGCGGCCCCGCCGCGATGCAGATGGCCGCCGCCGAAACGCCGCTGGCCGAGGGCGTGGTGAAGAAAATCGACAAGTCCACGGGACGGGTCACCTTGTCGCACGGTCCCCTGCCCAGCGGCATGCCGGCAATGACCATGGCCTACCGCGTCAAGGATGTGGCCTGGCTCGATCAAATGAAGGAAGGACAGAAAATCCGCTTTGCCACCGACCCCGCCAGCGGCGGCATGACGGTGGTGCGCTTCGAGCCGGTAAAGTAAGTCACCCAGGCTCGCCGACCTGGCCGGCCGGATTCGGACAATCAACAGGGACTTTCGCATGACATCTATTCAAAACCCCAGGGGCTTCTTGCTCGCGGCGGTTGCCAGTGTTTGCTGCGTCGCCGCCGCAGCGCAGGAAACGCCACCCGGGGCAGATGTGCAATCGCTGCTCGCGATCGCCAGGGAAAGAAATCCGGAATACAGCGGCATGCGCTACGAGGCGCAGGCCGCGGCCGAGCGGGTGACGCCGGCCGGCGCCTTGCCCGACCCCAAACTCCGCGTCGAGCTGATGGACATCACCAAGGCCGGTGAGCAGAACCCGACCCTGTTGCCCAACCAGGTGGGCAGTACACGCTACACCTTGATGCAGGACGTGCCCTGGTTTGGCAAGCGCGATCTCAGGCGCGACATCGCCGCACTGGAGGCCGAAAGCGCCGAAGGGCGTGCGCTGGGCACCTGGGCCGAGTTGTCTGCGCGCATCAAGTCTGCCTACGCGCAGTTTTACTACCTGCACCAGAGCGAACGCTTGACGACCGAAATACTGGACCTGATGGCGCGTCTGGAACAAGTGGCGCAGTCGCGCTACGCCGGTGGTCTGGCGGTGCAGCAGGATGTCATTCGCGCGCAAGTCGAGCAGAGCAATATGCGCAATGAGTTCATCGCGCTGGAGAACGAGCGGCGCATGGTCCAGGCGCGCTTGAATGCCTTGCTCGCCCGTCCCGCCAACGCGGCACTGGCGCCACCGGAGCGCTTGCGCCCCATGCCGCCCGCCACGCGACTGGCATACGGCGCTCTGGAAGAGCGCGTGCGTGGCCACAATCCGCAGCTATTTTCGGAAGACGCCAAACTCAAGGCGGCCGAGAAAACGCGCGAGCTGACCTACAAGAACCGCTATCCGGATTTCAATGTCAGCGTGGCCCCGGTCCAGTACGGCAGCGCGATCAAGGAATGGGGCCTGATGGTGGAGCTCAACATCCCCCTGCAGCAATCCTCACGCCGTTCGCAGGAACGCGAAGCCGAGGCCATGTTGTCGGCCGCCCGCGTGCGCCGGGAAGCGGCGGCGAATCAGGTACTGAGTGAGCTGGCGGAAAACCTGTCGGGACTCGACGCCGCCCGCCGCACCGAAATGACGACTACGACCAGCCTGCTGCCGCAGTCGGAGCTCACCTTCAAGTCCGCGCTGGCCAGCTATGAAAACACCAAGGTCGATTTCGCCACGCTGCTGGACGCCCAGCGCCAGATCCGACAAGCCAAACAAAACCAGATCAAGGCCCAAATGGAGGCTCAAATCCGTCTCGCCGAAATCGAAAAATTAATAGGGGAAGATCTATGAAGCAGGGCACGGGAATTGCCGTGGGCGTCATCACGGTGGCGCTGCTCGCCGCCGGTGGTGGCTACTGGTTGGGCAACCGGGGCGCCACAACGCACGGTGGAGTCAGTTCAGCGGTGGCGGCCAGCGCCGCCAGTGCGACCGGTGGCAACGGACAACAGGAGCGAAAACTCCTTTATTACCGCAACCCGATGGGCCTGCCCGATACCTCGCCGGTTCCGAAAAAAGACCCCATGGGTATGGACTACATCGCGGTCTACAGCGGTGAAGAGGATAACGATCCCGCAGCCGCCAGGCAGATCAAGATCAGCACCGACAAGGTTCAAAAACTAGGCGTGCGCACCGAAGCCGCCCAGCTGCGCGTGCTGGACCGGGCCGTCCGCGCGGCCGGCCGCATCGAGCCCGATGAACGCCGTCTTTTCTCCATTGCCCCCAAATTCGAAGGCTATGTTGAGCGCCTGCATGTGAACGTCACCGGCCAGCCGGTCGGTCGCGGCCAGCCGCTGTTCGAGGTCTACAGCCCGGAGCTGGTGTCGGCCCAGCGCGAATACGCGATTGCCGCGCAAGGCGTGGAATCGCTCAAGGAGGCGGGCAGCCCGGCCCAGTCCGGCATGAAGCAGCTGGCCGAATCCAGCCTGCAACGCCTCAAGAACTGGGATATTTCGGAAGAACAGATCAAGGCGCTGGCCAAATCCGGTGAGTCCAGGCGAACCCTGACCTTTCGCTCGCCGGTGGCTGGCATCGTGATTGAGAAAAAGGCGGTGCAGGGCATGCGCTTCATGCCTGGAGAGGCGCTCTACCAGATTGCGGATCTCTCCGCTGTGTGGGTCGTCGCCGACGTCTTCGAGCAGGACATCGCCCTGGTCAAATCCGGTGCCAAGGCCAAGGTCAAAATCTACGCTTACCCGGACAAGCTGTTCGAGGGCCGCGTGACCTACGTCTATCCGACCCTCAAAGCCGAGACGCGCACCGTGGCGGTGCGGGTCGAACTCGCTAACCCCGGCCTGTTGCTCAAACCCGGCATGTTCGCCCAGGTGGAATTGTCGGCCTCCAGCAAAGGCACGGTGGTCACCGTACCGGCTTCCGCGGTCATCGATAGCGGCACGCGCCAGATGGTCCTGATCAGCCAAGGCGAGGGCCGCTTCGAGCCGCGAGAGGTCAAGCTGGGCTCCCGCAACGACAACTACGTGGAAGTCCTGGACGGCGTGAAGGACGGCGACAAAGTGGTGGTGGCGGCCAACTTCCTGATCGATGCCGAGAGCAATCTCAAGGCGGCGGTCGGTGGTTTTGGCAGCTCGGCCCCCGTAGCGGCCCCGGCCGCGTCAGCCGCGCCCGCCGGGAAAACGTCCGGCCACCATGCTGAAGGGACGGTCGACAGCATAGACGCCAAGGCCGGCACGGTTAGTCTCTCGCACGGCCCGGTGGCCAGCCTCAAGTGGCCGGCCATGACCATGGAGTTCAAGGCCGCCAACGACGCCCTGCTCAAGGACTTGAAGCCGGGTGCCAAAGTCGCCGTCGAGTTCGTCGAGCGTCAGCCCGGTGAATGGGTCATCACCAGCGTCAAACCGCTGGCGGCTACGGCGCCCGCCGGTCACTGACCGGTACCAGCCATGCTGTCCAACATCATCGAATGGTCGGGCCGGAACCGCTTTCTGGTCCTGCTCGCCACCCTGTTTATCACGCTCTGGGGCGTCTTTGCCGTCCTCAGGACACCGATCGACGCGCTGCCCGACCTATCGGACGTGCAGGTCATCGTCTACACCGAGTACCCCGGCCAAGCACCGCAGGTGGTGGAGGACCAGGTCACCTACCCGCTGACGACCTCCATGCTGTCAGTGCCCAAATCCAAGGTGGTGCGCGGTTTTTCTTTCTTTGGCGCGTCCTTCGTCTACATCATTTTTGAAGACGGCACCGACATCTACTGGGCCCGCTCGCGCGTGCTGGAGTACCTCAACTTCGCGTCCGGACGCATGCCCAAGGGCATCACGCCGCAGATCGGGCCGGACGCCACCGGGGTCGGCTGGGTCTACCAATACGCGCTGCTGGCCAAGGACAAGACGCTGGCCGAACTGCGCTCGATCCAGGACTGGTATGTGCGCTATCAACTGACCAAGGCGCATGGCGTGGCCGAAGTGGCCTCCATCGGCGGCTTCGTGCAAACCTACCAGGTGACGGTCGACCCGGTCAAGCTGCGCGCCTACGGCATCCCGCTGATGAAGGTGGCGCAGGTGATCCGCGACTCGAACCGCGATGTCGGTGGTCGCGCGGTGGAGATGGCCGAGACCGAGTACATGGTGCGCGGCAAGGGCTATTTGCGCGGCAAGAGCGATATCGAGATGCTGGTGGTCAAGAGCGACAAGGGCACGCCGGTGCTGGTCCGCGACATTGCGCGGGTCGAACTGACGCCCGACGAGCGGCGCGGAGTTACCGAACTCAATGGCGAAGGCGAGGTGGTGTCGGGCATCGCCATGGCGCGCTATGGCCAGAACGCGCTGGAAGTGATCGCCAACCTGAAGGAAAAGATCGCAGAAATCGGTCCCGGCCTGCCCGCCGGGGTGACGGTGCAAACGGTGTACGACCGCTCCGAGTTGATCAACCGCGCCATTGACACCCTGAAAAGAACGCTGCTGGAGGAGTCGCTCATCGTGGCGGCGGTCTGTGTCGTCTTCCTGCTGCATGTGCGCAGCGCGCTGGTCGCCATCCTGATGCTGCCGGTGGGCATCCTGATCTCCTTCATCGCCATGCGCTTGCTGGGCATGAGCTCCAATTTGATGAGCCTGGGCGGCATCGCGATTGCCATCGGCGCCATGATCGACGCCGCCATCGTCATGATCGAGAACGCCCACAAACATCTGGAGCGGCTGCCTGAGGGCCACACGAAAAGCGACCGCTTTGATGCCATGCTGGCCGCCTGCAAGGAAGTCGGCCCCGCGCTGTTCTTCTCGCTGCTCATCATCACCGTCTCATTCCTGCCGGTTTTCAGTCTCGAAGGCCAGGAAGGGCGGCTGTTCTCGCCGCTGGCCTACACCAAGACCTTTTCCATGGCGGGTGCGGCGCTGCTGTCGGTCACCTTGGTGCCGGTGCTGATGCTGCTGTTCATCCGCGGCAAGATCATGCCGGAGGCGAAAAATCCGGTGAACCGCTTTCTGATCTGGGTCTACCGCCCGATCATTGCCGGCGTCATGCGCTGGAAGAAAGTGACGATTCTTCTCGCCCTGCTGGCGCTGGCTGTCTCGTACTACCCGGCCTCCCAGCTCGGCTCCGAATTCATGCCCACGCTCAACGAAGGCTCCTTGCTCTACATGCCGGCGTCCCTGCCCGGCATGTCGATCACCAAGGCCGCCGAGCTGCTGCAGACGCAGGACAAGATCATCAAGAGCTTCCCCGAAGTCGCATCGGTCTACGGCAAAGCCGGGCGCGCCAACACGGCGACCGATCCGGCGCCGACCGAGATGTTCGAGACCGTGATCAACCTCAAGCCGGAATCCGAATGGCGCGCGGGCCTCACCATCGACAAGCTGATTGCCGAACTCGACAAGGCCTTGCAGTTCCCGGGCGTTGCGAACTCCTGGACGATGCCGATCAAGGCCCGCATCGACATGCTGTCCACCGGTATTCGCACGCCGATTGGCATCAAGGTCTTCGGCAAGGATCTGGACCAGATGGAAATACTGGCCAAGCAAATCGAGGCCGTGGTCAAAACCGTGCCCGGCACCACCAGCGCCTTCGCCGAGCGCATCACCGGCGGTTTTTACCTCAACATCGAACCCGATCGCGAGCAACTGGCCCGCTACGGGCTGAATGTGGGCGACCTGCTGGATGTGGTCGGTACCGCGCTGGGCGGTGACATGGTGACCACCACGGTCGAGGGCCGGGAGCGCTATGGCGTCACCGTGCGCTACCCGCGCGAGCTGCGCGGCGACCCGCAGCAGATCGAGCGCGAGGTGCTGATCCCGGCCATGGACGGGGCCATGATTCCCCTGGGGCAGTTGGCCAAGGTGGTGGTCGCCAAGGGCGCGCCCGGCATCCGCACCGAGAACGCACTGCTGTCAGCCTACATCTACGTTGACATTCGGGATCGCGACATTGGCGGCTACGTGGCCGACGCAAAGAAGGCGGTGGCCCAACAGATCAAGTTCCCGCCGGGCTACTACGTCACCTGGAGCGGCCAGTTCGAGTACATGGAACGTGCCATCGAGAAAATGAAGGTGGTCATTCCGGTGACCCTGCTGTCGATCTTCCTGTTGCTGTATCTGAACTTCCGGCGCATCACGGAGACGCTGATCGTCATGCTCTCGGTGCCGTTCGCCCTGGTCGGCGGCATCTGGCTGATGTGGTGGCTCGGTTACAACCTGTCGGTGGCCGTGGCGGTCGGCTTTATTGCGCTGGCCGGGGTGGCCGCCGAAACCGGCGTCATCATGCTGATCTACCTCGATCACGCCTGGGAGGCGGTCAAGACCAAGTGCCACGAGGCCGGTCGCGCGCCCAATGTCAGCGACCTGTACGAGGCGGTGATGGAAGGCGCCGTCGAGCGCGTGCGCCCCAAGATGATGACCGTGGTCGCCATCATGGCCGGCCTCTTGCCGATCATGTGGGGCAGCGGCACCGGCTCCGAAGTGATGAGCCGCATCGCCGCGCCGATGGTGGGAGGCATGATCTCCAGCACGGTGCTGACGCTGGCCGTGATTCCTGCAATCTACGCGCTGGTCAAGCAGTGGCGGCTGAAAAGGGGGATGGAGGGGTAGCGAACAGCTACTCAGGCGGCCTGGGGCAATGGTGACTGAAATCTTCCAAGCGCGGCACCCGTGACAGTGATGTCTTCGTCCAAAGCTTCCCAGCGCAACGCCGAACCATTCATGCGCAATGTGACTTCTGCCAATTGTTCGTCCGTCGCGCTCGCCAAGCGGTGAAATCTGGCTGCCGGGAAACCTATCTGCCGTCCATCAGTCAATTCCATAAAGACGGTACGGTTCGCTACCCAGGCCCGCGTGGCTACAAACTCAAATTCATTGGGATTGAAAATCATTGTATTTCTCCAATAGAAAGGTCTGGTGTTCGTATAGCAGGCGCTCCACTCTGCGAATATCGACTGCACTCATGCCACGATTCTTTGCCAGAGCTACGGGTGATAGCCAGAATTTGCATTCGCCATCACCAGTTCGACGTGAATATGGGGCGGCTCCATGCGTTCATCAGAATAGAAATGAAACCGGAATCCCGAAATTCTGAGAACGGTTGGCATCTTTGGCAGTATAGAGCTTGCATGGTCGGATGGAAGATGCTGCAAAGGCAACCCATACGCGGTCCAAGATGATGACGGGGGGCGATCATGGTGAAACAGTGGCGTATCCGTCACGGCATGGAGGGCCGAGGGCCATTACCCTGACCCGCCAGTATCCCTGCGGGCGAGGAGGTGCAAATTGAACCGGACTGGGATCTGGCGGCGCAATCCGCACCCGACTACGAGGTCGACCAGCGCGTCAACTGGTGACAGGTAAAGCCAGCGTTTTTGCAGCGCGTCAGAGTAAAAGACATTCCACCTCCCGGCTTGCCCATGGAATAAGGTGAAGTGAAGTTAGCAGCTAAATGCTGGCGATGGTCGAGTAGGGTTTTGTCCCATAGTAGTCATGAATGCCCTTGGCCCAGGTCTGATCCGACATATCGGGCCAATGGTCCTTGTCAAATCCGGGTGCATCAGCCAGTTTGTCTTTCTGCACGTTCAGCGTGAAACGTTTATTCACGGTATCCAGCGTCAAGGCGTCCCAGGGTACGGCGAACAGCTTTTCGCCCATTCCGAGAAAGCCGCCGAAAGACAAAACGGCATAGCTAACCCGGCCAGTGCTCATGTCAAGCATGATTTCCTTGACATCGCCCAGATCTTCATCCTGCTGGTTGTAGACGTCATTGCCCACCAGGGTATTGGCCCCCATCAGTGCAGGACCGGGTCCGTCGCCGCGAGTGCCTTTGTACATGCCGTAGTTGTCGCGTTCTTGGTAGTTCATATCAATGCCCATTCATGAGTTGCTGTGGAAAAAAACCGGAGCACCGTGCAGATTGACTGGCACCCCATCAGAACAATAGGCGCGTGGCGCCCTTCAATCTGTTCGATACCGCACCAAGGCAACAAATTGCCACTCTGTGCGTTACCAGACAGAGGCCGTCAGTTGCCTGCGTGATAGTCGGGCAACGCCACCTTCGGGAGACTCACGTGTTACCTTCCTTCTCCGCCTGCGCCAACGAACCAGCGCCAGAACGCGCATTGAGCACGTGGTCGTTCGGGGGGCAAAGCGACCTGCAGGCGACGGCGTTTGGGACATTCACCATTCTCTGGGTCACGCTGACGCAGGCGATTGCTTTCGCTTTGGGGGGCTACCTCGCCGGTCATCCTCCTGACGACGCCAGGGGTGCGGTCAGCGCAGGCGAAGTTCCATTTTGAGCCGTTCACTCCAGCGTTCACTGAACGCCATGACCCGCCTGGCCCTGCGCGCAGGGGCCAGGGCGATGAAACAGGCGCTGCGCCCGCCGCCCAAGGCGCGTAAAACCACGGCGCTGAAATTCACGTCGAGCAAACCCGCGCTGGCCAAGCGCACGCATGCCAAGCCCACGCTGACCAAACGTGCGCCGACTTCGGGTTCGCCCTCTGCTTCAGTCGGCGCGTCGGCAGGCCAGTGGCGCACCGGCGTCGCGCTCAGTGCCGGCGGTGCGCGGCGCTACCGGCTTTACAAGCCACCCGGCGTGCGGCGCACCGAGCGCCTGCCGCTGGTGGTGATGCTGCACGGTTGCGCCCAGGACGCGCAAGCACTGGCCGTCAGCACCAAAATGAACCGCATCGCCCAGCGCGAGCGCTTTCTGGTGCTCTACCCGGAGCAGGACCGCCTCGCCAACCTGCAAGGCTGTTGGAACTGGTACGACACACGATCAGGGCGCGCACAGCGCGAGGCCGACTCCATCGACGCCGCCATCAACCAGGTCTGCCTGACGCAGCCGGTCGACCCGAATTGCGTTGCGCTGGCCGGCCTCTCGGCCGGAGCCAGCCTGGCGGCGCTGCTGGCCGTGCGGCGCCCCGAACGCTTTCGGGCCATCGTCATGCATTCGGGCATCGCGCCGGGCGTGGCGACTTCGTCGGCCACGGCGTTGGGCGCCATGCGCGGGCGCCGGGTGGCCGCGCCACTGGCTGCCCTGGCAGTCGGCATTCATCTGCCCGCACTGCTGGTCATCCAGGGCAGCGCCGACCCCCTCGTCGCGCCCGGCAATGGCCCTCGGGCCGTGGTTTTGTGGGCCGATCGGGAAGGCGCGACGCCAGGCCCGGCGCGCACGGTGCAACGCGGCGCACGCTACCCGGCCACCGTGACCGACTACCGCAAGGGCGGACGGCTGGTCGCCACCCTGTGCGACATCACGGGGCTGGGGCACGCCTGGAGCGGCGGCGCAGCGGGCTGCGCTTACAGCGACCCCAAAGGGCCGGACGCTTCGCGCATGAGCTGGGCCTTCATACGCAGGCAATTTGCAGCAGCGCCAGCCGACACCAGAAAAAGTCCGCTGGCGGATTAGTTCACAGTGTTGGTTAGCACGCAGACGCGGTGCGGCCCTTGTCAGACACTGATGGTCCCAGCCATCCACCAAGGAAACGCCATGGCCGACATTCGGGACCGCGACATTGGCGTGCGGCGTACCACGCGGTCATTTGTTGGAAGCGACCGGGTGCTGCTTCAGCGCTTCGATCACTTCCCGCGTTAACCGGGCCACCGCATCCATGTCGTCACGTGGCGTCCACGCCGGGCCGAAACGGGCGATGATGAGTTGTTCCGACGGAATAATCACGACGTACTGACCGTAGCTCCCTCGGGCCATGAAGGCGTCCGCCGGGATGCCCGCCTGGGTGCGGTAGCCGGAACCGTAGCCCTTGCCCCGATTCGTCCAGAAGCCGGCACCGTATCCAACGTACTCGCCGCCTGGGGTTTGCCGCGCCGAATACGCGACCCACCCTGGCGGCAGAAGGCGTTCGCCGCCAACCACGCCGTCGTGCAGATAGAGCAGACCGAATTTTGCCCAGTCGCGTGCGGAGGCCCACATTTGGCTGGAGCCCACAGGCGTACCGGCCGCATCGAACTCGAGCGTCGCATGCTGCATGCCGAGCTTGTCGAACAACTCGCGGTGCACAAAAGTGTAGGTGCTGGCCATGTCGCCACCGGCCAAATGACGAACGATGCGCGAGAGCAGCAAGGTGTTCGGGTCGGTGTAGTTCCAATGCGTTCCCGGCGGGTGGGCCAGCGGCGCACGTTCTGCGAAGGCCGCCATGTCGTGTTCAATGAACAACATTTGTGCTGCTGGATCGAACGGACTGACGTCATGCAGCGTTTGGCCCATGTCCAGTCCACTTGTCATGCGCAGCAACTGATCCGGCGTGATCGCGTGCCGGGGGTCCTGCGAATCGGCCCAGGCCTCGATTGGCGCCGAGGCATTCATGTCGAGCTTTCCTTGTTGGACCAAGATTCCCAGCAGCGCGTTTGTCACCGATTTGGTTGCCGACCAACCTACCAACGGTGTGTCGATAGCAACGCCTGGCGCGTAGCGTTCGGCAATGATCCGATCCTGGTGAATGACGACGACGGCCTGCGTGTTGCGGTGAGGCCCCTGTGCTGGCTCCTCGAAAACACGCTCCAATGCGGTGGTCAGTGCAGGATTCGTGGTCTGGACTGCAGCAGAATCGGCTATCGGTGCCAGCAGAGGCGGTGCGGCGTCATGTGTCATTGCCGGTGCGGTCGTCCCTGCCAGAGCGGTATCGGTGGCATTGATACATCCAAACGGCGGCCGGTAGATCGCGCGACTCTGCGCCATTCCGGCGAAAGTTGCGCGCACCTCCGAGCGGTCACGATCGATAACATGCTTCATCAAGAACGCTATCGAACCGCCAAGTGGCTCGATGGCGTCGCGGTAGTAGGGCTCGGGGTCCCGTCCGGCGACAAACACGGCCGAACAAAGCTCGTGGGCGACGTAGCCGGTTGAAACCATGGCGGCACGGCCAGGTGAGAGGTGGCCGCATGCGGTGAGAAAAGGAGCCGCCGCGATCACAAGGGTGGCGAATGCAAAACGTTTCATGGGTGAGTCCGAAAATATTGGCCGGGATTGGTCTGGTGATTTTTCGCGTAACCCAAAACGTTGTCTCGCCGAATTCAGATTTCGGCTAGCCGATTCCGGATTCGGCCAGCTTCCTGGGTGATCGAGTCGCCGCGATCGGCCAGCCAGCGCTTCGCATCAGCCAATCGTTAAGGCCGGTGGTTCCACGGTTCAATACGAAATGAGGCGCTAGGCCCCGTGGAATATGCGTGACCAGCTATTGTTTTTGTAGTGCCATGGGTTGCGCGACGCAGCGCTGACGCTGGAATACCAGGGCCCTTGTCGCGAACCACCATATCGACGGTGTCAGGCGGGATCTGCTCGATCACCAGTTCAGCGCCACCGGCAAACTTGATCGCGTTGTCCAGCAGGTCGGTAGCGCGCG
>NZ_DHXT01000150.1:59508-75681 GCF_002413825.1 Rhodoferax sp. UBA5149
CGCGCGCGGGGCTGGATGCGAGCATTTCAACGCGCAAACGCATGCGGGTGATGGCGGTTTGCAAATCATGCGACAAGGCGGCCAGTATGCGCAGGCGTATTCCGTCGCAGCGGGGCTCCCCGGCTGGCGATAGCCTATGGCTGCGTGAACTGCGTCAACACCTTGCCCCACATCAAAAGTTGGTACCAGCGCTACAAGGACCAGGGGCTGATCGTGGTCGGCGTGCATACGCCGGAGTACGCGTTCGAGCGAGAAACTGGTAAGGTGCAGAGCGCGATCCAGCGCCACGGCATTGACTCCCCCGTGGCGCAAGACAATCGCTATGCAACGTGGACCGCCTGGGCCAATCGGTACTGGCCCGCAGTCTATTGGGTGGACCGCGATGGCCATGTTGTTTTCAGCCACGCAGGAGAAGGCGACTACGAACACATTGAACAAAAGATTCGCGAAGCGCTATAACCCCCGTATCTATTGGTCAAGCAGCTACTAAATGAGGAGCAAATAGGGGTGACCGGTGCACCATCTCCGTCTAGTGGCTGTTACTTCCCCAGAATCGGAAACAGTTTCACCAGCCCGTCCGACATCACCTCGACCGCCAGCGCCGCCGACCTGAAAACTGGCCAGCAATGTGACGAGAGGTTTGAAGTCCATGGAAATCCTCTGAGGATTGTTAGCCAAGTCAACGTTGCAGGCCGTGGCGCAGCAGGGGTTCGACCGCCGCCGCCGCCAGCGGGCGGCTGAACAAGTAGCCCTGTGCCTCGTCACAGCCATACTCGGTCAGAAAGGCCAGCTGGCGGTCCGTTTCCACGCCTTCGGCAATCACTGTCAGCTGCAGGGTGTGGCCGAGCTGGACGATGGCGTGCACGATGGCCGCATCGTCCGGGTCGTTGGCGATATCGCGCACGAAGGACTGGTCGATCTTGAGCTTGTCGACGGCCAGCCGCTTCAGATAGGACAGGCTGGAATAACCGGTGCCGAAATCGTCAATGGAAAGCTGCACCCCCAATTCTTTGAGGCTGTACAGGGTTTTCATGGCGGCATCCACATCCTGCAGCAGGATGGACTCCGTCAATTCGAGTTCCAGGTAGCGCGCTGGCAAGCCGGAGCGCGCCAGCGCGGCAGAGACGGTGTTGAGAATGTTGCCGCGGCGGAACTGCAGGGCCGAGAGGTTGACCGCCATCACGATCGGCGGCAAACCGGCAGCCTGCCAGGCGGCGGCCTGGCGACAGGCCTCGTGCAGCACCCATTCGCCGATGGCAATGATCAGGCCGCTTTGCTCGGCCACCGGGATAAAGCTGCCC
The DNA here is from genome assembly GCF_002413825.1 of Rhodoferax sp. UBA5149. Classification (GTDB taxonomy): domain Bacteria; phylum Pseudomonadota; class Gammaproteobacteria; order Burkholderiales; family Burkholderiaceae_C; genus Rhodoferax. Next base: position 60,810 of record NZ_DHXT01000150.1, read on the forward strand.
GGCGGCACCAAAGTGCCGTCGGGTGCTTGCCAGCGCACCAGGGCTTCTACCCCGATGATGCGGCCGCTGGCAATATCGAGCTGTGGCTGGTAGTGGAGCAAGAACTCCTCATTTTTCAGCGCTTTGCGCAGGCTGCCCTGCAATTGCATGTGGGCCAGCGCATCAGCATTCATCCGGCTGGCGAAGAAGCTGTAGGCATTTCTGCCGCTGTCCTTGGCGTGGTAGAGCGCGCTGTCGGCATTTTTCGACAAGGTGTCGAAATCGCGGGCGTCATCGGGGTACAGGCTGATGCCGATGCTGAACGAGGTGGTCAGCGTATGGCCCGCCAGCTCAAACGGTTCGGCAATGGCATCGAGAATCTCCTGGGCCACCCGTCCGACGATGCCGACCTCGGTCAAGCCGCCCATCAGGATGATGAATTCGTCGCCGCCCTGCCGACTGATGGTGTCGCTGTCGCGGACGCTGCCGCGCAGGCGCTCGGCCAGGGCCACCAGCAGCTGGTCGCCGACGCTGTGCCCGAGGCTGTCGTTGATCTGCTTGAAGTTGTCCAAATCAAGAAAGAGCAGGGCCACGTTGGCGCGGTCGCGCTCGGCCTGCGCCACGGCGAGGTCAAAGCGGTCGCGCAGCAACAACCGATTGGGCAGTCCGGTGAGCACATCGTGGTGGGCGAGGTAGGCCAGCTTTTCTTCGGTGATGGCGCGCTGGCTGCGCGCGCGCAGGGTTTCGATGCCATAGGCAAGGTCGTCGGCCAGTTCCTGCAGCAGCGCCACCTCTTCAGCAAAAAATGCATCGGTTGCCGTCGAATAAATCGTCAGCGCGCCATAAGCGCGCTGCTTGCTCAGCAAAGGCAGGGCGATGCTGGCGCGGAAGCCGCGCGCCGCCGCCGCCTCGCGCCAGGGCGCCAGGGCCGGGTTAGTTTCGAAGTCGTGATGGACCTGGGTTTGACCGGAATAGATGGCCCGCCCGGTCGGGCCGAGGCCAGACGCGGTGTCGCCCCAGGAAATTGCCGTAGTCTCCAGATAGTCGGCCGCCGCGCCGGCTTGGGCCACCGGACGCACCGTCTTCCCGATGTCGTCTTCGGCATAGCCCACCCAGGCCATCTGATAGCCCCCCTGGTCGACCACCAGCTGGCAAATCTGCTCCAGCAGACTCTGCTCGCGCTCGGCATGCACCAGCGCCATATTGCAGTCGCTCAGCAGGCGCAGGGCACGATTGAGTCGGTTCTGGATGGCTTCGGCCTGCTTCTGCCGGGTGATGACATCGAACACCGCCACGAAGCAGTCGGTGTCGGCGTGGTAGGCGGAAATCGAAAACCAGTTTTTGAGGCCCGCCACAAAGGTTTCAAATTTTTCGGGTGCGCCGCCGGCCGCCACCCGGCCATAGGTGGCCAGCAGCTCGGCATTGTCTTCGCGAAAGCCCGGATTCAAAGTGCTGACGCGCTTCCCAATCACATCGACCAGGCCGGTCAGCCGCTCGAAGGCCGGATTGACATCGAGATAGATGAAGTCCACGGGCTCGCCCTGGTCGAAAATCATGCGGCAGTAGGCATAGCCCTCCAGCATGTGGTCGAACAGCGAACGAAAACGGGCTTCGCTGATGCGTACCGCCTCGTCGGCCCGTTTGCGCGCCGTAATGTCGCGCACGAAGACGAGGGAGCCGTTTTCATTGCCGAAGCGAAAGGGCACGGCGGAAATTTCCACGTTCATCGGCGTGCCGTCGAGCTTGAGATAGATCAGCTCGACGGTGGCGATGCACTCCAGTTGTTCGTTCAGCCGGCGAATCCGCTGCGCCACCGCGGACTGGCAGTCGGCATGCACCAGACTGAGGACGCTGCGCCCCAGCAGCTCTTCGCTGGCGTTAGCGCCGAAAAGGGCCAGTGCCGCACTGTTGGCATAAGCAAAACAGCCCCGGGTCTGGACGTAAATGCCGTCCGGTGCGCGCTCGACCAGCAGGCGAAAGCGCTGCTCGCTGTCGGCGAGCGCGGATTCGTATTGCTGGCGGTCGGCGACCAGCCGGTTGAAATTGCTCACCAGCTGACCGATTTCATCGTGGCGTACGATGGGCAGCGACGCCAGCGGCATCTGCCCGTCGCTCATCAGTTGCATGGCACGACCCGCTTCTTTCAAGGGCGCCAGCAGACGGCGCAACATCAGCCGGATGAGCAACGCGGCCGCCAGCGTCAAGAGGCTGGCCATCACGTAGAGGTATTTTTGCAGCGTGTGTAGCGGCCCGAAGGCCACCTCGGTCGGCAAGGCCGCCAGAATCAGCCAGTCCGCCGTCGGCACACGAACGCCGGAGTAGAGCTTGCTGAGTCCCTCCGAGCTGAGCGCCACGCCCGAGCCCTCGAAACCATCCACCATCCGATCAAAGAGCGGGTTCAGACCGCGCGCCGACATGGGTTGCATGCTGCGCTTGCTGTCGGTCGCGGCGATGATGATCCGGTCCCGCAGGGACACGACGAAATACTCACCATGACCAATCTGCGCCCAATCCGCGACGAAGCCGAGAAAATTGCGGGCTGTCAGATCCATGATGCCCGTCATCACGGCGCGCACGCGGCCGTCCGCACCGAACACCGGCACCGCCGTGGTGAGCACTGGTCGCTTCAGAGCGCGACCGATGATCGGTTTGTCGATGTAGGGCTTGCCCGTTTCGACGACCTGGCGGAAATAGTCGCGGTCGCCGAAGTAGCCTCCGCGTCGCCCGGGCGCCGCGGGGTCATCGGCAATGACGACGCCATCCAGCCCGATGACCGCAATGCCGCCTGTAAAGGCGATGTGCGGGTAGGGGCGCTGGGCCAGTAGCGGCTGCAGCGCTTCGTAACTCAGTTCCCCTGGCAGGCTGGCAGCAGTGCGCGCCAGTGCCTCGATGTTGTCCTTGAGCCGCGCGTCCACCTGGCTGGCCGCCCGCCGGGTGGCCGCAAGCTGCTGGTCGGAAAGCAGGGTTTCGAGCTGACCGCGCAGCACCGTGGCCGACAGCAAGGCCAGCGCCCAGATGAATACGACAAAAAGACCGACCGTCATCAAGACCAGCCGGGCCTTGAGAGACATCCCCCGAATTCTGTCAATCAAGGGGGGGCTGTGGGTCGGGTTTTTGTTGCTCATGTGAACACTTATTTACCGGCCACCCGCCACATCCAGCATCGCCCCCGTGCTGTAGCTGGAGGCATCCGACAGCAGCCACACAATCGCCTGCGCCACCTCCAGCGCACTGCCGGCGCGCTGCATCGGCACCAGCGGCGCCATCTGGCGCGCCCGCTCGGGCTGGCCACCGGATGCATGGATGTCGGTCTCAATAATGCCGGGCCGCACGGCGTTGACGCGAATGCCTTCTGCAGCCACTTCCTTGGCCAGCCCCACGGTGAAAGTGTCAATGGCGCCCTTGCTGGCGGCGTAGTCCACATACTGGCCGGCGCCCCCCAGGCGTGCTGCCGCGCTGGAGACGTTGACAATGGCGCCGCCCGCGCCGCCATGGCGCGTGCTCATGCGTTTGACCGCTTCCCGCGCGCATAAAAAGCTGCCCATCACGTTGATGTCGAACATGCGCCTGAGCCGCTCCACGCTCATTTCATCGACGCGGGCTGCCACGTCCACGACACCGGCGTTGTTGACCAGGGCCGTGAGGCGCCCCAGCTTGGCGTCTATTTTTTCGAACATGGCCATCACCTGCGTCTCCACCGCCACATCGGCCTGCACCGTGATGGCGCTCCCGCCGCGGGCGCGAATCTGCCGCACCACCTCGTCCGCCGCCAACGAATTGGCGGTGTAATTGACGGCCACGGCGTAGCCTTGCTGCGCAGCGAGCAAGGCGGTGGCCGCGCCAATGCCGCGCGCGCCGCCAGTGATCAAAAGGATGGGGTTCACGGTGTGTTCTGACGGTAATGAAAATTTGGGGTAAAAACGGATGCTTGCGTGAGACTCATGTTAGCCGCAGTCGCAACCAACAGATCCGAAAAACAAACCCCCTTGGCAAATACCATTCAGGAGACACTTTGAACAAAACCATTGACTACTACTTTGCCCCGCAAAGCCCCTGGACCTATCTGGGTCACGCCCGTTTGGCGGCGATGGCCACGGCAGCGCAGGCCACGGTTCGCGTGTTGCCGACGGACTTTGGCAAGGTGTTCGCGGTGTCGGGTGGCTTGCCGCTCCCTAAGCGCGCGCCACAACGCCAGGCCTACCGGCTGCAGGAGTTGGCCCGTTTTCGTGATCATTTGAAACTGCCCCTGAATGTGCAGCCGCGCTTTTTCCCGGTGGCATCGGACGATGCGGCGCGCCTGATCATCGCCGTGGATTTGCACGAGGGCGCGCAGGCGGCCATGCGCCTCAGTGATGCGGTGTTCGCCGCCGTCTGGGTGCAGCAGCGCGACATTGCCGATGCCCAAACGCTGGCGGAGCTGCTGGACGAATGCGGTCTGCCCGCCGAGCGGCTGGCGCAATCGCGCAGCCAGGGCGTGCAGAACCAGTTTGACGCCAATACCCAGGCCGCGATCGAGGCGGGCGTGTTTGGTGCGCCCAGCTACTGCCTTGAGGGTGAAATTTTCTGGGGCCAGGACCGGCTCGATTTTCTGGCGCGCAAGTTGAACCCGGACGCAACACTTTAAATCTGAACTGAACATCATTTGAAAGAGACACGCATATGGGTAACTTCATCGACTTGACGGCGGCCGATGGCTTTAAATTTCCCGTCTACGTGGCGCGACCGGCCGGTCCGGCCAAAGGCGCGGTCGTGGTGTTGCAGGAGATTTTTGGCGTCAACGCGCACATTCGGGCGGTCGCCGATGGCTACGCGGCACAAGGCTATCTGGCACTGGCACCCGCCACCTTTCACCGGGTCAAGCCGGGCGTGGACATAGGCTACGGTGCCGACGACATCGCGGCCGGTGTGGCGTTGAAGGCGGCCGTCGAGGCCTTGCCGCCGCCCGGCGTGCTGCAGGATATTCAAGCCGTCATCGACTTCGCCGCAACAACCGGCAAGGTTGGCCTCGTGGGCTATTGCTGGGGTGGCCTGCTGGCCTGGCGCGCGGCCTGCTTGCTGGTTGGCCTGAGTGCGGTCGTGCCCTACTACGGTGGCGGCATGACCACGGCCTGGGAGATCGCCCGCACGCCGAGCTGCCCGGTGCTGGCGCATTTTGGCGATCACGACCACGCGATTGCGCTGGAAGGGGTGGAAGCCTTCCAACGCGCGCACGCCGATGTGGACGTGCACATTTACCCGGCCGGTCATGGTTTCAACTGCGATCACCGCAGCGCCTATGACGCCACGGCGGCGGCGTTGGCGCGTGAGCGCACGCTGGCTTTCTTCGCCCTGCATTTGGCGTGACAGCCTGCGGCGCGCCACGCTCTATAAGGGTTTTGGGCCTCTAGCCCTCGTGGCGCTTGCGCGAGCAGCTCTTTTTTTCATGGCAACTACGCATCTCGCCTGGTCGGCGTCCGAGGCCGCGGCGCGCGACGACAGGCGCCGCGCCGGTGTCAGCGTCGTTCCCTTCGTCCTGCTGTACCGCGGCATCGGCGAATTTCACCTCTATGACAGTGGCCATGCGAATGGTCCGGTGGCCAAAAAACTGATGGTCCTGGCCGAAGAAAAACGTCTGGCGATTCAGCGCGCGGAGCGTTCCAGGTAGCGTTTTCGCCAGAAAAACATCACCAGCCCGAGCGCTATCGTGAGCATCAGGATCATGGCCAGCAAAAAACCATTGGACTGGTGCAACAGGGGGATGTACTCAAAGTTCATGCCAAAAATGCCGGCAATCAGGTTCAGCGGCAGAAAGATGGCGGTCAGCACGGTGAGCGTGCGCATGATCTCGTTGGTGCGGTGGCTTTGGGCGTTGAAGTGCATCTGAACCGCGGTTTCGGCACTTTGCTCCAGACGACGCACATGGTGCACGACGCGCTCAATGTGTTCCAGCACGTCGCGGCTGCGCACTTGCAGCAGGTCGCGCTCGCGCTGGCCGCCGGGCGTCTCGGCATCGGGCCAGGTTTTGATGGCTTCGATCCAGTCCTGCACGGCGGCGCGCTGGTCCTCGCAGATCTCGTCGAGATGGTGCAGCGACAGCCGGGCGTCCAGCAGGGCGGCCCAATTGTTGAAACGGGTCTTGGGGTTCACCAACTCGGCTTGCCAGTGATCGAGCTGGTGCGTGAGCTCGCGCCGCAGTTCCAGGTAGCCGTCCACCATCTGGTTGATGATGCGCAGCATCAGGTCGGCCGGACTACTGGGCAGTCGCGCCCCGGCGGCGTGGGATTCCGCCGAGCCTGAACTCAATAACTTGGCGATAAAGGTATCGCGCACCGCGCAGTCCGTGGGGTGCACCGTCAACAGAATGTGATCGAACACCGCAAAGCCGACCGGGCTGGTGTCGATGCGCCGCAGAATCGGCGGCCCACCGCGTGCTGGCACACGGTGCAGCGGCAGGCCGGGTTGCGCCAGATCGGTCTCGGAGCGGCCGCTGGCCAGGCGGCGGAACACCAGAATGTCGTATTGCGAGGTGTAGTCGTAGTGCGAGGGCAACTGGTTGTTCAACAGGTCGGAAATATGCAAATCCACCAGTTGCAGGCCACACAGGGCCTGCAGCGCGGCCTGGATCTGCGCCTGCATGACCTCGAACTCCCGGCGTGCACAGGCGATCCACAGATAGCCTTGGGCTGGCAAGCGCAGGTCGGCCAGCGGGGTCAGGCTATCGGTCTCGGCGACCTGGCTGCCGTTCAGGGTGAAAATTCGCATGGGCAGATCTTTGATACAGGTTTATATAAGAAATACCACCCCAGCCCCCGTCAATGCTACGCAATGCGCTATTTTTTTTGCAGCAAGCGCGCGGCATCCCGCGCAAAGTAGGTGAGCACGCCATCAGCGCCGGCGCGTTTGAACGCCAGCAGGCTTTCCATCATGACGGCATCGTGGTCGAGCCAGCCGTTGAGGGCGGCGGCCTTGAGCATGGCGTATTCGCCGCTGACCTGGTAGGCAAAGGTTGGCACCTTGAACTCGTCTTTGACGCGGCGCACGATATCGAGGTAAGGCATGCCGGGCTTGACCATCACCATGTCGGCGCCTTCCGCGATGTCCATCGCCACTTCGCGCAGCGCCTCGTCCGAGTTGCCGGGGTCCATCTGGTAGACCTTCTTGTTGCCTTTGCCCAGATTGCCAGCCGAGCCGACGGCGTCACGGAACGGGCCGTAAAAGGCGCTCGCGTACTTGGCGCTGTAGGCCATGATGCGGGTGTGAACGAAGTGATTGGCTTCCAGGGCGTGACGGATGGCGCCGATGCGGCCGTCCATCATGTCGCTGGGCGCCACGATGTCGACGCCGGCGCCGGCCTGGGTCAGCGCCTGCTTCACCAGCACTTCAACCGTGGCGTCGTTCATGATGTAGCCGTCCTCGGCCGGGTTGGGGTCCTGCAGCCCATCTTGCCCATGGCTGGTGAAGGGGTCCAGCGCCACGTCGGTCATGACTCCCAGCTCGGGAAATTCCTTTTTCAGCGCCTGCACCACGCGCGGCACCAGGCCGTCCGGGTTCAGGGCTTCGCGCCCGTCCGGTGTTTTCAGCGCCGGATCGATCACCGGAAACAAGGCCATGACGGGAATGCCCAGACGCACGCACTCTTCGGCGACTGGTAGCAGCAGATCCAGGCTCAGGCGTTCGACGCCGGGCATGGACTTGATCGCTTCGCGCTGTTGTTTTCCGTCAACAACAAAAACCGGGTAAATCAGGTCGTGCGGGGTGAGCGCATTTTCACGAACCAGATTGCGTGTAAACGCGTCGCGCCGCAAGCGCCGAGGGCGACCCAGGGGATAAGAGGCATGGTTTGTCATGATGAAAAGTGTAATGGGTGAATGCTTTTTTCTGGCGGGCGACGAAATATTTCGTCCAGTAGCTTGTAAGGTGGTGGCAATTTTGCTAAATTACGCGTGGGCAGTTCGCTGCCTCCCGCTTTTCCTCCCTGAGCGGGGCCTTGATGTGTGACAGCAAATAGGCTTACCACCCCAGCCCTCGTGCTGGGGTTTTTTTTGGCCTAAACTGCGCCCATGCTTTGGTTCAAATCATTCCACATCGTTTTCGTCGCCAGCTGGTTTGCCGGTTTGTTTTACCTGCCGCGTATCTTTGTTAATCTGGCCATGGTGCCGCCGCAATCCGTGGCTGAGCGTGAGCGGCTGCTGTTGATGGCGCGCAAACTCCTGCGTTTCACCACCCTCATTGCCGTGCCAGCGGTTGGCTTGGGCGTTTGGCTGTGGGCGGGCTATGGCATTGGCTGGGGACCCGGCAATGCCTGGATGCACGCCAAGCTCGCCGTCGTGGTGCTGGCGCTGGCTTATCACTACAGTTGCGCCGTCTTGCTGCGCCAGCTGGTGGCCAATCGCAATACCCACAGCCACGTGTGGTACCGCTGGTACAACGAGGCCCCGGTGCTGCTGCTGCTGGCGGCCGTGCTGCTGGTGGTTCTCAAACCGTTCTGAGTCCGGGGCGGCGCAGGTGCACAAGACCTCGGCCTGGCCTCTCGCCCTGATCTATATAGGGCTCATTTTTTACGCCAGTCTGTATCCTTTTGCCGGTTGGCGTTACCAAGGCATCGTGCCCTGGGCTTTTTTGAACAGCCCGCTGCCCAAATACTGGACCGGTTTTGATGTGGCCATCAATGTGCTGGGCTACATGCCACTGGGTTTTTTGCTCGCGGTGAGTGCGCTGCGCACCGGAAGAGGCCGATACGCCGTCGGCCTGGCGACGCTGGTGGCGGCCGTCCTGTCGCTGACGATGGAGTCGCTTCAAAGCTATTTGCCCTTCCGTGTGCCGTCCAATCTGGATCTTGCCTTGAACACGGTGGGCGCCTGGCTGGGCGCTCTGGTCGCCTGGGCCATGGACAAGCTGGGCATCATTGACCAGTGGAGCCGCTTCAGGGCGCGCTGGTTCGTGGCGCAGGCACGGGGCGGCCTCGTGTTGCTGGCTTTGTGGCCGCTGGCCTTGTTGTTCCCGGCAGCGGTGCCGTTTGGGCTCGGACAGGTGCTGGAGCGGCTGGAGGCGGCATTGGCGGATGCGCTGCAGGACACGCCGTTTCTGGACTGGCTGCCGGTGCGGGAGATTGAACTGCAGCCGCTGGTGCCCGGCGCCGAGGCGGTCTGTGTCATGCTGGGCCTGCTGATACCGTGCCTGCTTGGCTTTTGCATCATTCGTTCTGCGGCGCGGCGAGTCCCGTTTTTGTCGCTGGTATTCGCGCTTGGCATGGGTTCCACCCTGCTGTCGGCGGCTTTGAGTTACGGTCCCGAGCACGCCTGGGCCTGGTTCAGTTTGCCGGTTAAAGTGGGTCTGCTCACCGCCTTGGTTCTGGTGACCCTGATGCTGTGGGTGCCGCAGCGCGCCAGCGCTGCCTTGCTGCTGCTGGCGTTGGGCATCCACCTCAGCTTGCTGAATCAGGCGCCAACCAGCGCTTATTTTGCGCAAACCCTGGCCTTGTGGGAGCAGGGGAGTTTTATCCGCTTCAACGGACTGGCGCAGTGGCTCGGCTGGTTGTGGCCCTATGCGGCCTTGGTGTATGTGATGACTCAGGTCGGGGACCCGGGCGCTGGAAAACTAGAATCACGCCCATGACTGAAAAAATATCTGATGACGAATTGATGGCAAGCAATGCGGGCGCGCCGTTGAAATCCTATTACGAACGGCATATTTTCTTTTGCCTCAACGAGCGAAAAAATGGCGAAGAATGCTGCGCCCAGCATCGGGCGCAAGAAGGGTTCGATCGCTGCAAGATGCAGATCAAGGCAGCAGGCCTGGCCGGCCCGGGCCAGGTGCGGGTCAACAAGGCGGGCTGCCTGGACCGCTGTGCCGCCGGCCCGGTGGCGGTGGTGTACCCGGAAGCCGTCTGGTACACCTATGTGGACGACCATGACATCGACGAAATCGTGGAGTCACACTTGAAAAATGGCAAGGTGGTGGCGCGCCTGCTCATCCCCGCAAGCCTCGGACGTTAAGCATTCCTGGCCGTTGACGCCCGTAAAATGGACGCAAGCAGCTGCTTTTTTAATAGCATTTAAATTATTTCGTGTCTCTCGCCAAGCCGACGGACGGGTTACGCCCCCTCATGAAAACTCTTCTAATTGCCCTCTTCGCCGCAGTCTGTTTCTCGGTCGCCGCCCAAACGCCGCAACCACCCGAAATTGCCGCGCGCTCTTACCTGCTGTTTGATATCACGGCGAACCAGATGCTGGCGGAAAAAGACATCGATGTGCCGGTGGAACCCGCGTCGCTGACCAAGCTGATGACGACTTACCTGGTTTTTGATGCCTTGCGTAGCAAGAAATTGGACCTCAAGCAGACGCTGCCCGTCAGCGAGCGCGCCTGGAAGATGCCGGGCTCACGCATGTTCATCGATCCCAAGATGATGGTGCCGGTGGAAGACCTCATCAAAGGCATGCTCGTGCAAAGCGGCAACGATGCCACCATGGCGCTGGCCGAGGGCGTCGGCGGCACGGTCGAGCGTTTCGTGCAACTCATGAACGAGCAGGCCAAGGCGCTCGGGATGAAGTCCACCAGCTACAAAAACCCGGAGGGCCTGACCGAGGCTGGCCACATCACCACGGCGCGCGACCTCAGCATCCTCTCCACCCGGCTGATGCGCGATTTTCCGGAATACGCGCCGTACCACGCCATCAAGAAGTACCGTTACACGGGAACCCCGGCTGCCAATGACAGCAACCGCAACCTGCTGCTGTTTCGCGACCCTTCTGTGGACGGATTGAAAACCGGGCACACCGATGCCGCAGGTTATTGCCTGATCGCCACCGCCAAGCGCGACTTCGCCAGCCTGGGCACGCCGGGCGCTGATGCGGGTTCGCCGGGCGCGTCGGGCAGCCGCCGCCTCTTGTCCATCGTGTTGGGTGCCACCAGTGAAAATGCGCGTGCCAACGAGTCCCAAAAGCTGTTGAACTGGGGCTACACCGCGTTTGAAGCCGTCAAACTGTTTGATGCCAACCAGGCTGTCGTGTCGCCAGTGGTCTGGAAGGGCAAGGAGGCGACCGTCAAGCTGGGACGCCCGCAGGCCATCGTGGTCGCGGTTCCGGCGGGAACTGCCGTCAAGCTCAAGACGCAGGTGGTCCGCCCCGACCCCTTGGTGGCCCCCTTTACCAAAGGCCAGCAGGTAGGAACTTTGAAGGTCACCAGCGGCGAGCAGGCCTTGGTTGATGTGCCTTTGGTCGCGTTGGAAGCGGTTGAGCAGGCCGGCCTGGTGGGCCGTGCGTGGGATTCCGTGCGTTTGTGGATCAAGTAGAGCCATGCGGTTTGGCGTAGTTAGCGCCCGCAAACAAGTCAGATGCCCAAAGGCCGCAGAAGTTGGTTGCGGGCAAACCCTTGTCCTGCTATAGTAGAAGGCTTTTCGGAATTTCCGAAGGGTTTCACGTTTTCGAAGTATTTAAGTTTTAACTACCAAAATAGTTAACAAACGTTTAGGGACGTTTTTCAATGCCAACCATTAATCAGCTAGTACGTCAGGGGCGCGAGGTCGAAACGATCAAGTCCAAAAGCCCTGCGATGCAAAACTCTCCGCAGCGTCGCGGTGTATGCACCCGTGTGTACACCACAACGCCTAAAAAACCTAACTCGGCTCTGCGTAAAGTCGCCAAAGTGCGCCTGACCAACGGGTTTGAAGTTATTTCCTACATCGGCGGCGAAGGCCACAACCTGCAGGAACACAGTGTCGTGCTGGTTCGCGGCGGTCGTGTCAAGGATTTGCCCGGTGTGCGTTACCACATCGTGCGTGGTTCGCTCGACTTGCAAGGCGTGAAAGACCGCAAGCAGTCGCGCTCCAAGTACGGTGCCAAGAAGCCAAAGGTCAAATAAGCTTTTCGCTTGGTTGAATAAAAAGGTGTTGTTTCCCGCGTGGCGCGGTGATGCAACGTAGTGACCCGCTGTTGGGTCGAGTAAGTAAAAACCAAAATGGTTTTTGCGGTGTCTGAACAAGACGCCAACTGAAGCAAATAAGAGGTGAAAAAATGCCACGTCGTCGCGAAGTCCCTAAACGTGAAATCCTGCCGGATCCTAAGTTCGGCAATGTAGAGCTGTCCAAATTCATGAACGTGATCATGGAAGGCGGCAAAAAAGCGGTTGCCGAGCGCATCATTTACGGTGCACTCGAGCAGATCGAAAAGAAGAACCCCGGCAAAGACCCGGTTGAAGCCTTCACCATGGCCATCAACAACGTCAAGCCCATGGTTGAAGTGAAGTCCCGCCGTGTCGGTGGTGCCAACTACCAAGTGCCCGTGGAAGTGCGTCCGGTTCGTCGCCTGGCTTTGTCCATGCGCTGGATCAAGGAAGCTGCCCGCAAGCGCGGCGAGAAGTCCATGGCATTGCGTTTGGCCAATGAGTTGATGGAAGCCACTGAAGGCCGTGGCGGCGCCATGAAGAAGCGTGACGAAGTTCACCGCATGGCAGAAGCCAACAAGGCCTTCTCCCACTTCCGCTTCTAAGGCGGCTACTGCGCGGCCTTCATTCGTCGTCGCAGCCCTATGCCGTGCTTTATGCACGGCATTCAGGATTGCACAGGGTATGAAAGTCGCTCGCTACGCCCTTGCGCGTGGCAGTTGAATTGTTTGAGCAACCTAGGATCTATCATGGCTCGCCATACCCCCATTGAGCGCTATCGCAACATTGGCATTTCGGCTCACATTGACGCCGGTAAAACCACAGCGACCGAGCGTATTCTCTTTTATACCGGCGTGAATCACAAAATTGGTGAAGTGCACGACGGCGCGGCCACCATGGACTGGATGGAGCAGGAGCAAGAACGTGGCATCACGATCACGTCCGCTGCGACCACCTGTTTCTGGAAGGGCATGGAAAAGAACTTCGAAGAACACCGCATCAACATCATTGATACCCCCGGCCACGTGGACTTCACCATTGAGGTGGAGCGCTCCATGCGCGTGCTGGACGGTGCCTGCATGGTGTACTGCGCCGTCGGCGGCGTGCAGCCCCAGTCTGAAACTGTCTGGCGTCAGGCCAACAAGTACAAAGTGCCTCGTCTGGCTTTTGTCAACAAGATGGACCGCACCGGTGCCAACTTCTTCAAGGTCGTGGAGCAGATGAAGTTGCGCCTCAAGGCCAACCCTGTGCCGATCGTGATCCCAATCGGCGCTGAAGAAAACTTCGTCGGCGTGGTCGACCTGATCAAAATGAAGGCCATCATCTGGGACGAAGCATCCCAGGGCATGAAGTTTGAATACAAGGAAATCCCCGCTGAGTTGCTGGAATTGGCCAAAGAATGGCGCGAGAAGATGGTGGAAGCTGCGGCTGAAGCCTCCGACGAGTTCATGACCAAGTACCTTGAAGAAGGCACCTTGACCGAAGACGAAATCAGGCTTGGCATTCGCACGCGTACCATCGCCAGCGAAATTCAGCCGATGTTGTGCGGCACGGCATTCAAGAACAAAGGCGTGCAGCGCATGCTGGATGCCGTGATTGAATTCATGCCGTCGCCGGTTGACATTCCCCCGGTGAAGGGCATGGACGAAGACGAGGTGCCTGTTACCCGCCGGGCTGACGACAGCGAAAAATTCTCTGCGCTGGCGTTCAAGCTGATGACCGATCCTTTTGTCGGTCAGTTGACCTTTGTGCGCGTCTATTCCGGCGTGCTGACCAAAGGCGACAGCGTTTATAACCCGATTCGCGGCAAAAAAGAGCGTATCGGACGAATTGTGCAGATGCACGCCAACAACCGCCAGGAAGTCAGCGAAATCCGCGCCGGCGACATTGCCGCTTGCGTCGGTTTGAAAGACGTCACCACGGGTGAAACGCTGTGCGACCCAAGCGCCATCGTCATGCTGGAACGCATGGTCTTTCCTGAGCCGGTGATTACACAGGCCGTGGAACCGAAGACCAAGGTTGACCAGGAAAAAATGGGCATTGCCTTGCAGCGTCTGGCGCAAGAGGATCCTTCGTTCCGCGTCAAGACGGATGAGGAATCTGGCCAGACCCTGATCGCCGGTATGGGCGAGTTGCACCTCGAAATCATCGTGGACCGCATGAAGCGTGAGTTCGGTGTGGAGGCCAACGTCGGCAAGCCGCAAGTGGCTTACCGCGAGACCATCCGCAAGACCATTGAAGATGCTGAAGGCAAGTTTGTGCGTCAATCCGGCGGCAAGGGCCAGTACGGCCATGTCGTGCTGAAGATCGAGCCGAATGAACCTGGCAAAGGCATTGAGTTCGTCGATGCGATCAAGGGCGGTACGGTGCCCCGGGAATACATCCCTGCGGTTGAAAAAGGCATTCACGAGGCCGTCACTTCGGGCGTGCTGGCCGGTTATCCGGTGGTGGATGTCAAGGTCACGCTGCACTTCGGTTCGTACCACGACGTTGACTCGAATGAAAACGCCTTCAAGATGGCTGCCATTTTCGGATTCAAGGAGGGTTGCCGCAAAGCAGGTCCCGTCATCCTTGAGCCCATGATGGCGGTTGAAGTTGAAACACCGGAAGACTACGCCGGCAACGTGATGGGCGATTTGTCCTCGCGTCGCGGCATGGTTCAGGGCATGGAAGATATGCTGGGTGGCGGTAAAGCCATCAAGGCAGAAGTTCCCTTGTCCGAAATGTTCGGGTACTCAACGACACTGCGTTCCATGTCACAAGGTCGCGCGACCTACACCATGGAATTCAAGCATTACACGGAAGCGCCGCGTAATGTCGCCGAAGCCATCATGGCGGCCCGGGCTAAATAATGATTTTGGGGAAAGTCCAATATCGCGAAGCGATTTGCTCTGTCCCCAACTGATTGAGAAGCTGTCTGCGACGGTGTGCCGCCCTGTTCCCGTGCGGGGCGAATCAGCAACATCGTGCAAACATTAAACCTGTACACGGGAATTAGCTCTTTGGAGAATTGAAAATGGGAAAAGAAAAATTC
>NZ_DHXT01000041.1 GCF_002413825.1 Rhodoferax sp. UBA5149
GTTTAAATAAAAGACCGGCTCAGGGTGTCGGGTGGCGGCGCGCTTTTTGCGCTTCCAGCGTTTCGGTCGGGGCGCCCTGCTTCACCCATTCGGCGTAACCGCCATCGATGTGGGCGACGTTGCGCATGCCCATGTCCTGCAAGGCCTTGGCCGCCAGCGCGCTGCGCCAGCCGGCACCGCAGAACAGGATGAACTCCCTGGACTCGTCGGCAAACAGGGGCTTGTGGTAAGGCGAGGCCGGATCGACCCAGAATTCGAGCATGCCGCGTGGCGCATGAAAAGCGCCGACCACGGTGCCCTCGGCCAGCTCACGGATGTCGCGGATATCGACGATCTGCATATGCGCGTCGCTCAGGCGGGCCTGAACCGCCGCCACCGAATAGGTCGTGACCTCGGCCATGGCCTCGTCCACGAGGGCGCGGAATCCTTTGGTGATCGGCATGGTGTCTCCTTGCAGTATTTGAAACAATTTCCCCCCTGGCGCCGCCCTTGGCTTGGCAGGGCAACCCCGGTGGCTGAGTCTACCCAGCGATGGTCTGGGTGGCGAATAACTTTGCAAATCATGGAACTGCATTCCCTGATTTGCAAGGATAAACTCAATCCATTGAGACCAGAGTCGGCGCATGGCGTACCGTCGCAGCGGGCACGGGCAAAGCCGTAGGCGAAGAACATTTCAAGTTACGCCAGGAGAAAATTTCAAGGACAGGCGCCGCTGGCGCAAGACTCGGGCTATGTGATTTTGAAGACGGTTCGAATTCTTTTGGAGCCGGACTTTTCTTCGTAAACAGCCCACTGCTTGATTCCTTTGACGAGGACTGATGTGCTTATGTCTTTCACCGAAGTTTTGGCCTTGAGCTTTGCATTGACCCAATCCTGAACGTGCGGAAAGACGCTGCCTTGCTGGCCGGTCGGAATCAGCATTTCTTTTTCGCCAACCATGCCAGCAGAGGTGACGACGAGTTCGGTTGCGGGCACTGTTTTTTCTCAGTTGTGTTTGATGGGGTCTAGGCTCTTTTGCGATCTCGTTCGCGGAACAGCATGGGGCAAGTGGCCTCTTGATGCGCCTTAGGCGCCATTCTGCACGATGACGCCATGCCCGCAAGCGCTCTACGCAACTGGGGCCTGGCCGGCAGGCCGATCCAACTGAAGCCATGACTGAGTTGGCCAGCGGAGCCGCCCAGAAGCAACGCCTCCATTTCCATGCCACGGGCTCTTGAAGACTGACTCCGGTCTTTCGCTGAAATTGGATGGCACATATCTCAGGGTCCAAAGCGGACCTTCGCGTGGGCAAGATGCTGACCGTCGCCACCCAATGCTCGGAACTCGGAAGTTGCCGTTCGACGGCGAAAAATCGATTGTGCGCTTGACCAGCTTTTGTGCAGCGAAAGGGGCCAGGTAGGTTTCAGCAAGGAGTGAACGCGTCGGGCCAGTAAGCCAGCGGTGTTCACTAAAAGTTCTTTTTTTGAAAAAGACATTGCGGTGATTTTATATATGGGATATATTCCCATTTAATATAACTGAATCGCCGCTAAGCTATGTCTGAATCCCGCGCTGATCTTTCCCTAGCCGCCGCCTTGAGTTTGCTGGTGCCGCTGGTGGAGTTGCTGTTGCATGACGGAGTGACTTACCCCCGCTTTGCAAATGCGCTCAAGAAAACTTTTCTCGAATCGGCAACGAACCTTCTCGAAGCGAGTGCAGAGAAAATCAACGATTCGAGCATCAGTACATTGACCGGCATACATCGCAAGGACGTGCGGGAGTGGCGTTCCGTTGGACAGACACTCCCCCAGGTCAAGACATTGGGGCCCGTCATGGAAGTTTTTACCCGGTGGGCGAATGATCCAGACTATTGCGACAAGGAGGGGCGGCCACTGACACTGGATCGCACCGCTGGCCCCCGCTCTTTTGAAGCGCTGGCGACTTGCGTGTCGAAGGATGTCCACCCACATACAGTGCTGCGAGAACTTATCCGCCTTGGCGTCGTTCGCCTCGTTGAGGCTGCGCCTGACGGAAGTGGCGAACAAGTCAGTTTATGCGCGGACGCTTTCGTGCCCAAGAAAGGGGCCGCCGAGATGCTGCAATTGTTTTCCGACAACGTGGGAGATCACCTCGCGGCCGCAGCGCACAACCTCAGAGGAACTAATCCCCCGATGCTCGAACAAACCGTCTATGCCGACAGCCTGCGTCCAGAGTCGGTTGCCGCCTTGAGCACCCTGGCCCGCCAAATCTGGACCAAAGCCTTGCATGACGTCGTTCGCGACGCCACCGTGCTCAGTGAGCAAGACCGGGGCCAGCCCGGTGCGAATCAACGCATTCGCGTTGGTATGTATTTCTATCACGGCCCCAACCGCGAACCCTAAATCGTCTCGACGTATCTCTCGTAATTCTTAAGGAGTTTCAAATGTCTAATTTTGTATTCCCACGCGCCCGGCTGGTTATTCCGATGGTGGCCGCGTTATTGGTTGCGTCCGGCTGCGGCGGCGGTGGTGGCGCAGACTTTGCAGGCGTTGGCTCCGGTGGTACCGGCGCCATCAGCGGTACCGCTACCGCGGGTCCAATCAGCAATGCCACCATCACTGCCTACAGCATCAACGGCGGTCAAATGGGCGCCCAGATCGCCACGGCGGCCACCGACGTCAATGGGAACTTCACCATGGCCATTGGCAGCTACGCCGGCCCAGTGATGCTGCAGGCGAGCGGGGGAAGCTACACGGACGAAGCTACCGGGACGCTGATGCCCATGGCTGCGGGCGACGCGATGACTGCCGTCATGCCAACTGTCGCAGCCGGTGCAACCAACAGCGGTATACAAGTGACGCCTGTCACCGCCATGGCGCAAGCGATGGCTCAACACATGAATGGCGGTATGACGGACGCCAACATCGCCGCTGCGAATACCGCCATGAGCAACAACTTCTTGGTCAGCGACATCCTGCACATTCGGCCGATGAATCCTCTGGTCGCGGACGCCGGCACAGGCGCGAGTCAAGATGCACAGAACTATGGCATGACGCTGGCTGCCATGTCGCAGTACGCCAAGACCGTGGGTCTAACAACCTCATCGACCATGATCACCGCGATGATGAACGATGCGACAGACGGAATACTGGACGGTAAGGCTGGCGCCACGTCAGTGCAGATGGGGGGCATGGCAGGCGCAATGCTGCCGGCCACCGCCGGAACGAGCGGCATGGGAGCCGCCATGAATTCCTTCATGAACTCCACACAAAACATATCCGGGGTCACCACGGAAACGCTGATGAACAAGCTGAACAGCGCCAGCGGTCAGATATCAGGCAGCGTGCCAGCGATGATGAACGCGACGGTGAGTGGTACGGTGTTTAACGGGCCGGTAAGCAAGGCGACGGTCATGGCCTTTGCAGTTAATAGCGGCGCGGTGGGCGCACAGATCGCCAGCGTCGCTACCGATAGCCAGGGCAATTTCACTCTGCCATTGGGCAGTTACAGCGGCCCCGTGATGCTGCGAACGATCGGCGCCGGCTACACAGACGAAACCACAAGCACGACCATGACCATGGCGACAAATGACTTCATGAGCGCGGCTCTGCCGACAGTGGTCAGCGGTGCGAATGTCACTGGGGTTTTGGTTACTCCGCTCACGTCGATGGCCCAGACTCGTGCGTTGGCATTGAGTGGCGGTATGACGGACGCCAACATCGCCGCTGCGAATACGGCCATGGGCAACTACTTCTCGGTCAGTGACATCGTGCACACGCAGCCCATCAACCCGACCGTGGCCGGCACCGGTGTCGGCGCGAGCGTGGACGCGCGGAACTACGGCATGGCGCTAGCCGCGATGTCGCAGTATGCCAAGACCCTCAACATGACGCTCTCGTCAACACTGGTCACGGCCATGATGAACGATGCAACCGATGGCGTGATGGACGGCAAGAACGGTGTCAATCAGATTTCCATGTCGATGGGTGGGATGATGGGGGCAAGCGTGATGGCCCCAAGCGCTGGAACCAGCAGCCTGGCGACAGCGATGACAACTTTCATGAATTCAGTCGCAAATGCGTCTGGTCTGACCGTACCCGACATGGCCGGGCTAATGCAGAAGTTGACTAGTTCCAACGGAACCATCTGAATGCACTGCGTCCCTTGGACGAGTGCGCACAGAGTGTAGACCGGGTAGCGGTTTTACACAATCATGCTGAGTGTCCGCTGCACATGCGACGGTCAAACGGAAAAATTGATTGTCGCCGTCAAACGGGTTCTTTCTGCTTCGCACACCCGATGAATGTCAGGTATGGAGGAGCAGTCTCAGTGACCGCTATCGAGCCGCCGGCCAAAACCCGGGGCCAGAGCCCAATACCCGCAACCGCTGCATTGTGGTCGTCTGTGTGTGACCTGAACATCCCCTAATTGGGTGAGTTCTCGGAATGTCGGCTTCCGCTGCGACCCAGTCGTTCCAGGCGCGAGAAATCACCGACCGCCTCTGCAACTACATCGGCAAGCCGAAGAGCTGAACCCAGTAGACGCCCATCGTGCTCGTCGCACTGACTGCGGATGCGACGCCCATCTCGGTAAACAGGCTGTTCATCACATTGGCGCAATGGGCCGGGCTCTTGAGCCAGCCCGCGACCGCCTCGTCGGGCGACAGTTGGCCGGCGGCGATGTTCTCACCGGCCGCCCGGTAGCGGTAGCCGGCTCGCGTGACCCGCTGCCCAGACGTTGATCCGTCGCGTCCGGTGTGGCTGAAGTAGTTGTTCGCCGCCATGTCGTCAGCGTGCAGGGACGCCGCGCTCGCCAGGGCCTCATTCCATTGGAGCGGCCGCGCCGCGCCAAACGGTTTGTCTCCGCAGCGGCGCGGTTTGGCACGCGCTTCATTGACGAGGGCGAGCGTTCGCTCGGCGATTTGCTGGCGCGTCATGGCCACCCTGGGCGCGAACGGTGCGGCGAGCACGATCCAGAGCTGATTGCCACCGTCGTCGTGCACGCCAACTTCGGTGAGCGTCGGTAGGCCGATCTGGGCGCAATAACGCCCGGCCAGCAGCGCTTCGAGCCGAGTGTGCAGCCCCGCCCCGGCGATGGTGATGACATACACCTCAGTCGGTCGGTAACCCACGGACTTGACCGCCCCCTCGAGCGTTGCGCCGCGTGCCAACTGGGCGGCAACGGCATCGAGCGCGCCGCGTGCCACCAGCACTGGCGCGTTTGCTGCGCAGGTGCCACCGGGGGCACGCAGGCGGTTCACGAGGCGCACCACCGCATCGGTTTGCGCCTGCACGCACTGGCTGGCTGCGAGCAGCGCGAGGAACACCATCGTCAGGACCGACTTCATCCGGGGTGCGGCCCGCTCATCGCGGCAGGCCTCAAGCCAGCGCCCGCTGAATGATGATTTTCTGCACGTCGGACGTGCCTTCGTAAATCTGGCACACGCGCACGTCGCGGTAGATGCGCTCCACGGGGAAGTCGCTCACATAGCCGTAACCGCCCAGGGTCTGGATCGCGGCGCTGCAGACTTGCTCGGCCATCTCGCTGGCGAACAGCTTGGCCATGGCGGCTTCCTTCAGGCAGGGCCGGCCGGCGTCGCGCAGGGCGGCGGCGTGCCAGATGAGCTGGCGCGCGGCCTCTAGCTGCGTCGCGCACTCAGCCAGCCGGAAGCCCACCGCCTGGTGGTTGAAGATGGCGGTGCCAAAACTGTGCCGCTCTTTGGCATAGGCCAGCGCCACCTCGAACGCGCTGCGCGCCATGCCCACGCTTTGCGCGGCAATGCCGATGCGCCCGCCCTCTAAAGCGCCCAAGGCAATCTTGTAGCCCTCGCCCTCGGCGCCAATCAGGTTCTCGACGGGCACGCGGCAGTCGTCGAAATTGATCTGCGCGGTGTCGCTGCTGTGCTGGCCCAGCTTGTCTTCGATGCGGGCCACCACGTAGCCCGGCGCGCTGGTCGGCACCAGAAAGGCGCTCATGCCTTTCTTGCCCGCGCCCTTGTCGGTGACGGCAATCACGATCGCCACGTCGCCGTTTTTGCCGCTGGTGATGAACTGCTTGACGCCGTTGATCACGTAGCCGTCGCTGTTTTTGACAGCCGTGGTGCGCAGGCTGGAGGCATCCGAGCCGACCTGCGGCTCGGTCAGGCAAAACGCGCCCAGCATGCGGCCCTGCGCCAGCGGAGTCAGCCACTGCTGCTTCTGCGCCGCATTGCCGTAGCGCATCAGGATCGCGTTGACCGGGCAATTGGTGACGGAAATCGCCGTGCTGGTGCCGCCGTCACCGGCCGCGATTTCTTCCAGCACCAGCGCCACCGTCACATAGTCCAGGTTGGCACCGCCAAACTCCTCCGGCACGCAAATGCCGTAGGCGCCCAAGGCGGCCAGGCCCTGGTGTGCTTCCTTGGGAAAATAGTGCTCTTTGTCCCATCGCGCGGCGTGCGGCCACAGCTCCGCTTGGGCGAAGTCGCGCACCGCGTCGCGGATCATTTCCTGGTCTGGGGTGAGCAACATGGGTCCGGCCTTACATCATTGAGTCAAAATCTATAGGAAAACGGACGCTGGCGCCCGTCTGGAGAGCGTGAGCAGCTATGAAATTCATATCGTCCAACAAGTCCTCGGAGGCATCAAACGTCGATACCAATGAGTAGCAACGGCACCGATGGCACGCGGCGCCTGTTGCGGATCACGTTGCAAAAACTCGCCCCGTAGCAATCGGCACCTCTCCTGCAGCCAGAATTTCCTGCTTTTGTGCCGCGACTGGTGTTTTCACAGGATTGGGTTGAATGTCAATTGAAGTTTTCGTCATAGCAATCCAGCAGCCTCCCTCATGTGGGTGAAATTGATGGATGCAGCACGTTTTGCAAGTGCCGCCAGATGCAAGTCCAGATCGTCCGTCAGCAATAGCCGGTCCGCGTTGACTGTCGCTGCAAGGTGTGCATCAGTGAAACCAAGCCGTACAAACGTGGGGGCATCTACCACCTTGATATCCGTCTGACAGGTATGAAATGCTGGGTCGGACTGCAAACAAAACAATGGGAATACACGCTCAAAAAATTCAGCCTTCAAGCGTCCAGTCAAGACTTGCGCCGCAAGATTGCTTGTTTCCGTCAGGATTTGGGGGGTAGTCAAGATTCGTTTGAATTGCCTCACGTAATTCGCCAACAGCAACCCGTCAGCCAATGTATATTTTTCCAGACGCTTGCCTCCAATCAAGTTCGATTGAAACTGCGCCATGAGCCAAAGCAGCAGCACATTGGTATCCAGCAGCACGCCGTCGTCGCGATGTCGTCTCAGGTGCGCTTTCAGGTCCGACTCTAGCCCAGAGCTCATTGCACTTGCCGAATGTCCATTTTCACGAACTCTCCCGTGCTGGCGTCAATAAAAACAGTCTTATAAACGCGATGTTCAACTTGGGCAGTTGGCGCTCCATAGCCAGCAAGACTAAGCATGCCACCACTTACCGCCGACACTGACTTGGGACGATGAAAACCCAAAGTGACGGACCACAAACTGCGCTCACCATCCTTAACCAACTCAATTTCCTCCAGCGCCAGCGCCTTGGGCTTGTCGTCTTGATAGAGCTCGATTAACGACTCTTTGGCACGTCGCACTGCGTCTTTGGCAGGTATTGCTATTGCTTGCATGGATATCTCCTTCACTTAAATCTGGCAACGAATAGATGGCTTATCCAACGGGCACAGCCAACTGCATGCTTATAGCATTTCAAGCGCCACCGCAGTGCCTTCGCCGCCACCGATGCACAGCGTGGCAACGCCTTTTTTGAGGCCGCGTGCCTGCAG
>NZ_DHXT01000221.1:0-2104 GCF_002413825.1 Rhodoferax sp. UBA5149
CTACCCGCTAACTGCACACAAATGGCCCACTTCGGTGGGCCATTTTTATTGTCTAATTGGGGTCAGATTCCAAATTCACCGTCCGAGCTGGACGGTTACACTGCGGCGCTACGCGTCGCAACGAAATTGGAATCCGACCCCAATTAAACATTCATGATCAAGCTTTTTGTGGGTCTTGGTAATCCCGGCCCAGAATACGAATCCACCCGTCACAACGCCGGTTTCTGGTGGTTGGACGAGGTCGCACGCGAACTCAAAACGCCACTCGTGATGGACAAAACCTACCACGGCATGGTTGGTCGAACATCCGTCAACGGGCAAACGGTATGGTTGCTGAAACCGCAAACCTTCATGAACCTGTGCGGCAAGTCGGTCGCAGCGCTGACGCGGTTTTTCAAAATTCAGCCGCAGGAAATACTGGTGGCACACGACGAGCTGGATATTGTTCCCGGCGAAGCAAAACTCAAGCTCGGCGGCAGCCACGCCGGACACAATGGTTTGCGCGATATTCACGCCCAGCTCGGAACGGACGACTACTGGCGCCTGCGCTTGGGTGTCGGACATCCGGGCGTCAAATCCGAGGTCATCAACTGGGTGCTGAAAAAGCCGTCTCTGGATCACCGCATTGCCATTGACCAGAGCATTGACCGTGCGCTCAAGGCGCTGCCGCATTTGCTGGCGGGCGACATGGATAAAGCCACCATGCTGGTGCACACCAGCAAGCCGCCCAGGCCCAAACCGCCCCGACCTGAAAATCCAGCGCCGTAAATTCCGACTCGCCCAAGCCCATCCAACAGGAAGCACATCATGCAAAGTCTCACTCTAAACGCTATTGTTTTAATAGCTGCCTGCGCTTTATCGACGGGGGCTACAGCTCAAAAAACCTATAAGTGTGGCGACGCCTACAGCCAGCTGCCCTGTCCCGGTGGCGTCATCCTTGATGCCGCCGACCAGCGAACCAGCGCACAAAAAATGCAATCCGATTTGGCGACGGGTCGCGACACCCGTATCGCCTCCACCATGGAGAAGGCACGGCTACAACAGGAAAAAATAGATTTAACGGCCAACACGCCGCCGGTGAAACAAGAAACCACTGGTACAGCAGCCAGCATGCCTACAACCCAGGCGAAGAAGAAAAAGAAGAAAACGCCAGACTACTTTACCGCTCAGGTTCCGGGCCAGAAAAAGAAAAAGAAAATCCCCAAAAAAAGCGCGAGGAAGAAGGACGAGAGCACGTCCTGATCAAAATTTGCATCCCAGGCTTGCTCACTTGCCTGCAGTATTCTTCGTCTCCAGTTGCAGACGGCGGTACTTTTGCCACAGTGTCTCCTGATCTTCCACGAACTGCGGGTTGACCGGTATGCAGGCCACCGGGCACACCTGGACACACTGGGGCTCGTCAAAATGGCCCACGCACTCAGTGCATTTGTGGGGGTCGATCTCATAGATTTCCAGGCCCAGAAAAATGGCCTCATTCGGGCACTCGGGCTCGCACACGTCGCAGTTGATGCACTCGTCGGTGATGATCAAAGCCATGGCTTACCATCCGCCAGATGGTCAAAATTATTCGAACTAAACATAAACAACATGGGGCGAATTATCGGCGTTTCGGCACAGGGCAAGCCCAATTCCCTACTGCCACCGTGCCCAAAATAATGGCCCTGATTCTGCGAGCCTGATGACACAACATGACTACACCCAACATCCCCCTGCATGAACTCGGCGCGCAAGAGCTGACAGCGGCCTACCGCCGGCGCGACCTTTCACCGGTGGAGGTGACGCAATCGGTGCTGACCTACATGGAGCGATGGGAGCCCCATATCCATGCCAGCTACCTGCTGCGCCCGGAACTGGCGTTGGAACAGGCACGAGCCTCCGAGGCGCGCTGGCAGCGCGGCGCCCCGTGTGGCGTGCTGGACGGCGTGCCCGTCACCCTCAAGGACAACATCGCCACCCGCGGCGACCCCATGCCATTGGGCACGCTGGCGACCGAGCTGGCACCCGCCAGCGCCGATGCGCCGCCCGCCGCCCGCCTGTTCGAGGCCGGCGCGGTGCTGGTGTGCAAGACCACCATGCCTGACTACGGCATGCTCTCCAGCGGTTT
>NZ_DHXT01000221.1:2326-11276 GCF_002413825.1 Rhodoferax sp. UBA5149
GGCCCGCTGCACATGGGCACCGACATTGGGGGTTCGCTGCGATTGCCAGCAGGCTGGTGCGGCATTTTCAGCCTGAAACCCAGCCTGGGCCGCATCCCGATTGATCCGCCGTACACCGGTCGTGCGGCCGGTCCCATGACGCGAACTGTTGCCGACTCGGCACTGATGATGCAGGTGCTGACACTGCCCGATGCGCGCGACAGCATGAGCCTGCCCTACCAAGCGATCGCCTGGGATCAGTTTGACCGAGGCGTGGGCATGCTGCGCGGGCTTAAGGTCGGGCTGCTGATGGATGCCGGCTGCGGACTGCCGGTCGAGCCCGAGGTACGCGCCGCCCTCGAGCGCGCCGCCCATATTTTCGAGCGCGCCGGCGCCATCGTCGAGCCCATGGCGCCCTTCATGACGCAAGCCATGCTCGACGGCATGGACCATGCCTGGCGCATGCGCTCGCACATTGACTTGTCTGCTCTGCCGGCCGACAAAAAAGCCAGCGTGCTGCCTTACATCCAGCAATGGGCTGACAGTGCGGCGGGCATGAGCGGGCCGCAGGTGTTCACGGCCTTCAGCCAGTTTCACGCCACGCGCGTAGCCACGGTGCGGGCCTGCCAGCCTTTTGACTTTGTGATCTCGCCCACGTCACCCATGCCGGCCTTTGCGGCCGAGCTGCCTTCGCCCACCAACGACCCGCTGCACCCGCTGGAGCACATCGGCTTCACCGTGCCCTACAACATGTCGGAGCAACCGGCTGCCTCCATCAACTGCGGCTACACCCGTAGCGGCTTGCCGATTGGCCTGCAGATTGCCGGCCGTCGCTTCGATGATCTGGGGGTGTTGCAGGTGTCGCGTGCCTTTGAGTTGCTGCGTGACCCGCAACGAGCCTGGCCGACGCCCCCCGCCGCCTGAAGGGTGTTCACACCAGGACCAACCGACGATGTGAGTGCGTCGGTCCTGCCGCTATTCTCAGTCCTCAGCTTCGACTTCGACTTCGACTTCGGCGTCCGTTTCGGCAGCCGCCTTGACAATCATCACCGGCACACCCGCCGCATGCAGAACTTCGTTGGACACCGAGCCCAGCAAAGCACTGCGCAGGGTGCTCATGCCGCTGGCCCCCATGACCACCACATCGCAGTCGAAGCGTTCCAGAATGTCGATGATGGTGTGCGCCGGGTCCCCCGAGGCCACTTCGCACTCATAGGCAATATTGGCTTCTTTCAGCAGGGTCTCCGCCGCTTCCAGCGTGTGGGCACCGGCGGCGGCACTGACCTGCTCAATCACTTGCGGATCGTGCGCCACCACCAACTCGTACAAAGTGGCGGCCTCTTGGACATTCGCCAGAACAACGCTGGTCTCAAGACCCGCCTGCGCCATGCGTATGGCAAAGCGAACCGCCTCCAACGAGACAGCAGAACCGTCCACGGGCAATAGTATTTTCATTTTTTCCTCCGGCTTGAATGTGGGGTTGAACGTTTCGAGCCTAGGGCATCCCCGGGGGCAGGCGCTTGAGATGGGTCAATATACATCCGTCCTGGACGGTGCGGCATTGACGCATCGTGCTGGCCACACTACGGCAGTGCCAGACTCTTCACTTTTTCCATCAAGCGCTCGTTCACCAGGGGAGAGACAAATTTGTCCACCTCCCCTCCGAGCAAGGCAATTTCGCGCACAAAGGTGCTGGAGATGAACTGGTACTTGTCACTGGGCGTGAGAAAAACCGTTTCAACGTTGGGCATCAGGCTGCGGTTCATGCCCGCGAGTTGAAACTCGTAGTCAAAGTCCGTCACGGCGCGTAAGCCACGCACCATCGCCTTGGCGCCGCGCGCCACCACAAAATCACGCAACAGGCCGGCAAAGCTTTCCACCTCCACCTGCGGGTAAGCCTTGACCGCCTCACGCGCCATCTCAATGCGATCTTCCAGTGAAAATAGGGCCTTTTTATGATGCCCGGCAGCGACGGCCACGATGACGCGGTCAAACAACTGCGTCGCTCTTCGCACCACATCTTCGTGGCCAAGCGTCATCGGGTCAAAAGTACCGGGGTAAACGGCAATCACTTTGTGGGCCATATTGCATCTGTGGTTCGGTTGAGGGGGAAGCTGGGGTGCTTTTCTTCTTTCGGGGCTCGCCTGCGCCGCATTATGCAGTGCACCGGGGCCGTCTAGCCGAGCCGCTTGAGCAAATGGGCGTGAACGGCACCAGCCTTCAGATACCGGTGCACTTTCAGTCCGGCATTCTCCAGCTGCGCATCGGTCCACAGGATCGGCGCCTCCAGGTAGACAAAGCCCTCCGGCGCCACGGCGCGGCCCGCGGCCTGCAGCGCCGCCTCAAACAGCACGGAATCAAAGGGTGGATCCAGAAAAATGGCATCCATGCTGGCCGGGTCAAGGTGCTTGAGCGCAGCGACACCGTCGCCGCGCACGATTTGCGTCGCGCTGGCCTGCAGCTGGGTCTGGATGCGCTTGAGCTGCACCACCAGGGCGCTATCCTGCTCGACCAGCGTCACCTCTTTGGCGCCGCGCGAAGCGGCTTCAAAGCCCAGTGCACCGGTACCGGCAAAAGCGTCGATGCAACGCCAGCCGGTCAGGTCCTGGCCCAGCCAGTTGAACAGGGTTTCGCGCACGCGGTCGGGGGTGGGGCGCAGGCCGGGTTTGTCGGCCACTGCCAGCTTGCTGCGTTTCCACTGGCCGCCAATGATGCGCACTTCATGGGTCAGCGGGGTGGTGAGGCGCACGGGACGCGGTGGCCGCTCGGAAGGGTCGATGGCTTTGGGTTTTTTTTGTTTCATCAAGGAAGCTTAACGCAAGCGATGCAGGTCGCGGGGTGGCATCAGGCCTGGACGAACGTCGTCACCCGCCTTCTCGTGCGCTCGCGCAGCGAGCATTCGCGCAAGGTGTCGGCCAGCGCCTCCAGATTCGGGATGCCCAGAATCATCACGGTCGGAAAACTGGTGTCCGACGAGCGAAGGTGGAGCGCGCATTGGCCGACAAGCCGCATGCCCAGCGGCTTGTGCAGGTCGAAGTGATCAATCCGAAACAACTCGACACTTTCCTTCGCTTTGGAGAAGATGCCCCGTTCCACTCGGACGCGCTGCGTTGTGATCTCGTAGCGGGTTGCAATGCTTCGAATCCAGTAGAAGAGATAGGCGACGCCGAGCGTGAAGATCACGACCACCCATTGCCTGACGGTGTAGACGATCGCTGGATGGCCCGTGAACAAGGTCTTCTCGGTCTGCGCCTCTTTCGCGGCCGAGAAAGCGGCCAGATCGGTGTTGCAGAACCGGCACTTGATGGCCGCCGCCTTGATGATTTCGCCACATACCGGACAGGCTTTCGTTTCATCAACCATCTGCGCTGCACCTCTTCCTGGTTTCCAACCCTCGCATCGTAACCGTGATCATGACCGCGCACCGTGAACGCCACCTGTTGGCGGCCAAGCTCGCGTTTCATTTGCGTGTCCCTCGCGCAAGGTCTATGCTCGCGTCACGTTCCATTGGAACCCGTCCACAAACAGGAGTGCACCATGTACAAACGAATCTTGCTGGCCTACGACGGTTCGGAGACCGGGCAAAAGGCTTTGCTCGACTGCCAGGATCTGGCGCAGTGGTCTCAATCGGAGCTGACCCTGGTGGCGGTGATGCCGCTGCACATGGACGTGATGGGCATGGGGGTCGGTGTCTACGATCCTCAGGTGGCGGAGCGGGAAAAGCAGGCGCTGCAAGGCGTGCTCGACGACGGTATGCACCGCCTCGCGGCCGCAGGCCACGCCGCCACGGGCGAGGTACTGGTCGGCGAGACCGTGGACGAAATCACCAAATATGCGCGCAAGATCTCGGCCGACCTGATCGTGGTCGGCCATCGGCACCTCGATAGCTGGGCCGCCCGCTGGTGGCGCGGCTCGATTTCCAAGACCCTGATCGAGCATTCCCCCTGCAGCGTGCTGGTGACCATCACGCGCTAACAGGCACCTGCCCTGCGCGGGCCGATGGGCGAGGTGGCGAGTCGTCAGGACGGGTTGCCCAGCACCACCGTCACCATTTTGTCGGGCTGCAGCTTGCGCGCAAACGCGGCCCTGATGTCCGCCGCACTCACCTTTTTCACCTGCTGCGTCCAAGTCGCCAGGTAGTCCAGCGGCAGCTTGTTCCAGGCCATGCTGGCGACGTTGTCGAGCAGCTTGCGATTGCTGTCAATGCGCAGGGCAAAGCCGCCTATCAGATGGTCCTTGGCAGCCTGCAGCTCGGTCTCGGTCGGGCCGTTGGCGACAAACTTGGCCAGCACGTCGCGCGACACCTGGACCGCCTGGCTGGTCTGGTCGGGTCGGGTTTGCAGGCCCAGGGTGAACGCCCCGGCGTGCAGACCGGGCGCGAAGTAGCTGTACACGCTGTAACTCAAACCGCGCTTTTCGCGCACTTCAGTCGTCAGACGCGACACAAAACCGCCGCCGCCCAAAATGTAGTTGCCGACCGTGAGGGCAAAGTAGTCCGGGTCATCGCGCTTGAAGCCGGGCTGGCCGATCAGCACATGGGTCTGCGCCGAATCGAACGCGATGCGTTTTTCCAGCGCCTGGCCCAGCGGCGCCACCTCCGCCACGGCGGGCAGTGCCGGACAAGCACTTGGCGCCGTGGCATTGCCGGCGACCGAGGCGGCAGGGGACAGGCGCGAAAACAACTGGGTCACCAAGCTATCGGCCTGCGCCCGGTTGACGGCGCCGACGATCGTCACCTTGGCCCGGCACGGCAAAATCAGCGCGCGGTACATCGCCTTCATGTCGGCCACGCTGATGCGCGCCAAGGTGGCTTCGGTCATCTCGAAACCGTAGGGGTGTTGACCGTAAACCGCTGCGCTGAAGGCACGCGCCGCCAAGGTGGCCGGGCGTGTGTTGGCTTCCCTGATGGCGGCGTTCAGGGTTTCCCGCTCGCGCTGCCAGATGGCGGGCGGGAACGCGGGCTCGCCCAGTTGGCGCGCCGCCAGTTGCGTGGCTTTGCTCAAGAGATCCGGGTAGGTGAGCGAACGCAGCGAAAAACTCATGCGGTCGCCGCTGGCGTCGGCGCCAAACGAGGCGCCCAGATCGGCCCAGGCTTCACTCAAGGCGTTCTCATCCAGCGCGGGCTCGGCGTCACTTGCCAGCACGCCTTTGGATGTCATGCCGGCGGTGACGCTGGCCAGCCCGGCCTGGTCGGCCGCGTCGCGACGGCTGCCGGCGTCAAAGTCAATCTCCACGTCCAGCATCGGGATGGCCTGGCTTTGCACCAGATAGACCTGAACCCCAGAGGCTTGCGTCCACTGCTCGATGGGAATGCCCGCCCATGCACCGTTTGAATAAAATAGGCCTGCAGCCCCCGTCAACAGTACGTAGATAGCTATCTTTTTAATAGTATTCATGATTTGATCCTGCTCAGTGCCGGGCGCCCACCGGGGGCGTGCGCGGCTTGCGGGTCTTGTCCAGTGGTTGCGGCAGCAGCACGGCCACGGTGAGCTGATCGTCACCAAAGTACTTGGCCGCCACGGCCTTGACCTGGTCGGCCGTGACGGCGCGCAGACGCGCAATCAGTTGTTCGTCCGCATCCAGCGGCAAACCCTGCACCCAGTTGCTGCCCAGCTCGCGCGCCTGGTTGAACACCGAATCGAGCTTGTAGACCTCGCTGGCCACCCATTGGGTCTTGACGCGGGTGAGTTCGGCCTCGGTCACCCCCTCACGGGCGATGCGGGCGACCTGCTCACGCAGGGCCAGCTCCACCTGCGCGGCGGTCTTGCCTTGGGCGGGCACACCGTCCAGCGTGAACAGCTGAGGTCCGCGACCCCACAAACCGTTGGACGCCCCGGCGCTGTCCGCCACCCGATGCTCGCCCTGCGTCAGCGCGCGGTCCAGCCGCGCACCGCTGTAGCCATCCAGCACGGCCGCCAGCACGGTCAGCGCCAGGGCGTCCGAGTCGCCTTCCCGCGTGCTCTCTTGTAGGCCCGCAGACGGACCGCTCAGCGACCGCAAGCCCGGCACCTTGAACGCCAGCGACACATAGGCCTGCTCGGCGGCGGCCTTGAAGTCCATGCGCCGGATGCCGACCTGCACCGGTTCCTCGCGCGGCTTGCGCACCGGCACGGCCCGCGCCGGCAGCACGCCGTAGTACTTTTCAGCCAGGCGGCGCACCTGCGCCACGTCCACATCACCGGCCACCACCACCGCGGCATTGGCCGGCACGTACCAGCGCCGGTAAAAATCGCGCACGTCACCCGGCGTCATGGCTTGCAGGTCACTCATCCAGCCGACCACCGGACGCCGATACGGCGACGCCACAAAAACAGTCGCGTTGATCGCCTCATGCATCAGGGCGTGCGGGTTGTCTTCGGTGCGCAGGCGGCGCTCCTCCTTGACCACTTCCAGCTCTTTGGCGAACTCTTCATCGGCCCATTGGTTGTGGGCGAAGCGGTCGGCCTCCAGCTTCATCACATCCTCCAGCCGACTGGCGGGAATCTGCTGGTAGAAGCCGGTGTAGTCCTTGGTGGTGAAGGCGTTCTCACGCCCACCCAGAGCGGCCACCCGACGCGAAAACTCGCCCGGCTTCACCGTCGGCGTGCCTTTGAACATCATGTGCTCGAGCACATGCGCCACGCCTGTGGTGCCATCCACTTCGTCCAGCGAGCCGACCCGGACCCACAGCATGTGCACCGCCGTGGGCGCGCGCCGATCGGGCTTGACGATGACCGTCAAACCGTTGGTCAAGGTGAATTGTTCTACCTGGGGTGGGGTTTGCGTGTGGCCTGTAACACCTGACAGCAGGCACGCAAGGAAGAAAAAAAGCGATGACGGGCGGGATAAAAAGAGGGGCATGGGTCGTTTCATAGAATGATGTGATTCTAAGAAGCCGTTAAATGTTCAGTTTTTTCAAAAAGAAACCTCCGCCCGCCCCCCCTGCCAGTGCCGCGACGCCTGCCGCAGCCGTTACGCCAGCGGCGCCGCCCGCCCCTGCCCTGGCGGGCAGCGGCGGCTCGCTGATTGGCCGTGCGCTGGTCACGCCGATTGACATCCCGCTGCCCAGCGCCGTGCCGCCTGAGCGACAGAAATGGCTGGACAAACTCAAAGCCGGCCTGGGCAAAACCGCCTCCAGCATTTCGGCGGTGTTTGGCGGCGCACAAATTGACGACGCCCTGTACGAAGAGCTGGAAAGCGCCTTGCTGATGGCCGACGCCGGCGTGGCCGCCACCGAGTACCTGCTGCAGGAGTTGCGTCGCAAGGTGCGCGACAGCGGCGTGACCCACCCGGTGGCGCTGAAAAACATCCTGGTGGCCACCCTCACCGACTTGCTCCAGCCGCTGGAAAAATCCCTGGTCATCGGCCAACACCACCCCACCGTCATCATGGTGGCCGGCGTTAATGGCGCCGGCAAGACCACCACCATCGGCAAGCTCACGCGCCATCTGTCAGACCGAGGCGCCTCGGTCTTGCTGGCGGCCGCCGACACTTTTCGTGCGGCGGCGCGTGAACAGCTCAGTGTCTGGGCCGAGCGCACCACGGTGGAGATCATCAGCCAGGAGGGCGGCGACCCGGCGGCGGTCAGTTTTGATGCCGTCAGCGCTGGCAAGGCGCGCGGCAAGGACGTGGTGCTGGTCGACACGGCGGGCCGCCTGCCGACGCAGCTGCATCTGATGGAAGAGCTGAAAAAGATCAAACGCGTGGTGCAAAAGGCCGATGCCACGGCGCCGCACGAGATCCTGCTGGTGATTGACGGCAACACCGGGCAAAACGCCGTCACCCAGGTGAAAGCGTTTGACGACGCCTTGCAACTCACCGGCCTGATCATCACCAAGCTGGACGGCACGGCCAAGGGCGGCGTATTGGCCGCTATTGCGCGGGAGCGGCCGGTGCCGGTGTACTTCATCGGTGTCGGCGAAAAACTGGAAGACATTGAAACCTTCAACGCCCGCGAGTTTGCGCAGGCGCTGCTGTCTTAAGTCCCCGGCGGTCCCGAGGCCCAGGCGCGCACGGCGGACATTGCCCAGTGGCGCGACCCCCGCGTGCTGGCCATGGACAAACTGCCCTCTCTAGGGGTAGATACTACCGGCGAATGGGGAGCCACAAGGTACACTGCGCGCATGCCGGAACTCGTTGACAACCTTGCCGATCTGACCGCCCTGCGGGACCGAGATGCGCTCGATGTCGCCCTGGTCACCGCCATCAATGACGTGCTGCAACCTCGAACGGCCGCCATCTGCCGCGTCGTCGGGGAGGCGGGCAATGAACGTTGGCGGATCTGTGCGCAGTTGAATGCCGGCGCGACGGCGCCCACCAGCGACTCGGCGTGGTCCAAACTGGACTCACTGCCCCTGTTGTCCGCGTATCCCCTGCGCCAGCAGGCGATCTCGTCACGCCAGGTACAGGAGTCGACCAGCGGCCCCAGCATCACGACATTTCCTCTGGGCAGCAATCCGGGTGCCATCGGGGTCCTGGAGATCGGTACGGATGCGCCTCTTTCTCCCGATAACCGGCGTCTGGTGAGTGGCGTCCTTCGTCTCTACCTCAACTTTGCCAACCTGCTGGACTATGGCGAGCGCGATGCGCTCACCGAACTGCTCAATCGCAAGACTTTTGACGGCGCTTTCCTGAAGGCCACCATTGAGCAACAACTAGCGACCCACACCGGTCAGGAAGAGCGTCGCGATATGACCTCGACCGGCAGCTACTGGCTGGCCATGATCGACATAGACCACTTCAAACGTGTCAATGACAACTACGGCCACCTCATCGGCGACGAAGTCCTGCTGCTGCTGGCGCGCCTGATGCGCGCCCACTTTCGCTTTCACGACCAGCTCTATCGCTTCGGCGGCGAAGAGTTTGTCGTGCTCATGCGTTGTGACGGCGAAGCCGAAGCCGGTGGCGTGCTGGAGCGGCTGCGCACCACCACCGAAAAACACCCGTTTCCCCAGGTCGGCACGATCACCATCAGCATCGGTTTTTCTGAAAT
>NZ_DHXT01000121.1 GCF_002413825.1 Rhodoferax sp. UBA5149
GAGTCGGTTAACCCCCCTCATTTGAGTGCTGTACGGCCTGCTTCGGCCCGTGCTGCTTTGCGCCTCGCATGGGTCTTGCCATTTTGTTTGGCACCACTCCTGGCATCAGCCCAGCCAGCGCCGCTAGTCACTCCGCGTGACCTTCGGCCGGAAACACCCGCTAAACCTCCTGCGATATTGCCGCAACCCGCCCCTGCGGAAGTCCCCCCCAATGCGGAGGAACTTTTTGTGCGTATCGGAGAAATCTCAGTTAAAGACGGTTTTCCTGAGTTCACCACCGGCACTGAGGCGCTGTTGTCACCGGTTCGAGCCCAACGGGTCTCCGTCGCTAATCTCTACAAGCTGGCTGAATCCATCGAAATGCTTTATCGCGAAGCGGGCTTTGCTTTGGTGCGTGTTCTTTTGCCGCCGCAGTCTCTCAATGACGGTGACACCCTGCAGCTTGTCGTGCTCGATGGGTTCATTGAACGTATCGATGTCAGCGCTGTAGATGAGCGCTCCCGCAGCCGTGTATTGACAGTTATGCAACGCTTGGTCGGTCAGCACCGTCTGAGCGGCGATGCGCTGGAGCGCGCCCTGACAATTGCGGGGCGAGCACCTGGTTTGGAATTGCGCAGCACCCTGGGGCCAGGCGCCGAGCCCGGCGGCGTCGTGTTGATGCTGGACGGCACATTCACACGCATCAGCGGATCATTTTCCGCAGACGACCGACTCTCGAGCGCATTGGGACCCTGGCAGACCACATTGCAAGTTACCCTGAACGAGCCCATTGGCGTTGGCGTGCAACTCTATGCCAATGTATCAGGCGGGCAGGACTGGGTCAGCGCGTTTCAGAGTGATGCCCGCAGACGTGTCAGTGGTGGTGGCGCCCTCATCCCGATCGGGAGCAATGGCTTATCAATCAACCCGGAATTTACCACCTCGGTCAGCCAGCCGATGCCACAGCCAGGCGTACCCCGATCGCGGAGCAACTTCGAACGCTACACCCTGCGCCTTGTTTACCCGCTGATCCTCAATCGCCAGGAAGAACTGACGTTCACCGGAACGCTGGAGGCCACCAATCAAATCGATACCTTGCCCGAGTTTGAGCTGACGGCAGCCGATGGTTCGAGCTTGGGTGCGTTGGTCCTCGACGAGGACAGACTGCGCGTAGCGCGTGTGGGGGCTGCTTGGAGTAAGTCATTCGATCAATCAAGACGCGTCAACGTCAGCGCCACTCTTTCCAGCGGAATATCTGGTATTGGCGGCCGCACCAAGGCAGATGTAGCGACCAGTGGTATCGCGATGTCGCGCACAGATGCAGATCCGGCCTTTCTCAAGATTGAAGGCAATGTGGCCTACGAGCAGCAACTCCCCATAGGCGTGCAGTCCAAATCATCACTGCGTGTGCAAAAGGCGCTCAAGGGCGTGCTGCCGGGTAGCGAGCTATTCAGCCTTGACGGCGAAGACGCACTGTCAACGTTTAGCTCCGGCTCGAT
Organism: Rhodoferax sp. UBA5149; assembly: GCF_002413825.1. GTDB lineage: Bacteria > Pseudomonadota > Gammaproteobacteria > Burkholderiales > Burkholderiaceae_C > Rhodoferax. The sequence continues at coordinate 1,479 of NZ_DHXT01000121.1, forward strand.
TTCTGATGATGGCGGCTGGATGCTGCGCCAAGAGTTCACGCGGCCCGTGACTTGGCAGACCGGTTCAGGGAATGTGAATCTTGTGCCCTATGTCTTCGGCGCGGCAGGCGAGACCACAAGCCAGCTCGCCACCGGAACAGGCCGCGGACTGAACAAGGCGTTCGGCTTTGGCCTGCGCATGCAGTGGAAAAACGTCAACTTGTCGATGGAGTACGGACGCCACGAGTCCGATCCGTCCGTTTTCAACGACAACCAGTTCTTCGTAAAAGGCCAGGTGCAATTTTGAACCATCATTACCGCATTATCTGGAGCCAGGTATCCAATACCTGGGTTGCCGTTTCCGAGCTTTCCAAGGGTCACTGCAAATCTTCCTCAGCGCGTAAACACGTTGTCAGTGCACTCGCATTATTGGGACTTTCGGCGTTGTCAATGGCATCGTCTGCCCTCGACTTGCCGGCTGGCGCGCAAGTGACTGCAGGTTCGGCCAAGATACAAACACCCGCGAAAGGTGCTTTGCTAGTGAATCAGAGCACGCAGCGGGCCGTGATCAATTGGAGCAACTTCAGCATCGCCCAAGGCAACCGGGTGACCTTTGCCCAGCCCAATGCAAGCGCCGCAACCCTGAATATCGTGACCGGCAATAGCGCCTCCACGATCGCCGGCACGCTCACAGGCAATGGTACGGTCTATCTGATCAATCAGAATGGCATTGCCATTACACCGACAGGTCTGGTGGACACGCGCACTGGCTTCATTGCCTCGACATTACGCATGGATGAGAACGCATTCATGGGTGGCAAGTATCTTTTCAGTGGCAAAGGTGGTTCCGTCCTTAATCGTGGCCAGATCATGACGGGCCCCGGCGGCACGGTGGGACTGCTGGGTAGCACGGTTGCTAACGAAGGACTGATCAGTGCCCCGCTGGGTAAAGTGGCGCTTGGCGCGGGCGAGGCGGCTACGCTGGATCTCAGCGGTGATGGATTTTTGCAGGTGATGTTGCCGACCAGCGCGCTTGCGGCCGATGGACAAGCTCTGGTGTCGAACAGCGGTGTGATTCAGGCCGATGGTGGCATGGTCATGTTGAAAGCCGCCACCGTACGGCAGGCCTTGCGCGAGGCAGTCAATATGCCCGGTGAAATCAGTGCCCGCAGTGTGTCTGGCAAGAATGGTGCCATTGTGCTCGAAGCGGGCCTGGGTGGCACGGTACGCGTCGCGGGCTCGTTGATCGCTGATGGCGACACCGTGGGTGGACGCATCGATGTGACGGGCGCCAACGTGCTTCTTGAAGGCGCATCACTCAGCGCCACCGGCACCGAGCGCGGTGGCCTGGTACGCGTAGGGGGCGCCTTTCAAGGTGGGCGAGAGCAGCCAGCCGACTCCGCGAATGCCGCGCTTTTTGCCGGCCGCTTTGGAGGTACACCCGCCCTCGCCAACGCCACAACGACCCGTATTGATGCCGCCAGCAACATCAATGTTTCTGCCACCGGTGTGGCTGGAACCGGCGGCACCGCCATTGTCTGGAGCGACAGCACCACGGTGATGCAAGGCGCCATCTCGGCGCGTGGCGCGTTAGCAGGCGGCGCAGTAGAGGTATCCGCCAAGTCAACCGTGCAATCGGTTGCGCTCAAGCGCATTGACCTGGGCAAGGGCGGCAACCTCTTGATAGACCCGCAAGACATCGTGATCGACTCATCCGGGACGGATACTGCCGCGGACTACAACTACGCGACGCCGGGCACCATCACCCATCTGTTGGATACCGATGTCACTGCCTTGCTCAGTGCCGGTACCACGGTCAACCTGCAGGCCAGCCAGGACATCAGCTGGCTGGGTAACGCCTATGTGACACGAACATCCACAACACCAGGCGGGAATCTGAATCTGTCTGCCGGGCGCTCGGTGACGCTCAGCGGCATATTCAACACAGCTGATGGCAACTGGAATATCGTCGCCAACGACACGGCTGCGCATGGCGTGGTGGATGCCGAACGCGGTGCTGGCGCCGCTCTCATTGACGTACGCAACGCCAATTTCATCAATAGCAACGGCAACCTGTCGCTAACCTTAGCCGACGGCGCGGGTAATACGAACCGCGAAGTTGATCGCATCACCCTCGGCAAGTTCAATGGCAACGGCCTGACGGCGGCAATCTCATCAACAGCCATGCCAGCCTATGGCACTACGCAGATACTGCTGACTGACGACATCAATGTCAGCGGCACCATCAGCCTGACTGGCAATCTGCAGGTCTCGTCGATGAGTTCCATGCTGTCGTTGAGTGGGCAAAGCGTGACCTGGACCGATGAAAAAGCCGGTGGCACCATCCGTGGCGAAGGTGCGATCAAGTTCATTGAAAACGGTCTGACTACGCACCTGGGGAAGCTGTCCGACATGGATGCTGTGCGGCTTGAACTCGATAGCCAGCCGGGCCTGACGCGGGTGTATGGCGACAGCGACCCCGGCATGACCGACTTGACTGTGCCCTTGTTGCGTGTCGCCGCGCATTCCAGCAGCACCTCGGCGGCCGATCCCTTGGGCGACATTTTAGGTGCCGGTTCGTTGGCACTCAGCGGGCCTGGTGTGTTGGCATCGGCAGGCAATAACAACTTGTCACTGTCAGCCACCAGTAGCGCGGCCTTGGCCAGCGGGCTAAATGGCAGCTATTTTGTTGACCTTAGCGCAACATCTATTCCGCTCACGATTACCCAACGCAGGCTGACGTCTACCATATCGAACGGTGCTTACACCTACGGATCGCCTGATGCTGTGGCCAGCCTGAACGGCCTGGTCAATGGCGATATGCTGACTCCGCTAGCCACGCTCAATGGAGCAGCTAACGTCACCATGGACAACAACGGCCTGGGCTTTGGGTTCGATCCAAAGGTTCATGCGGGCGCATCAAGCTTCAGCTTGACCGGCCTGTCCGGTGTCAAGGCCAGCAATTACCTTTGGGATTTAAGCGGAAGCACTGTTAGTGGTACGTTGAACATCGCGCCTAAGGCGCTCAACTACGTTGCAACTGACGGCTGGCACGTCTACGGCTCGGCTGGCACGATGCCTACAGCTACTCTTAGCGGCATCATTGCTGGCGATGATGTTGCACCCGTGGTGTCGCTCATCGCCGCAGGCCAGGCGGTCAGCTTGACGACCAGAATGCCAGCATCGACCTACGCCGCGGACGTGCTCAACTTTACAGGCGCAGCAGCAGGCAACTACACCATTGCGACAACGGGCAACACTTCGGGCCGCTATGTTGTTAACCCAAAGTGGGTCACGGTTAGTTTTGACCCAGCCGGCATCAGCAGCACGTATGGAACGCTGGACCAGACCATCCTGTCCCAAGGCGTCACCTTGACCGGGGTGCTTGCGGGGGATACCGTCACGCCTAATGTTGACGGTGTTGTGAGTAACAGTCTGAACTACCGATCACCCGTTGGAAATTACGCAACGGTCGTCACAGGTTTGGGTGGAGCCAGCGGCAGCAATTACGCCTTAACTAACAACGACGGCAGTGGCATGCTGACCATCAACAAAAAGCTGATTTCCTACTTTGGAGGAGATATCAGCCAGGTTTATGGGCAGGCCACATTGCCATCACCATGGTTCCTCGGGGTACTCAGTGCGGACCTCCTCGGTGTCACCGCGTCCCAGGTCATTTCCTACCCGTCATCCTATGCGCCAAGCGGCAGCGGCAATCTGCCGGTTGGCAGCTACCAGGTCGATCTCGGCGCCATCACAGGCACCAGCGCGGGCAACTACAGTCTAGATCGCTCTGCGAGCACTCCGCAGCGTGTCACGGTCACGCCCAAACCCGTTGGCGTGGCTTACATGAACTCGCTTTTCAGCACGTATGGCACCCAGGCAGACATGTCTTTAGCCAATCCCTCGCTCAGCGGCATTCAGCCTGGAGACATCGTCGCTGGACAAACGTATGCCTACGACCAATTGAGAGGCGGTAACGTTGATGCGAAAACCCCCGTTGGCACCTACAACGTGGCACTGAACGCATTGAGCGGGGTAGATTCAGCCAATTACATGGTGGCAAATAATCGTCAAAGCGTATCCTCGCTCACGATCAATCCCAAAAACGTGACCGTGCAGTTCACCAACCCAAGTAGCACGTACGTCTATGGCGACACAGTGGACTTTGGTGGAACCATTGACGGTTTGGTTGCCGGCGACATCGTAAGCCCGGTGCTGAAAAATATAAATACCGACGGTTCACCTGCTACAGACACCTACCTGAACGTCGGAAGTTACAACAGGATAGCCACCGCACTGGATGGTCCTAATGCATGGAACTATCGAGTAATCAATAGTCGGGCGAATTTCAACATTACCCCTCGCCCACTCGCCTACAGCATCGCGCCGATAACCAAGACTTATGGCGAGCCTATGCAGGATTGGTATGAATGGGTTTCATTCAGCAACTTGGTGGGGCAGGACAAGGTAAGGGCAAAAATCGGATACCAGTACGGTTATCTCCCTGGCACGAGCGGTTACTTCCCGGGTGATACCGTCATGACTGATCGAAGTCCGGCTGGCGACTATACCTCCGTGGTAACAGGCCTGATCGGTTCCGCTGCTTCAAACTACATGCTGCCACCGCTTGGATTCAACCGACAAATTAATAAAGGCTTGCTGACTATCCTGCCCAAGCCTGTTATATCTAGAATTGATAATGTGAATTCAGTTTACGGAATCGCTGCTGTGCTTGGCTTGGGCCGTTTGGATGGTGTGTTGGCCGGGGACAGTGTGAACGCTGGTCCGACAACACTGGCTGAAGGCACCCAGCCGAAGCACCTGACCAATGCGGGAATTTATTACCTGCGCACAGAGGGTATATGGGGTGCCCAATCAGGAAACTATGAGGTTATACGAAGTGAAGGTCAGCTTACTATTCAACCCAGAGTTTTAACGAGAAGTTTTAGTTTCACTTGGAATAATCGTAGTATTTATTCTGGTGGCACCTATGGAGATTATTACCGTCCTACAGGTGTAATGAGCGACAGTGAGGCAGTTACGTATGGAATAAACGGCGTCATGCAATTGCAAGGAATGCTTGCGGGTGACGACGTTAAAGAAAGCGTAGCCGCTCCTTATCACATGCCCTTTTCAAAATCGGGCGCTTATCTGCCGGGAACCTATACATGGAATCGTAGCGGCGTGCTGACGGGAGTGAATGCATCGAATTACGTGATATCCCCGGACATCGTGGTTCCTTATACGTTCACCATCGCACCGAAAAAAATTTCTGGTGGTGTCGCAGTGACCAGCGGGGTGAATGAACTTTTTACTGCTGTCTACGGGACTCCGATGGGTTTGAAGGCCCTTGGTGACGCCGGCGTGGTGACAACGCCCTTTGGGAAGGATGATGCGGTTTTTCGACCGTATATAAAAGATGCTAACAACAATAGAGCCCCATTTATTTGGGAGCGCCAGGCTGCTGGTAATTACACATTGGTGACGAGTTTCTTTGGAGCGGATGTTGCAAACTACGTTCTACCCGAAAATGCGTACGAACGCAGCTTTGAAATTACTCGTAAACCGATCAGTCTCAGCATCGCTGGCAACGGTTTGGTTAATTATGGATCGAACGTTTTACCTTGGGTGTATTCAGGCCTGCTGCCTGGTGACACAGTGCAGGCAGTTTCTTTTATATGCAGCCAATTCAAGTGCGGCACTGCGGCTGATGCCAGAAATTATCTTCCGTTCCGCACACCCGTGGGCTACTATTATGCAACTCTTACAGATTTGGTCGGGCAGAGTGCAGCCAATTACCAATGGACGAATGCTGTTGATCCTGGAAATCGAAATTATTCTTTCGCCATCCAGCCCTTGCAACTGAGATGGAGCCAGGATGCAGGTAACCTGTCCATTACCTACGGCGACAAGTTACCTGCAATTAATAAGTACTCGTTGTCGGGGATATTGCCAGGCGATGACGTCATCATCGGCGAACCCATCGCGACACCGATCAGCGTTGCCGTTGGTGGGTCGGGTGTCAGGCGCGGGACAGACACGATACCGGATGCTGGTACCTATACTTACACAGGCGTTGCAGCGGCTGGAAGCAACTACCTTCTACCCGTAGATGGCAAGCTGACAGTCGCCCCTAAACCACTCGCCTACGCCGTTACCGATGTTTCGGGTCAGTATGGCAACTACAAGGCCTGCAACACCAACACCTGCGACCCATGGCTTCCGGGTATTGACCTTGGTCAGATCATTGTTCCTGGTGCTTTGGTGGGCGACCGACTCAGTGGAACGATCGGTTTGCTGGATTTAAAGGGCGAAGAAGTCTCGCTCAACGACCAAACGCCCGTAGGCAATTATTTTCAAGTCTTGACGGGCCTGACAGGGGCCTCTGCACCCAACTACGTGGTGGCGTCTTCGGGCAACGTGCCCGGCGTGTTGAACATCAAACCCATGTGGCTCAGTTACGCGACCAGCAGTGCCGTGTTCGTGGGTAGCTCTGGTTTTGGCTTGGTTGGCACGCCCGGTGTTGCCACCTTGCGCGGCCCGAACGGAACCCCCATCAATGGTGATGACGTGAAGGGCAATGTCGCCATGGTGGCGGCCAATGGCCGTTTTGTGAGTGACGCTGCCGTCGAGTTTCAAAACCTGTCTTCCTCGCGCTTTACATTTCCCGTTGTGGGGCTTGCGGGAAAAGACGCTGGAAATTACCGAATATTGCCTAATGACCATTTATCAGAAGCAAGCTATGGAAAAAACGACATCGGAACGCTCGATGTCTATGCCGACACCACCCTGAACCGGTCTACGGGGGCCTATAAACCCCCAGGTGCCGCGACGGCCAATGAACGGCTGATACCTGCACTGCCAGCTTATGCGCCCAATCCAATCACCACCGCGATAAACACTGTTCCTGCCCTGAGCGGCAGCCAACAAGCCACTGCGACCACCACCACTGGAACACAAACCAGTGTGGGTGAAGCCGAACTTTCTGCCAACGCAACAGCGAGCGCTTTGGCATTGGCCCAGTATGGAATAACGGACGTCAAATTGGTTGCCTCGGCTAACGCTGGCGTAGAGGTCAAGATGGATTTTGGCCCGGGCTATGCCAGTGCTCAAGCATTGACCCAAGCGCTTGTCTCAGCCAAGTTGAATCCAACAGGGTTGACAGTTTTGGCCAATGCGGGCGCGTCAGCGCAGGCGGGGGTTGGTTACGGTACATCGACCGATGCTGGCAAAGTCGCCCTCGCTACAACAGTAACGGCGAGTGCGGGCGCCTCCGGAACGGCCAAGGCGGGCTACAACGACGGGAAAGTTGCAGGCACGACAAGCGGCTCCGTAGGTGTAGGCGTCTCGGTGAGCGGGACAGCAGGCCTTTCTGGTGACGCCGGAAGTCTGCAGTCAACGGCATCGGTGACATCGCCCGGATCGCTGGGTGGCTCAGGTGGCGGAAGTGTTGGATATTCAGACGGTAGATTGCGCGTCAGTCTGGAGTTTGGGGCAGATATTGGGATAGGTGGGTTTAAATTGAAGTTGGATGGCGATATCGAACCGGGGGCTGTGGCTGACTTTGTTAAAGGGGATCTTAAAGATGCAGCAAGTGCCGTTGGAGGCGCTGTGAAATGCGTATTCACGAGTTGTTCATCTGCCCCCCCTCCAGCCCCACCTTCCGAATCGGACAAATATTATTCCAGAATCAGGCTTATCGATTCACTTACACCTGCAGCCAAATATGCCTATCTCGTGAGCAACGACGAATGGGATAGAGGAGTTACAAACGGTGGCTTTCAAGGGGAAATAGCAAAAGTTAATGAATACAAGGCGTTTCGTCAGGAATTCGGACTAATGGTTGGTTACGCAAACCATCTGAAAGCCGTACGAGAAAATATGCAAAGAAACTTTCTTGATCTGCTAAGTTCCGACCCTAGTCAAGCCATTGCGCTTTCGCATGCAGGATTTCTTGATCCAAGCGTGGATCAAAGTAAAAGTAAATTACTGATGAATTACGGGGGGCTTGGGTTTGATTCAAATTATGCATATTATGCATCTCAAGTAAAAGCGCAAGCTGTACGCTGGAATGTCGGAATTGTCATGGAGGATGGTCGTATGACATTTCGGGATGCCAAAAAATGATCGCGATAATGTGATCCATTGCTTTTTCCATGGCGAGCGGCGTGGCGGGTGTATTCAATCAACAACGTTAAAGAGATGTTATTTTTAAAATGAAATTGTCAATAATTTCAGCAGTAACCTTGCTGTTGATTCAATCAGGCGTGAGCGCTCAAGCTCAAACCATGGACAGTCAAAGTGCATCAGCGGCTGCAGCAGCCTCGGTCCAGACGCCCAGCTTTCGGGTGGAAGGGTATGGACGATTGCGATTCGGCATGGATGCCGAGCAGATCAGATCACTGTTGAGGTTGGATTTTCCTCAGGCTAATCCCGTGCTGATCGACAGAATCGATGCCATTTCACGCAGTCGCGTGCTGACGCTCGAACTGCCTGCACTTGACCCAGGCCCTGGCGCTGCCACGATAAGTTGTGTATTTGGTGCGACAAGCCAGCGCCTGATTGCGGTGAACGTGATTTGGCTTGCTGCCGGCAAGGCCAGCCAGACGCAAGAGACGTTATTGATCAATGCCTCAGCCAAGCTGGCTAAAACTTATGCAGCGCAACCATGGCCTCTTTTCAACACCACCTATGGCACGGTGGTGGCCCCTGGCACGTCTGTGGTGTTTACGGGGCACGATGATGCGGGTGGGGCTGTAGAGATAAAGCTACAGGGGGTCACGACACCTTTTGGCTCGTCTTTGGGGCCTTCAAGCCTGCGTTTGACGTTAGTGGCCAACTCCACTCGGCCTGATATTTACCGCCTGGCTGCGGATTCGTTTTAATTTACTGGAGTGATCATGAAGTTTTTGAATCGTTTTCTATTGGCTCCATGTCTGGCCTTGGCAGCAGTGGTTGCCATTGCTCAGCCCGTAGCTGACGCCCATCGTGTTGTCGGTTTTCGCAGTGCACACTTTGGCATGGATGAAGCACAAGTTCGATCGGCCATTGCGCAGGACTTCAAACCCGTGTCCGACAGCATGAGCATGCTCAAAAACCCAGCCGAAAACACCCAAGTATTGGTGCTGCGCGTGGCTGAGCTAGAGCCCGGACCAGGTCCCGTCAGCATCAGCTACATCTTCGGCGCTAAATCTAAGCGACTGATGCATGTCAATGTCGTTTGGAAAACCGATGGAACACCGTCGGATGAGGCGCGAAACAAGATCGCTGCAGCAGGCATGCAGCTCGCCAACTATTTCCGAGATTTATCTTGGAAGCCTGGTGCCAGCGCCTCGGGTTTGCCTAATGGCGGCAATGGCCTTGTTTTGTTTGTCGGCTTCGATCCCACTAACGCTGGCGTCGAGGTGCGCGTGAGTGGCGTCGCGACTTATGGTGCAGAAAGTGTCGCTTCTAAGCCAGAAGGCGCGGCACAATTGGTTTTGTCATATGTTGCAGATATTAAAAATCCGGATATTGCTGTCATCAAACCAAGTGCTTTCTAGCGCTATTTCGTAATCCGTCTGCGGTGTTCTCAATGGTGGATGTCGATGGTGGTGAACGTGGACAAGCCAGACATTGCGCTTTTGCCGCATTAACGTTCAAGCAGCTAAAACCGCTTGACTTAGCCCGCTATAGCAGCGCAAGTCAATAGATAAAACTGAGCGGCGGATATATCCAATGACATCCATCTGGAATTTACTCTGCTCAATAAAGGCATTAGATGCACTGTTTGGAGCACCCTGCTTTGGTCGATTCTTGACGGACCGTGTGCAGATTGGCTATTTTTAAAAAACGGTCTGCATAACTTGTACTTTGACGGTGCTGAATGGCTGCTATAGAGTCGCCTGATTCTGCGATCCAAGGGCTGCAATGGGCACCAAGCGGGTCGCCACGACCGGCGGCTGACCGGCCCCCAAAATAGCGCAATTGGCTTACCAGGAAGCTGACCGTGGCGAACGTCTCTTGACGCTGCACAACTGTCACTCAATCCGTGTGCTATCAATTTCGGCATCCGTGTTTTTGACAGCGCGATCAAAGTAACCTCTTGTGAGCCAACAGCGCAGTAAAACCCGTCTACGCTTGCGGCCTGGCCGCCTGCAATAGGTCGCGGGTCCGGGTCGCCTCGCGGCGCGCAGCCCGCGCGAAGTCTTCAGCGGAGGACGCGTAAAGAATGGCGCGCGACGAGTTGACGATGATGGGCGCCACCGTTTCCCCCGCAACCCCGCGCCAGCCGGCCCTGACCGTGGCCACGGCGTCGCCACCTTGCGCGCCCACACCCGGAATCAGCAGTGGCAGGGTCGGCGCCACGGCCCGCACCCGTTCAATCTCTGCCGGATAGGTGGCGCCCACCACCAGCCCGAGCTGGCCATTGAGGTTCCACGGGCCTTGCGCGAGGCGTGCGATGTGCTCGTACAGCAGCGGCGCGCCGTCCACGCTGGAGAGCCGCTGGTTCTGCAAGTCGTCGCCGCCCGGATTGGAGGTGCGGCACAGCAAAAATGCGCCCTTGCCGTGATATTTCAGGTAAGGCTGTACCGAATCAAAGCCCATGAAGGGCGACAGCGTCACCGCATCGGCACCATAGCGCTCGAAGGCTTCTATCGCGTACTGCTCGGCCGTGCTGCCGATGTCGCCGCGCTTGGCGTCCAGAATGATGGGCACCTGCGGCGCGGCGCGGCGCATGTGCGCCATCAAGCGCTCCAGCTGGTCTTCGGCGCGGTGCGCGGCAAAGTAGGCGATTTGCGGCTTGAAGGCGATCACCAGATCGGCCGTGGCGTCCACCACGGCGGCGCAGAAATCGTAGATCTTGTTGGCGTCGCCTTTGAGCTTGCCAGGAAACTTGGTAGGCTCGGGGTCCAGCCCCACGCACAACATGGAGTCGTTGTGGCGTTCGGCGGTGCGCAGCATGTCGAGGAATGTCATGCCCGTATTGTAGGAAACACCAACGCATCGAACTGAAAACCAACCATGAATGATTCACGCCTGTCCGGGCGCGACCTGGCCGCCGCCCTTGGCGTGATCGTGATTTGGGGGCTGAACTTCGTCGCCATGAAGTTCGCGCTGCACGACTTCACGCCGTTCCAGCTCGGTGCGGCGCGCTATACGCTGGCCGTGCTGCCGCTGGTTTTTTTCGTCCGGGCGCCCCAACTGCACTGGAAGTGGGTCGTGCTGTACGGCCTGTTTCAGGGCGTCGGACAGTTCGGTTTTCTGTTTTCGGCGCTCAAGGTCGGCATGACCGCCGCGCTGGCCTCGGTGCTGATGCAGACCCAGGTGTTCTTCACCGCGCTCTTCAGTTTTGTGTTGCTGCGCGAGCGCATGAGCCGCCCACTGATCGGCGGGCTGCTGCTGGCGTCCGTCGGCCTGCTCTGCTTCACCCTGAATTTCCTGACGGGTGACCCCGACGCGCTGGGCGTCACCACCGTCTGGGGCTTCCTCCTGAGCCTGTGCTCGGCGGCCATGTGGTCGGCCTCCAACATCGTGGCGCGCAAGGCGCAGCAGGCCAGCCCGCACTTTGAACCGCTGCAGTTTCTGGTGTGGAGCAGCCTGGTGCCGGTGGCGCCGTTTGCGCTTTTGAGCCTGCTGTTTGACCCGGTGGCCGCCACGCCCGAGATGGCCTGGCGCAGTGCCGCCAAATGGGCCAGCGTGCCCTGGACCTCGTGGCTGGCCGTGGCCTACCTGGGCTGGATCGCCACCATCTGGGCCTATGCGATGTGGACCGGCCTGCTCAAGCGCCACCCCGCCAACCGGGTGGCGCCGTTCAGCCTGGGCGTGCCGGTGGTCGGGCTCACGGCCGGCATGCTGGCACTGGGCGAGACCATCACGCCCTGGCAGTGGGCCGGCATCGCGCTGGTGGTGGCGGCGCTGGCCTGCGTCATGTTTGGCGACAAACTTCTGAGCAAAATAGCCCGATAGCCCTCGTCCCTTATACGCAAGCAGCTATCGAATTAATAGCAATTCGGGTTTCACCGAGTGGCCGTGGGCCGGGGCCACGGCGTCAGCGCTAAGCCCCTCTTAAGACTGTGCGGCGAAGATGGGCCACTCTTTTGCCCTGCACCGCCCTAAACTCGGCCAACCACCCTTCGCGCGACGCGCGCACATTTATTATGAAATTCACCGACCTGGCCGACGACGCCGAAGACACCGAGCACACGCCGGCCGAGCGTGCAGCCGCCGCGTCGCGCAGTACCTGGGTCAGCGTCGGCGTCAACCTGGTCCTGACCATCACCCAGATCGTGGTCGGCGTTGTGGCCAAGTCGCAAGGCCTGATCGCCGACGGCATCCATTCGCTGTCCGACCTGGTGGCCGACTTTGTCGTGTTGTTCGCCGGCCACCACAGCAAGAAGGACGCCGACGTCGACCACCCCTACGGCCACCAGCGCTTCGAGACGGCCGCCTCGCTGGTGCTGGGCACGCTGCTGCTGGCCGTTGGCCTGGGCATGCTGTGGTCTGCCATTCGCAAGCTCGAAGCGCCTGAAACAGTGCAAACGGTCCACGTCATCGCGCTCTGGGTGGCCGGCGCGGCGCTGGTTGCCAAGGAGCTGCTGTTTCGCTACATGCTGTCGGTGGCCAAGCGCGTCAAGTCGAGCATGCTGGTGGCCAATGCCTGGCATGCGCGCTCGGACGCGGCCTCATCGCTGGTGGTGGGTATCGGCATCATCGGCAACCTGGCGGGCTACCCGATTCTGGACCCGATCGCCGCCCTCATCGTCGGCGTCATGGTGACCAAAATGGGCTGGGGATTCGCCTGGGACGCGCTGCACGACCTGATGGACCGCGCGGTGGACGAGCAGGAGGTGGACGCGATTCGCCGCACGCTGATCGAGACACCCGGCATCAGCGGCGTGCACGACGTGCGCACGCGCAAGATGGGCGACATGATCGTGGTCGACGCGCACATCGAAGTCGACGCCGCCATCAGCGTCGAGGCCGGTCATGACATTGCCGTGCTGGCGCGCCAGCGGGTGCTGCAGCGCCATCGCGTGCTGAACCTGATGACGCATGTGGACCCCTGGCGCCGGCCCGATCTGGACCATGCGCCGCCCGTGGCCCCCGCCAAGTCGTAAAAGTCTTAGAGATCGAGCACCAGCATCGGCGTCTTGGACCGCGAACAGCAGGGCAGGAACTGGTCGTTCGCGGCCTGTTCCTCGGGCGTGAGATAGCTGTCCTTGTGATCCGGCACACCTTCGAGCACGCGCGTCAGGCAAGTGCCGCAGACGCCCTGCTCGCAGGACATCATGATCTCAATCCCGGCCGCAGCCAGCGCCTGGGTGACCGTCATGTCCTTGGGCACCGTGATGAGGCGGCCCGAACTGGCCAGCTTGATCTCGAAGCTGACGTCACTGTCTGACTGGGCCACTTCGGCGGCAAAAAATTCATAGTGCAGCTGGCTCTCCGGCCAGCCCTGGGCGCGGGCCGTGTTCAGCACCGCCTCCATGAAGCCCTTGGGGCCGCAGACATACAGATGCGCCCCGGCTTGCGGCGCCGCCAGCAGCGCGGCGAGGTCGAGCTTCTGCGCAGTGGCGCCGTCGTCAAAATGGAACTGCACTTGGGGCGCATAGGCGGACGAGGCGATGCGCTGGTAAAAAGCCGTGCGCTCGCGCGAGCGCGTGCTGTAGTGCATCTCGAACTCGGCCCCGGTGATGGCCAGCCGCTCGGCCATGCACAGGATGGGCGTGACACCGATGCCGCCGGCCAGCAGCAGGCTGCGTTGGGCATCGTGCGCTAATCCGAAATGGTTCTTTGGCGCGCTGATCTGCAGCAGCTGCCCCTCTTGCACCTGCTCGTGCATCGCCTGCGAGCCGCCGCGCGAGGCCGGGTCGCGCAGCACGCCGATCAGGTAGCGGTGCGTTTCCTTCGGGTCATTGCACAGCGAATACCGGCGCGACAGCCCCCCCGGCAACTGCACGTCCACATGCGAGCCGGCGGAGAAGGCCGGCAGCGGCCCGCCGTTCACATCCACCAGCTCTAAGGTGCAGATGTCGGCCGCTTCCAGCGCCTTGCGCGCGACGCGGACCGATAGAGTGGAGGTGCTGCTCATGGCCAGTCCTCAGGCGTCGGCCGGGGCACCTGCAGCCGTCTGCTCCTCGGCCAGGAGGCGGTTCAGGATCTTGCGCGACTGCACGCCACCGGCATCGATGTTGAGCATGAGCAGGGCGCGCTCGGGGTAGGCCAGCAGGTTCTTCTGCTGCAGCTCCAGCATCTGCAGGTCTTCGCTGAAGATCTTGCCCTGGCCTTCGCGGATGGTGGCGGTGAGCGCCTTGTCTTTCGGGTTGAACTTGCGCGCCATGCCCCAGAAATAGTGGATCGAGGTCTCGGTCTCGGGCGTGATGAAGTCCACCACCACGCTGTAGGCCTTGTGCTCGGGCGGCGCGTCGTAGCCGCCCTTGCCGGCATGCGCGACACCGACTTCGATCAT
>NZ_DHXT01000115.1:0-5390 GCF_002413825.1 Rhodoferax sp. UBA5149
GACCTCGTGCCCAAAGAGAGCTGGTCAGGCCATCAACCGTTCAAGAAAATGCTGGTGAAAGTCAAGCGCGAAATCATCCGCATGGATCACCCGGCGATTCAGCCCACCGCCGGCCGCGCACCAGCGGTGGATGCGCAAACCGTCAAGCGCTGGCTGGACCAAGGGCATGATGACAGTGGCAGGCCGGTCGTCACACTGGACACGCGCAATGCCTTTGAAGTGGATCACGGCACGTTTGAGGGCGCGATTGACTGGCGCATCGATAAATTCACCGAGTTTCCGCAAGCCCTGCTCGACCACCAGGCCGAGTTGCAGGACAAAACCGTGGTGAGCTTTTGCACCGGCGGCATCCGCTGCGAGAAAGCGGCGATCTTGATGCGTGAAGCGGGGCTGGCGCATGTGTACCAGCTCGAAGGCGGCATCCTCAAATATTTCGAGGAAGCCGGCGGCGCGCATTACCAGGGCAGCTGCTTTGTGTTTGACGAACGGCGCGCGCTCGGCGCTGATTTGTCCGTCACGAAAAACTGAGCGCCACGGGGTCGCCTCAAGCCCTGAATTTTGCCGTCACGTCGGCCACGCGTTGGCCAAGCAGTTTGGCGGTATCCAGGTCACCCTGCGCCATTTCGGCGGGGCTGGCGTCCGAAGGAGACTGCGCCATGGCGCCGCTGTACGAGCCCACGTAGTTGATGTCATTGCGCACGGCGGCCTTGCTGTTGCTGGGCATGAGCCCGGTGCCGACCCAGATACCGCTGTGTTGCATGGCCAGGGTGAACAGGTAATGCAGCGTGGAGAGCTTGTCGCCATTCATGGTGGCGCTGTTGGTAAAACCGGCGAACACCTTGTCTTTCCAGGCTTGGCTGAACCAGGGCCTGCTGGAGGCGTCGGCAAATTTCTTGAACTGCCAGCTCACCGAGCCCATGTAGGTGGGCGAACCCATGATGATGGCGTCGGCGGCGTTGAGCGTAGCCCATGCCGCTTCGGACAAATTGCCGTCAGCGTCGATCGGAACCAGCTCGGCGCCGGCGCCGTCCGCCACGGCTTGCGCCATGCGCTGGGTGTGACCATAACCCGAGTGAAAAACCACGGCTATTTTTGCCATTTTTGGAAATCCTGAAATGAATTGAGTGAGATGAAATGAAAAATCAGGCCAGGAGATCAAACACCAATACCTCGGCATCTTTGCCGTGGTCCAGCGTGAGCTGACGTTCACCTTCGATCAAGGCCGCATCGCCCGTGGCCAATGCAACGCCATTGACGTGGAGTTCGCCCCGCACCAGGTGCACGTAACTCTTTCGAGCCGGATCGAGTGTCAATAGGGCCGTTTGTTCGCCATCGAACAAACCGGCGTACAGACGCGCATCCGCATGAATCGTGACGGAACCATTGGCGCCATCATCGGACGCCACCAATCGCAGATTGCCCCGCTTCTCGGTGTCGGCAAAGGTCTTTTGCTCGTAGCTCGGCTGAACCCCCATGACATTGGGCTCAATCCAGATTTGCAGCAAGTGGGTGGTGGCATTGGGCGCGTGGTTGAACTCGCTGTGCTGGACGCCGGTGCCCGCGCTCATGCGCTGAACGTCGCCTGGCGGTATCGCCTTCACATTGCCCATGCTGTCCTTGTGCGCCAAAGACCCGCTCAGCACGTAAGTGACGATCTCCATGTCGCGGTGGCCATGGGTGCCAAAGCCCTTGCCTGCGGCAATCCAGTCTTCGTTGATGACGCGCAAATTGCCCCAGCCCATGTGCAGCGGATCGTGGTAGCCGGCAAACGAAAAACTATGAAATGATTTGAGCCAGCCGTGGTCGGCATGGCCGCGTTCCTGGGATTTGCGAAGGGTCAACATCTCGTAGCTCCTTGGTGTGGTGTCTTGATGCCTGAACTTTAGGTCCAAACAGGCTTGCGGCAATCCACGGCGTTTGATGGCATCATTCAAATTATTCGAATCAAAATGGAAATCAAATGCAAACTGCCCGCGATGTTCTGACACCTGACGCCCTCGCCATGCTGCAGGCCATCGCTGCTGCAGGGAGCTTTGCGGCGGCGGCCCGCGAGCTTGGTCTGGTGCCAAGCGCCCTGACCTACCGGGTGCGCCAGATTGAAGACGCCCTGGACGTCCTGCTGTACGACCGCAGTTCGCGCCAGGCCCGTCTGACGGAAGCCGGCGCCGAACTGTTGCGCGAAGGTGCCCGCCTGCTGGCGGACATTGATGCCGTGGCGAACCGGGTCAAGCGTGTGGCCACAGGCTGGGAGTCGCAACTGACGGTGGCGGTCGACAGCATCATCTCCAAGGCCACCGTGATGGAGCTGTGCGAAAGCTTTTTTGCCCTCAACCCACCAACCCGCATCAAGCTGCGCGATGAAACATTGTCGGGCACGCTGGCCGCCCTGACCTCCGGCCAGGCCGATCTGGCACTGGGTGTGGCCGAGTCAAGCAACAACGCGGGCATTCACAGCAAGTCCCTGGGAGACGTGACCTTTATTTACGCGGTGGCGCCACACCACCCGCTGGCCGGCGCGCCCGAGCCCCTGAAAGACGAGCTGATCCGGCAACACCGGGCGGTGGCCGTGGCAGACACCATCACGCGCGGCGGCGGCATGACATTCGGCTTGCTGGGCGGGCAGGACGTGTTTACCGTGGCCACCATGGCGGACAAGCTGGACGCCCAGCTGCGTGGCTTGGGCAGCGGCTTCGTGCCCGAATGCATGGCCGGCGCCTACATTGAAACCGGCCGCCTGGTGGTCAAGAAAACGGACCGCCCCGAGCGTGTCGTGCGACTCCACTACGCCTGGCGCAGCGTCGCAAAGTCGGGCCATGGCCGCGCGCTGGCCTGGTGGCTCGCGCAGCTGGAAAGTGCTGCAACCCGGGCCGCTTTACTGGAGCGCCACCGAGGCGTGTAAAGTGCAAGACATACAACAACCCCTGGAGATACCGGTCATGACCCAATCCAAACCAAAACCCAAGGCCAAACCCAAGTCCAAACATTTTGCCGTGATCGGGGCCGGCATGGCTGGCATCGCCTGCGCCCGCACCCTGGTGCAGGCAGGCCATCAGGTCACGCTGTTCGAAAAAAGCGCCAGCATTGGCGGGCGCATGGCCACGCGCAGCAGCGCATTTGGCACCTTTGACCACGGTACGCAGTATTTCACCGTGCGCGACCCGCGATTTGTGCAGGCGCTGGACACCGTGCCAGACCTGTGCAGACGCTGGAGTGCCAACACCGTGCAGGTACTGGACGAGCGTGGCCGCGTGGCCGCGTCCAGCCTGCCCGCGCGGGAGGCGCACTGGGTACCCGCTCCGGGCATGAGCGCGCTGACCAGCCGCTGGGCCCTGCCGCTGATGGCGCAGCACTGCGTCGAGCTGGAAACCCGGGTCATGCAGATGGAGCGCGATGTTCTCAATGCCCATCAATGGCAACTCCACACCGATGGGCCGGCTGGCGTGCAGCATGTGTTTTCGGGTTTCGATGCGGTACTGCTGGCCATCCCCGCGGCACAGGCGCGCGTGCTGCTGCAAACATCACGACAGGCCGATCGGCTGGTGAAACAAGTTGACAAGGTAAAAGTGGCCCCGTGCTGGACATTGATGGTGGCGTTTCCGCAGGCCGTGCAGCCGGGCCTGACCACCTTGGGGCCGCAGTGGAATGCCGCGCGCAGCACACACCACCGTATTGCCTGGCTGGCCCGCGAGTCATCCAAACCGGGGCGCGGCGCGGTGGAACGCTGGACCGTGCAGGCCAGCGCCGCCTGGTCGCAAGAGCACCTGGAAGACGATGCCCAGCGCGTGCAGGCCAAGCTGCTCAAGGCTTTTTCCGAGGTCACCGGCATCCGCGCCGAGCCCGCCCATGTGGACACCCAGCGCTGGCTTTACGCCCAGACCACCCAGCCGCTGGGCAAATCCCATCTGTGGGACGCCCAAACGGGCATCGGCGTCTGCGGCGACTGGTGTCTGGGCCACCGGGTAGAGAACGCCTTCATTTCCGGGCTGGAGCTGGCACTGTCAGTGGCTTGACAAACACCATGGCCAGCCCGGGGGCAAGCTTCACCGCCGAGCCGCCCCAAGGGGAAGCAGCCCCCACGGGGGGCAGCGCAACACACGAAGTGGCGAGCGTGGGGGCCAGCTTCACCGCCGGGCCGCCCCAAGGGGAAGCAACCCCCTCGGGGGGCAGCGCAGCACACGAAGTGGCAAGCGTGGGGGCCAAATACACAGGCAGATTTGCCCCCTCACCGACCGGGCCGCTGCACGCGGGCTCACTGGTCGCGGCCCTGGCCAGCTGGCTGGACGCCAAAGCCCATGGTGGCCAGTGGCTGGTTCGCATGGAAGACGTGGACACGCCACGCTGCGTTCCTGGTGCCGATCTCATCATCCTGCGACAGCTGGCTGACTGCGGCCTGCACCCCGACGAATCACCCGTGTGGCAATCGCAACGCAGCGGGCTCTACCAGCAGGCGCTGGATCAACTGGTGGCGCAAGGGCTGGCCTACCCCTGTGCCTGCTCGCGTCGGGACCTTGAAGCGGCGCGGCGCCGGCTGGGACAGGCGCGTGTGCGCCACGGCGAGCTGGTCTACCCCGGCACCTGCCGCACCGGCTTGCACGGCCAAGCTGGCCGCGCATGGCGGCTGCGGACCGATTTTTATAGATCAAATAGACCCCTAGCCCCCGCAGAGTATGCGCAAGATGCTACAAACTTAATAGCGAAACAAAATATTCATTGGACCGACCGCCGCCTTGGAGCGCAGCAGCAGGATGTGCAGGCCGAGGTGGGCGACTTTGTCCTCAAGCGTGCCGATGGCTGCTTTGCCTACCAGCTCGCGGTGGTGGTGGACGACGCGGCGCAAGGCATCACCGACGTGGTGCGCGGCGAGGATCTGGCCGACAACACGGCACGGCAAATCCTGTTGCAAGGCTGCCTGGGCCTCGCCACCCCGCGCTACCTGCACACGCCCCTGGTGCTGGGCGCCAACGGCGAAAAGTTATCCAAACAGAACGGCGCGCAGGCGCTCGATACCAGCCACCCTATGGCCGCACGAGCAGCCCTGCACCGCGCCGCCAGCGTGCTGGGCTTGCCCGCCGCCAGTGGCAGCATGGCGGACGCGCTCGGCGCGTGGGTCAGCGCTTGGGCCGTCGCCTGGAGAGTGGAGCGGCCGCCTCTCTACAATCCTGTCCCGTGAACGATACAAACCCCACCGACCCCACCTCCCCTGACAACCCACCCGCTGCGCGCCAACCGCGCATCCGGGGCCGCGCGCCGGAAGGCGTGGCCTACCCCAAGGAAATCAAGAGTTTTGTGCGGCGCGCCGGTCGTACCACCACCGGCCAGGCCAAGGCCTTTGAGGACATCGGCCCCCAATTTCTTCTGCCCTACCAGGCAGGCGCTATCGATTTCGTAGC
>NZ_DHXT01000115.1:5584-5940 GCF_002413825.1 Rhodoferax sp. UBA5149
GAAATCGGCTTCGGCATGGGCGAGGCCACCGCCCACATCGCGGCCCTGATGCCGGAGAAAAACTTTTTGTGCTGCGAGGTGCACGAGCCCGGCGTCGGCGCGCTGCTCAAGCGCATTGGCGAGCAAGGCCTGCGCAACATCCGCATCGTGGCCCACGACGCCGTCGAGGTCATCGACCACATGCTGCCGCTGCAAAGCCTGGACGGCGTGCACATCTTCTTTCCCGACCCCTGGCACAAGAAGAAACACAACAAACGCCGCCTGATCCAAAGCGCCCTCATTGCCAAGCTGGCCGCGCGCCTCAAGGTCGGCGGCTACCTGCACTGCGCCACCGACTGGCAGCCCTACGCCGAGCA
>NZ_DHXT01000115.1:6231-6693 GCF_002413825.1 Rhodoferax sp. UBA5149
CATTACCGGCCGCTGACCAAGTTCGAAAACCGGGGCATCAAACTCGGGCACGGCGTGTGGGATGTCGTGTTTGAACGGGTTTAAAAAGCAATTTGTGCCGCCTGCCCGCCACGGCGTGGGGCCGAGTTGCATCGGGCTGCCCGCTGGCGCCTGGCCCACCACCCTGGACTTCCTGACCGAGCGCTTTCCCGCCATCAGTCGTGACGTCTGGCAGCAGCGCATGGCCGACGGCGATGTGGTCGACGAGCACGGCGTGCAGCTCACGCCCGACAGCGCGTACCAGGGCCATCGGCGCGTGTACTACTACCGCGCGGTGCCGGCTGAGGTACCCATCCCGTTCCTTGAGGTCATCCTGTTCCAGGACGAGCAGCTGATCGTGGTCGACAAGCCGCATTTTTTGCCGGTCGTGCCCTCCGGCGACTACCTGACCGAGACCGTGCTGGTGCGGCTCAAGCGCAAGCT
>NZ_DHXT01000115.1:6960-23166 GCF_002413825.1 Rhodoferax sp. UBA5149
TGGCGTGACGACCTGGCGCTGCCCCTGACGCGCGAGAGCCGCATTGTCGAAGCCGGCCACTTCATGCTGCAGCACGAGGTGAGCGGCCCGGTCAACGCCATCACGCATCTGGACGTGCTGGAGGTGCGTGGCATATGGGCCCGCTATGCCCTCAAACCCGTCACCGGCAAACGCCACCAGTTGCGCGTGCACATGGCCGCCTTGGGCCTGCCCATCCTCGGCGATGGCCTCTACCCGACCCTCACGCCCGAGGGACAAATCGACTACGCGCACCCACTGCAACTGCTGGCCAGGTCGATTGAGTTTGTGGACCCGCTGAGCGGCGAACCGAGGCGATTTGAAAGCCGGCGCGAATTACAGGGATTGGTGCAGGACGGCGGACGATAGAAGTCTTTTCGGCCTCTGGTTATTGAATTTGCGGCTGGCAGCGAAGCCGGGTAGACTGCGCGCCATCAGCGTGTCCCACTGCCCGATCGGAGACTCTCATGCGCCTGGCCACCTTCAACGTCGAAAACATGTTCGATCGCGCCAAAGCCCTGAACGGCAAAGACTGGGCCGAAGGCAAACCGGCACTGGAAGCTCAAAAAGAGCTTAACGTGCTATTCGAAAAGCCCGGCTACAGCGCCGCCGACAAGAAGCGCATGCTCAAGCTCATGACCGAAAACGGTCTTCTCAAAAGCGACGACAGCCCCATGCTCATGGTGCGCGTGATCCGGGGCCAGCTGATCAAGCGCCCCAGGGTAGGCGACGCTGAAATCGTCGCCACCGGGCGCAAAAGCTGGATCGGCTGGGTGGAACTCAAGACCGAACCGGTCAACGAAGTGGCCACTCTGAACACGGCCCGTGTGCTGTGTGCCGTGGGTGCGGACATCCAGGCGGTGATCGAGGCCGAAGACCGCACCACCTTGCGCCTGTTCAATGAGCAGGTGCTGACCCAGGTAGGCGGCAAGCCCTTCGATCATGTGATGCTGGTGGATGGCAACGACGATCGAGGGATCGATGTGGGCTTGCTGAGCCAGGCCAAGTACCCGATCGTGTCGATCCGCTCCCATGTGGATGACGTCGACGCCAAGGGGCAGATTTTCAGCCGGGACTGCGCCGAATATGAGATCGGCCTTCCCAACGGACGGCGCCTCTGGATCTTGCTCAATCACTTGAAGAGCAAGGGCTATGGCACTCAGGCGGCCAACGACGCCAAGCGCAAACGCCAGGCCCAGCGCGTGCGCGAACTCTATGACGCGCACCTTCAGGCCGGCGACAACCTCCTTGCGGTGATCGGGGATATGAACGAGAGCCCAGGCAATGCGCCCATGGACCCCTTGTTGCGGCAGGGCTCGACGCTCAAGGACATTTCCAGTCACACCAACTATGTCAGTGGTGGCAAGACCGGCACACACGGCAGCTGCGGGCCATCGGCCAAGCTGGACTACATTCTGTTGTCGCCGGACCTGTATGCCAAGGTCAAGGCGGCCGGGATCGAGCGCAAAGGCATGTGGGGCGGTGTCAACGGCACCTTGTGGCCCCACTTTGCAGAGCTGACCAGTGCCGACGAGGCCGCGTCGGACCATGCGGCGCTTTGGGCAGATTTGGATATTTGAAAGCGTTCGCCAGCTATCCACCGCGTAGCGCTTTGGTGGCCTATTCCGAGCCGGGATCGCAGGCAACCGCCAACCATCCGGATCGCGGCGCCCGCTTTATCAGCGTCGACAGCAGCGTCGCCACGTGCACCAGCAACAGGCGCATCAGGATAAATTACTGATTCGAAATTATAAGATTCACATACAATACATCTTATAACTTCGAAAGGCTATTTTTATGAGTTCCTGCGCCACCGGCCACGTCACCCCTGAAGCCCTTTATCCGTTTGATGCGCGCGGCGTTGCCAAGCGTTTCCGCCATGCCGCCATTTTTGGTGCGCTCGATTCGCTGCAGCCCGGTGAGACCATGCGTTTCTGCAACGACCACGACCCGATTCCCCTGCTGCACCAACTCACCGCCCGCTATGGCAACGACGTGTCGATTCAATACGTGCAGCGCGAACCCGGCGCCATCGTCATCGACTTCGCCCGCCTCTGATCGCTACAGCAAACCCCAGCTCGACGAATGCGTGAGCGCCACGCCCACGATGTAGCCGACGCTGAGCAGCGCCGCCACGAAGAACGGCAGTCGCTGCGACTGGGGCGTGTTCTTGCCCAAGGCCCGCATGCCCAGCAGGATGTAGGCCAGCAGCGCCAGCACTTTGGCCGTCAGCCAGCCGTTCACGAACGGGTATTGCCCGATGCGCCAGGCCAGCCACAGCGCGGAGCCCAGCAGCACCGTGTCCACGATGTGCGGCGCCACGCGCAGCACACGCCACTGACGCCAGGGCCGCGAGCTGAGCGCCAGCGACCCGCGAAAAATAAACAGACTGACACTGATCAGCACGCAAGTCACGTGCAGGTACTTGACCAAGAAATATTCCAACCGTCTTCTCCTTTAGGGCCAAGGCCAACGACCACTGCAAGCCCGACTCAAACAACTCACCTGCGCCTCACAGGCAGCGCTAGTTAATCCGCAGGAACAACGTGGAAAAACCACTGGCGGGGTACATTGCACCGGTCGGTGGTCTGTCCGGCAGCGGTTCGATCCGCGTCGTGCGCGCGAGCAATTCCTCCATCGCCACACGCAACTCCATGCGGGCCAGGGGAGCGCCCGGGCAAACGTGGATTCCAGTGCCATATAGCAGATTCTCGGCCGGATGACGGTCTATCCGAAACGCCTCCGGATCCTCGAAAACGCGACCATCCCGGTTGGCAGAGATCCAGTTCAGCGATATCCGTTCGTCGGCGTCGATCTTCCGACCCCCGATTTCCACCGGACGGGTCGTGATGCGCCGGTTGGCCACCAGCGGTCCGTGAATCCGGAGAATCTCTTCGATGGCATCGGGCAGTAGTGATGGCTGCATGCGCAGCCGCTGTTGCAGATCGGCGTGTTCACAGAGGTAGTGGGCCAGTATCCCGACTGCCGCCGAAATCGTACCGACCTCACCGACAGTCCAGTTGCGCAAGATGCTGACGATTTCTTCGTCCCGCAACGGTCGATCCCCTACCCGCTCCCGCAACAAGCTGGCGGTGATGTCGTCGATGACCTGCGCGCCGGCCGAACGCCGAACACGCAGCAACTCGCCAACGTAGCCCTCGAACTCATGGGCAACGTTTGCCATGGCCGCACGGTCTTGAGCAAGCGTCGCCCCGTGATTCCTCTGCATCCACAGATGCAGCGGTTCGTGCATATCCGCCGGCCAACCGAGAAAAGCACACTGAACCCGCACAGCGTACTCATGGGCGAACTCGGTGATGAGTTCTACCTCGACACGCTTCAGCAACGATTGGACAAGGTCCCCGGCAATCCTGCGACATTGCGGACGGAATGCATCCATGCGGTCCGGCCGAAAATAGGGCTCGATGACGCGGCGGTACGCGGTGTGCTCGGGCGGGTCCATTCCGTTCGGAACGGAGAGGTGTCTGGATACGACGCTGCTGAAGGTGCCGGGGTCGTTCAGAACGCGGACGATATCCTCGTGCCGAAACAAGGACCACCCCAGAAGGTCGCTGTGCGCGACCGGACACCGCTCGCGCATCTCATCGTAGGCTGCGCGCTGGTCGCGCAGGACAGCATCGGATGTCGGGTTCCAATCCTGCTCAAGCATATCGTTCATGTTCAATCCTTCCTGGCCGTTTCAAAGCGCAGTGTAAACAAGGTGAAGTGCAGATATCTTCGTAAGGTTGCTATCAGCCAAGCCAGTACCGCTGCCAGAGCCGCCGGTGTTGAGCCAGTGCAAGGTGCGTTAGCGCACAGACGCACGCTCCAATTGGCGCGTATCTTTCCCGCGGGAGCTGAGTTATGCGTCCTTTCTGTATGAGTAGCAACACCGGGGCGGACGAGCCGCTTATCTGCACGATCGGTCATTCCAATCGACTGCTAGACACGTTCCTTGATCTGCTTCAAAGCAATGAAATTGTCCGAGTCCTTGATGTGAGGACAGTACCGCGGTCGCGCCAAAATCCCCAGTTCAATCAAGACGCGCTCCCCGCGTCATTGGACGCTGTGCAGATTTCCTATACGCATCTTCCGGGTCTCGGAGGCTTGCGCCATGCGCGAGCCGATTCTCCAAACTCCGGCTGGCACAATCTTTCGTTTCGGGGCTATGCGGATTACATGCAGTCCACGGAGTTTGCCGACAACGTTCAATCGGTCGCGAACCTGGCGCGCACTACGCGTTGTGTCTTGATGTGCGCCGAAGCAGTTCCTTGGCGCTGCCATCGCTCGTTGATTGGCGACGCGCTGCTGGTCCGAGGTATTCACGTCGAGGACATCATTGGACCGAAGGGACGCAAACCCCATGTTCTAACCGCATTCGCTCACGTTGATGGGACGCAAGTCACCTATCCGCCGCCATGCCTGGCGGACATGAGCAGCGCAAGCGCATAAAGTTAACCATCCTGGGAAATATGCCATGGCACACAAATTCAAAGTCGGCGATCATGTGATCTGGAACTCGGAGGCGGGGCACGTCAGCGGAAAGATTATCAAGGTGCACACAAAAGACGTTGCTTACAAGGGCTATACGCATCATGCGAGCGAAGGTGAGCCGCAATACGAAATTCAAAGTGACAAAAGCGACCACATTGCGATGCACAAAGGGTCCGCGCTGAAAAAAACAGGCAACTGAGGTGCTGCTTGCAACATCACCGCATCGTGATCAGGAAGATAGTGTGACGATAACGGAATACCCCACGCTTGAAGGGTTGCTGGTGGCCGTGCGCAAATGCCGGTCTTGCGAGGCACATTTGCCGCTTGGGCCGCGTCCGGTGCTGCAAGTCGGCGAAGCGGCCCGCGTCCTCATTGTTGGTCAAGCGCCCGGCGTGCGAGTGCATGCGTCAGGGACGCCATGGTCTGATCCGAGCGGCGAGCGTCTGCGCAAGTGGATGGGCGTGGACACGACAAGGTTTTATGACGCATCGCAGTTTGCGATCATTCCGATGGGATATTGTTATCCGGGACGAGGCAAGAGCGGCGACTTGCCACCGCGCCGGGAATGCGCAACGTTGTGGCTCGATCATTTGCTGGCCAAGCTGCCGCGAATTGAATTGACTCTGCTGATCGGACTGCATGCGCAGCGACACTTTCTGGGCAACCGTCGCAAGCGGTCATTGACAGACACGGTCAAGGCGTGGCGCGAGTTTGCGCCTGACTATCTGCCGTTGCCGCACCCTTCGGCGCGCAACACGCCATGGTTCCAGCGCAATCCCTGGTTTGAACATGAACTCCTGCCCGGGCTGCGCGATCAGATCAACTCGCTTCAAGCGCCGGACTCAAACGGCCAAGTGTCGAGCAAAAACCCATGAGTCCGTCGCGGACAAAAACACATTGCCTTGAATTCACGCTTAAAGATGCATACAATATGAATCTATTAAGACGCGAACTTTAAACCGCGCCGCAATTTCATAAAGGCGCAGCATGACCCGCACTGACCAGGCCCCCGCTTTGAGCCAGGCTCTTGACGGCCCCTACCGTCACGGCTTTGTCACCGACATCGAATCGGACTCGCTGCCGCCGGGGCTTGACGAGCAGACGGTGCGCGAAATCTCGCGGCGCAAGCGCGAGCCCGACTTCCTCTTGCAGTGGCGCCTGAAAGCCTTTGCGCACTGGCTGACCCTGCCGCAGCCCCACTGGACCAAGCTACGCATGAACCCGGTGGACTTCCAGGCCTTGTGCTATTACTCAGCCCCCAAATCGCTCAAGGACGGACCCAAGAGCCTAGCCGAAGTCGATCCCAAGCTGCTGGAGACTTACGAGAAGCTCAACGTGCCTTTGCACGAGCGCGCGCGCCTGGCCGGCGTCGCGGTGGACGCCGTATTCGACTCGGTGTCGGTCGGCACCACGTTCCGCGAACAACTGGCCGAGGTCGGCGTCATCTTCAGCTCGTTCTCGCACGCGGTGGAGCACCACCCCGAACTGATCGAGCGCTACCTGGGCACGGTCGTGCCCATGGGCGACAACTTCTACGCCGCGCTGAATTCGGCGGTGTTTTCCGACGGCTCGTTTGTCTACATCCCCAAGGGTGTGCGTTGTCCGATGGAGCTGTCGTCCTACTTTCGCATCAACGCGCGCAACACCGGGCAGTTCGAACGCACCCTGATCATTGCGGAGGAAGGCAGCCACGTGAGCTACCTCGAAGGCTGCACCGCGCCGCAGCGCGACGAGAACCAGTTGCACGCGGCGGTGGTCGAGCTGGTGGCGCATGACGACGCCCACATCAAGTACTCCACCGTGCAGAACTGGTATCCGGGCGACGAGCACGGGCGCGGCGGCATTTACAACTTCGTCACCAAGCGCGGCCTCTGTGCGGGCAAGCGCTCGCACATCGCCTGGACGCAGGTGGAAACCGGCTCGGCCATCACCTGGAAATACCCCAGCGTGATCCTGCGCGGCGACGACTCCAGCGGCGAGTTCCATTCGATCGCGGTCGCCAACAACTTCCAGCAGGCCGACACCGGCACCAAGATGATTCACCTGGGACGCAACACCAAGAGCCGCATCGTCTCCAAGGGCATCAGCGCAGGACATGCGCACAACAGCTACCGCGGCCTGGTTCGCGTCGCAGCCACCGCGGCCAACGCTGGTAACCATACCCAGTGCGACTCGCTGCTGATTGGCCCGAACTGCGGCGCGCACACCTACCCGTATGTGGACGCGGCCCGCAGTGACGCGGTGGTGGAGCACGAAGCCACCACCACACGCATCTCCGAGGAGCGCCTGTTTTACTGCCAGCAACGCGGGCTCGACCCGCAAGAGGCGGCGGCCCTGATCGTAGGTGGCTTCTGCCAGGCCGTGCTCGAAAAGTTGCCCATGGAATTTGCGGTCGAGGCCAAGGCCTTGCTGGCGGTCTCGCTCGAAGGGGCGATCGGATGACATCCCAAATCAAAGGAAAAACCATGACCAACATATCATCCCTGCTCAGCGTGCGCAACCTGCGGGTTGAAGTGGGCGAACGCACCGTCCTGGACGGCATCTCGCTGGACGTCCCGGCCGGCGCCCTGGTGGTGCTGATGGGTGCCAACGGCAGCGGCAAGAGCACATTGGGTCTGACGCTGGCCGGCCACCCGCGCTATCGCGTCAGCGACGGCAGCGCGCAGTTCGACGGACACGACTTGCTGGCCCTCAAGCCCGAACAGCGGGCCCGTGCCGGCCTGTTTGTGTCCCTGCAATCGCCACCGGACATTCCGGGGGTGAAAAACGGCCTCTTTCTGCGCAGCGCGCTCAATGCCATCCGCGAGTCGCGCGGCGACACGCCGCTGGATGCGTTTGATTTTTTGAAGGGGGCACGCGGTCTGGCCAGCGAGCTGGGGCTGGACGCCAAGCTGCTGAGCCGCCCGGTCAACGAGGGCTTTTCCGGCGGCGAACGCAAGCGCAACGAATTGCTGCAACTCGCCATGCTGAAACCACGACTGGCCCTGCTTGATGAGATCGACTCAGGGCTGGACGTGGACGGCGTGCGGGCGGTCGTCAAACTGGTGCAGGCCATGCGCGCGCAGGGCACGGCCTTTATCGTGGTGTCCCACTACCTGCAACTGATCGAATCGCTGACGCCAGATGCCGTGCTGCGCCTCGACCAGGGCCGCATTGCCGAGACCGGCACGCTGGCGCTGGCGCAAGAAATTGCACGCACCGGCTTTGCCCGCAACGCCCAAGTGGCGGAGGTGTGAGATGACCCGCAACCCCTGCCCCGACGCCACCGCAGCCCGCCAACGGCTGGCCAGCCATGGCTGGATTGATCGCAAGGCCGAGAACTTCCGCCATCTGCCGCCTCCCGCACTGGCGGTCTGGCTGCCCGACACCTCTGTAGCGAGTGCGCCAACCGTCGGCTGGAGCGTGCAGGCCTTGGACCCGGCACAAAAAAACCAGTTTCAGGCCCAATGGCTCAACCCGGCCGAGCCCGAGCAGCGTAGCGCACTGTACGAGGGCCTGCCCTGGCCCGATGAGGGTGACGCGGCGCACTTTGGCTGGGTCCACCGCGCCACCTGCCAGCGCGGTCTGCGCCTGCATATAGGCGAACCCCTCGCGACCCGGCCCGCGTCGCAGCAAACCATTCAACTGGTGTTGCGCATGCAACCGGCGGCACTCTTTGATGCGCCCTTGCTGGTAATCGATGTCGCCGCCGGCGTGCACTGCGTGCTGCTGGAGCGACACGACTTCGACACGACCCGCGCCGCTGGCGTGCAAAACCTGGACCTGCACATCCGGCTGGGACGCGGTGCGCACCTGCAACATCTGCGCGCTGTCAGCCCGGCACCGGCCGACCGGCTGGCACACCAGATCCACGTCCAGCTGGCGCAGGATGCCCACTACGACCAGGTCTTGCTTGCCTCGGGCAGTGCCTACCATCTGCAGCGCACACAGGTGGACCTGAGTCAGCCAGGCAGCCAGGCCCGCCTGGGCTCGGCGCTGCTGGTGGCGGACGCCACGCTGGATCAGCAAGTCGAGCTGTCGCACGGTGCGGCCCATACCCACAGCGCGGTCGAAGCACTGGTGCTTGCCAGCGGCAAAGCCCTGGCGGTCGTCAACGCCCACACCCGGATTGCGTCCGGTGCTGACGAAGCTGCCGTGCGCCAGCGCCTGAGCGCCATTCCCACCAGCGGCCAGCCGCGCGTGGTGTTGCGTCCGCACATGGAAATCCACCATGACCAAGTACAGGCGGCGCACGGCGCCACCTTTGGTGCGCTGCCGGAAGACGCCCTGTTCTATGCCCGTCAGCGCGGACTGGACGAGGCCAGCGCGCTGGCCCTGATTCTGGAAGGCCTGCAAAGAGCGGTGCTGGAGCGCGCCCTGGATGACCCCGAAATCCTGCAGACCATGCAGCTCGATGCGCTGCTGGCGCGCATGACCCGCCAACATCTGGCGCAGGTGCAACCATGAACATGCGCCATCCCCTTCTCCACAACACTGACACGGGCGCCGCGGCGGCAACGCAGTTTCCGATTCTGGCGCAGCGCGTCAACGGCCAGCCGCTGGCCTACCTGGACAACGCCGCCACCACGCAAACGCCACGGGCGGTGCTGGATGCGATGCGGGAATTCGAGACCCATGATCGCGCCAACATCCACCGCGGTGTGCACACTCTGAGCCAGCGCGCCACCGACGCGTTTGAACTCGCGCGTGCGCAAGTCAAACGCTTTGTCGGCGCCTCGCAGGCGCACGAGCTGGTGTTCACCTCAGGCACCACTGACGCCCTCAATCTGGTGGCACAAGGCTTGTCACTGGGTCTTGAAGGGCGGGCCGTGCTGGGCCCTGGGGACGAGATCATCGTCAGCGGTCTGGAACATCACGCCAACCTGGTCCCCTGGCAACAAGCCGCGCGGCGCACCGGGGCGACGCTGCGCATTCTGCTGCCCGACGCAAAAGGCCAGCTGGACGAGGACGCGCTCGCGCGTCTGCTCTCGCCCCACACCCAGGTGTTTGCCCTCACCGCCTGCTCCAACGCCAGTGGCGAGCGTCCGCCTTATGAGGCGCTATTGGCCTTGGCGAGTGAGGCGGGCGCGCTCACCGTGCTCGACGCGGCACAAGCGGTCAGCCACGGCGCCATCGATCTGCAGACGCTGGCGTGCGACTTCATGGCCTTCTCGGCCCACAAGATGTACGGCCCCATGGGCATGGGCGCGCTGGTGGGCAGGCGCAGCGCACTGGAGCGATTGACGCCTTTGCGCTTCGGTGGCGACATGGTGCAATCCGTCAGCTTCGCCGAGGCCGTGTTTGCCGAACTGCCAGCCCGGCTGGAAGGGGGCACCCCGAACGTGGCGGGTGCCGTGGGCCTGGCCGCCGCCGTGGCCTACCTTGAATCGATCGGCCACAGCGCGATAGAGGCGCACCTCTCGGACTTGCGCCAGCACGCGGTGCAGGGCTTAAGCCAGATCGACGGCATCACGGTGTTGTCACCGCACTGCAACGCCAGCGCCATCGTCTCGTTTGTCGTCGATGGCGTCCACCCGCATGACATCGGCACCCTGCTGGACGCGCGCGGCATTGCCGTGCGCACCGGCCACCATTGCGCCCAGCCGCTGCTGGACCATCTGGGCCTGGGACCCACCACGCGCGCCTCCTTTGCTGTGTACAACACGCACGAGGAAGTGGACCGTCTGCTGGCTGGTGTGACCCACGCCATCGGGGTACTGCGATGAGTGCCGACCTCGATCTATACCAGGACATCGTGCTCGAACACAAGCGCGCACCGCGCAACTTTGGTGCCCTGGCGTCCGCCACGCACCGGGCCCAAGGCACCAATCCGCAATGCGGCGACCAGATCAGCGTCGCGCTGCAAGTCGCGCAGGACCGGATTGTGGATGTGCGCTTCCAGGGACAGGGTTGCGCCATCTGCATGGCATCGACCTCCATGATGACCGAGGCCATCAAGGGCGCTGATGTGCAAGCCGCCCGGCAATTGCAGCAGCGCTTTCGTGCCGTCCTCACCGGCACCGAAGAAGCCGATGAAACCTACCTGGGCAAGCTCGTCAGTCTGGCCGGGGTGGCGCGCTACCCCAACCGCATCAAGTGTGCCCTGCTGGGCTGGCACGCACTGGGGCATGCTTTGCAAACACCGCTAGCCACCACCGCACCGGAGCACACTGCGTCATGAGTCGTCGTCAGCGCGAAACTGTCGTCATCCGCCGCACTGTGCGCGCCGAGTTGATCCCGGATGGCACGGTGGTGGAACTGCCCGCCGACACGGTGGCCCAGATCACCCAGGCGCTGGGTTCCTCGTTCACGCTTTACGTCGACGGCTACCTGTTGCGCATCGCAGGCAACGATGCCGACGCCATCGGCAAGGAGCCACCAGCACCGCTGGTCATTCCCGACGATGTGAGCCCACGGGATTTGCAAGGCCTGGTTTGGCAAACCCTCAAGACCTGCTACGACCCCGAGATCCCGATCGACATCGTCGAGCTCGGGCTGGTCTATGTGTGCGACGTCCTGCCTCTGGATGAAGAGCGCTATCGCGTGTCGCTCAAGATGACTGTTACCGCCCCCGGTTGCGGCATGGGCGAAGGCATTGCGCAAGAGGTGCAGGACAAACTCGAAGCCTTGCCGCGCGTGGCCCAGGTGGATGTTGAGATCGTGTTCGATCCACCGTGGGACCGCTCTATGATGTCCGAAGAGGCTGAGCTGGTGCTCGGACTGTGAAGATCCAACTCCCCATTGACCGTCAGGAAACCCATGAAGCCCAACATATTGCTGCTCGAAGACATCCATACCAGCGCCACGCCCATTTTGCAGGGCATCCCCGGCGCCACCATCGTGCGCCTCAAACACGCGCCCTCCGTCGAAGAGCTGCACACCCTGCTGGCCGATGTGCACGTGCTGGGTCTGCGTTCGCGCACGCCGCTCACGCGCGAGGTGCTGGAACAAGCGCCAAAGCTGCGCGCGGTGGGTGCCTATTGCACCGGCACCAACAACATTGATCTGGCAGCGGCGTCCGAACTGGGGGTTGCGGTCTTCAACGGTCCGTTCTCCAATACGCGCTCGGTGGCCGAGCTGGTCATTGGCCACGCCATCCACCTGCTGCGGCGCGTGCCGGAACGCCACGCGGCGGCCCGGCGCGGCGTCTGGATGAAAGACGCCAAGGGTGCCAACGAAGTGCGCGGCAAGACGCTGGGCATCGTGGGCTACGGCAAGATCGGCACCCAGACCGGGCTGCTGGCCGAGGCTATTGGCATGCGGGTGATCTACTTCGACATTGAAGCCCGCTTGCCCCTGGGCAACGCCACGCCCACAAGCAGCCTCGAAGCCCTGCTGGGCGAAGCCGATGTGGTAACCCTGCACGTACCCCAGACCGAACGCACCAGAAACCTCATCAACGCGCAGCGCCTGGCTCAAATGAAGGACGGAGCCGCGCTGATCAACCTCGCGCGCGGCCATGCCGTGGACATTGAGGCGCTGGCGCAAGCACTGGCCGGGCCGCGCCTGCGTGGGGCCGCAATCGATGTCTTCCCGCGCGAACCGGCTTCGGCCGCCGAAGCCTTCGAGTCGCCGTTGCGGGCTTTGGACAAGGTGATCCTGACACCGCATGTGGGCGGCTCCACGGTCGAGGCGCAGCGCAACCTGGGGGTTGAAGTATCCGAGAAGTTGCGCGACTACCTGATGACGGGCGCCATCCGCGGCAGCGTCAACCTGCCCGAACTCTCGGTGGGCTCATTGCGCGCGCCCTCGCGGTTGGTGCACATCCATCGAGATCGTCCCGGCGTCATGGCGCATGTCAACAGTGAGCTCAGTTCGGCGGGCCTCAACGTCTCGCTGCTGCATCTGGAAACCCAGGGTGGTTTTGGCGTGGCGGTGATCGATGTCAGCGCCGCGATGGACGCAGCCACCCTCGCCCGCCTTGAAGCCATTGAAGGCACGGTGCGGGTGTTTACCGTGCTGTCCTCCAA
Source organism: Rhodoferax sp. UBA5149 (assembly GCF_002413825.1). Lineage (GTDB taxonomy): Bacteria > Pseudomonadota > Gammaproteobacteria > Burkholderiales > Burkholderiaceae_C > Rhodoferax. The sequence goes on from NZ_DHXT01000115.1 coordinate 19,422, forward strand.
GCCCTGACAGCGGCGCCTCAGCCGTCCTTGCCATCCAGTCGGGTGCTCATCAGCCAGGGCGTGAATCGCCACAGGTAGATGGCAAACGCAGCACTCCAGGCGACGGCAGCGCCGACCAGGGCGTGGACGTACAGCGAGGGGGCCACCAAGGGCAGCAGCACGCGCAGCACGGCAGCGGTCATCACCAGCGCATAGGCCAGCACTTCCGCCTTCGATGCCATCAAAGGCCTGCCGGTATGGCCGCGCGCGGTGCGGGTGATCATGCCGATAATGAGGCCGCCCGTGGCGCCTACCGCCAGCGCGTGCACGCCGGCAGAAACGGGCACCAGGCCGATCTGGGCCAGTGCCAGCAGCGCCAGTCCAACCGGGAACCAGGCGTAAGCGGCATGAAGAATCCACAAAATCGGGCGCTTCACGGTGACGGCGGGACGCCAGAGCAACAAACGCCGGACATGCAAAGCACTGGCGAGCGCCAGCACAATCAGGCCGACCGCGCTGGCAGGCGCAAACACCCACAGTGCCAAACCCAGCCCGGTGGCGCCCAGGGTGACGCGCTCGACCCAAACCACGGCCACCAACTTCAAGCCGGGCGTGACACTCATGGTGAAAGCAGGAATAACCCGCCCCGCCATCACACATTCAATCATCACGATCAGGCCCAGACCGGCATAAAGCGGGGTGATGGCAGGCACCTTCAGCACGCCCATGACCGCCAGATGGAAAACCAGATTGGCTGACGCCAGCAAGCCCAAAATGAGGGCGAGCGGCAGGTTGCGGTGATTGCGCGCACGCAACAGCACGTTAACCAAAATGGCGGCCACCAGAGGCAGTAGCGCGACATCCAGCACCGCATACACCCCGTAAGGCCCCGCCACCGAGGCCACGCGTGCGGCCAGCCACAGCAAGACCAGGGCTCCCAGCCAGGGGCCGCGCGGCGTGGCCAGCCCGGTCCAGGCTTTGCCGGCCGTCAACAGGAAGCCCACGATGATGGCCGCCGCGAAGCCAAACAACATCTCATGGGCATGCCACAGCAGGGGCGGCGCGTTCGGCGTCAAATTCACTTGACCGAGGAACATGGCCACCCACAGGGGCACGATCAGTGCCGCAAGCAGCGCGCCACCGACATAGAAAGGCCGAAAACCGAGTCGCAACAAGGGCAGGCCCAGGGGCAGCTGGGCGGCGGCTTTGACTTGTTCGAAGATGGGCAACGAATCTGGTTTCATGGTGTGGGATCACAAACAATAAGTTAGTACACGTCAAGGATTATGATTAAATGCATTTTACATACATCTTAAATGTCAGGTATGTCATAAAATGATCTTTAACGCAAACTTTGGAAGAACCCCATGAGACTGACGGACTACACCGACTACACCCTGCGGGTTCTGATGTTCTGCGCGCTCCACCCCGAGCGGTCGGTCACCATTGCCGAGTTGGCCGAAAGCCACGCCGTTTCCAAAAACCATTTGATGAAGATCGTCAACGATCTGGCGCGCCAGGGTTTGCTGCAGACCACCCGCGGGCGCGGCGGCGGTTTGCGCTTACTCAAACCAGCGGCTGACATCCGCATTGGTGATGTCGTGCGCCAATCTGAAACAGATTTCCGGCTGGTCGAGTGCTTCGACGCCAGCCACAACGCCTGCACGCTCACCGCCCATTGCCAATTGAAGCAGGTTTTCAAAACAGCCCTGCAAAGTTATTTTGACGAACTGGACAAGGTCACGCTGGCCGACGTCACCCGCGTGACACCTCCCAGCCTCCTAGCCGGCCGCCGCAGTGTGCGCATCGTGCCGGTGAGCGACATCACACGGCCGGTGTCGATTGAATTGCCCCCCAGAAAGAAACCGGCTGCCAAAACACCAGCTCGGGTTAAGGCGGTACGCAACACTTCGTCTACCCGCGTATAGGGCCGGCTTTCACCTTTTTTACAAACAAATCAGGCCCTAGCCCGCGTAATATAATCGTAGGCAGCTACACTTTTAGTAGCAAGTCACAGCTTGGCAGTGACCCAAACCAGCACGCTGCCCAGTGCAGCGGCCAGTTTCGCCGACTCAGTGCCACCGGCCATGGCCATGTCGGGCTTGCCGCCGCCTTTGCCGCCGACTTGGGCTGCGACAAAGTTGACCAGTTCGCCGGCCTTGACTTTGCCGGTGGTATCCGAGGTCACGCCCGCCGCAATCTGCACCTTGTCGCCGTCCACGGCACCCAGCACGATGACCGCGGTTTTGAGTTTGTCCTTGAGCTTGTCCATGGTGTCGCGCAGCGTCTTGCTGTCAGCGCCTTCGAGCCGGGCTGCCAGCACCTTGACACCGTTGACCTCGACCGCCTGGGTCACCAGTTCATCGCCCTGGGCGGACGCCAGCTTGCCCTTGAGCGCGGCGATTTCCTTCTCCAGCACCTTGACGTGATCCAGCACATGGACAATGCGCTCATTGATCTCCACCACCGGTGCCTTGAGTGTGCCCGCCACTTGCGTGACCGTGTCTTCGAGGTCCTGCAGATAGCTCAGCGCATTCTGGCCGGTGACGGCCTCGATACGCCGCACGCCGGAGGCCACGCCGCTTTCCGCGACCACCTTGAACAGGCCGATGTCGCCGGTGCGGGCAACGTGGGTGCCGCCGCACAGCTCGCGGCTGGCACCGATGTCCAGCACGCGCACCGACTCCCCGTACTTCTCGCCGAACAGCATCATGGCGCCGGTCGCCTGCGCCGATTCGATGCCCATCACACGCGCCTGGGTAGCGGCGTTGCTCAGAATTTCAGCATTGACGCGGGCCTCGATCTCGCGGATTTGTTCGTCGGTCACGGGGGCGTTGTGGGCAAAGTCGAAGCGGGTGCGCTCCGCATTCACCAAGCTGCCCTTTTGCTGCACATGCTCGCCCAGCACTTCGCGCAGGGCTTTGTGCATCAGGTGGGTCACGCTGTGGTTGCGCTCGGTGGCGGCACGCACGGTCGCGTTGACGTGGGCGGTGACGGCATCACCGACCCTGAGCGTGCCGGTATTCAGCGTGCCATGGTGGCCGAAGACATCGGCCTTGATCTTCTGGGTATCAAGCACTTCAAACAAGGCGGTATCGCAGAAGATGGCACCCTCGTCACCGACCTGCCCGCCGCTCTCGCTGTAAAACGGAGTGGTGTCCAGCACAACGACCCCCGCCTGACCGGTTTTTAGCTCGTCAGCCCTCGTCCCGTCTACATAGAGCGCTACAACTTTGCTAGCATTCGTCAGGCTGTCATAGCCGACAAAGTCATTGCTGTCACCGCTGTATTCCAGCGCGCGGTCCATCCGGAATTTGCCAGCCGCACGGCCCTGGGCTTTTTGCTTTTCCATGGCGGCGTGGAAGCCGACTTCATCCACACTCAAGCCGCGTTCGCGGCACACATCGGCCGACAGATCGAGCGGAAAGCCGAAGGTGTCGTGCAGCTTGAAGGCCACGTCGCCAGGCAGAACCTTGGCGCCATCGGCCAGGGCCGCGTCCAGAATTTCCATGCCGTTTTCCAGCGTCTCAAAGAAGCGCTCTTCTTCGGCCTTCAGCACCTCGATGATGCGTTTCTCTTCCGACCGGAGCCGGGGATAAGCCTCGCCCATCAGCGCCACCAGATCGGGCACCAGTTTGTGGAAAAACGGTGTCTTTCGGTCCAGCTTGTAGCCGTGGCGGATGGCGCGGCGAATGATGCGGCGCTGCACATAGCCGCGCCCCTCGTTGGATGGCAGCACGCCGTCGCTCACCAAGAACGCGGTGGC
>NZ_DHXT01000115.1:23426-23923 GCF_002413825.1 Rhodoferax sp. UBA5149
TCAAAGATATCGATTTCATAGTTGCTGTGCACGTGCTGCAAGATGGCGGCGAGGCGCTCCAGACCCATGCCGGTGTCCACGCAGGGCGCGGGCAGCTTGACCAGGCTGCCGTCGGGCTGCATGTCGAACTGCATGAACACATGGTTCCAGATTTCGATGAAGCGGTCGCCGTCTTCACCCGGGCTGCCGGGCGGGCCGCCCGGGATGTGGGCGCCGTGGTCGTAAAAAATTTCCGAGCAGGGGCCGCAGGGGCCGGTGTCGGCCATCATCCAGAAGTTGTCGGAGGCGTATTTCTTGCCCTTGTTGTCGCCGATGCGGATCACGCGGTCTGCCGGCAGGCCAATCTCCTGGGTCCAGATGTCATAGGCTTCCTGGTCGTCAATGTAGACCGTGACCAGCAGTTTTTCAGGTGGCAGTCCGTAGACCTGGGTCAGCAGTTCCCAGCCCCACTTGAGCGAGTCGCGCTTGAAGTAGTCGCCAAAGCTCCAGTTGCCCAG
>NZ_DHXT01000115.1:24139-48808 GCF_002413825.1 Rhodoferax sp. UBA5149
CCAAAGCTCCAGTTGCCCAGCATCTCGAAAAAGGTGTGGTGGCGCGCGGTGTAGCCCACGTTCTCCAGGTCATTGTGTTTGCCTCCGGCCCGCAGGCAGGCCTGCACGGAAGCCGCGCGCACGTAAGAGCGCTTGTCGGTGCCGAGGAAAACGTCCTTGAACTGCACCATGCCGGAGTTGGTAAACATCAGCGTGGGGTCGTTGCCCGGCACCAGCGGGCTGCTGGCCACCACCGTATGGCCTTTGGAGGCAAAGAAGTCGAGAAAAATTTTGCGAATGTCGGCGACACTCATGGCGGACTTGGTCATGTCAGTAGTTCTTCGAGCAGGGATAAACGGGGATGGTTCACGGCCCATGGGCCTCTGGGCGCCCGAGCGCCCTCCCCTGCATTATCGCCCGCCCTTTGTTGTAGCCCGCCAAGCGGCGCTGGCCGAACGACGTGGCTGCGACTTCTGGCTTAATAGGCGCGCGCCACCCAGTCCGCGGGGAAACAACAAGGGGCAGGCGGTTCGCGCGGGGTACCGAACAATAGACGCACTGCCTGAAACAATTTGAATTAGCAATGGAGACAAGCCCATGATCAGCCAACATTCGCTTCGCCGTCGCACGCTGCTGGGTGCGGCCGCCGCCTTGGGCGCCAGCGCGCTGCCTGGCCTGGCCCAGACCAAGACCGTGCTGCGCATCTCCACCCCGGCCGTGCCCGGCGACTGGCACGCCAAGATGTGGACCGTTTTCAAGGATTCGCTCGAAAAAAGCGCGCCCGGCGAATTCGACGTGCGGATCAACCTGAATGCCTCGCTGTTCAAACAAGGCACCGAGTCAGTCGCCATGGCACGCGGCAACCTTGAACTCGCCACCATCTCGGCTTTTGACATCGCCAAGCTGGTGCCCGAGTTTTCCGTCTTCACGGCAGGCTACGTGATCCGCGACCCGGCGCAGCAGCAAAAAATCTTCAATGGTCCGATCGGCGCCGAGTTGTTCAAGACCGTGACCGAGAAGATGGACATCACACCGCTGGCCACCGCATACCTGGGCACCCGCCAGCTCAATCTGCGCGAGGTCAGGAAGGTCAGAACGCCGGCCGACCTCAAGGGCATCAAGCTGCGCATGCCCGGCTCCAAGGAATGGCTGTTCCTGGGCGAGGCACTGGGCGCCACCGCCACGCCGCTGGCGTTCGGCGAGGTCTATCTGGGGTTGAAAACCGGCACGATCGATGCTCAGGACAACCCGCTGCCCTCCGTGCGGGCCGCCAAGCTCTATGAGGTGACCAAGCAGATCGTGATGACCAGCCATCTGGTGGACGGCCTCTTCATTGCCATCTCGAACAAGAGCTTCAACGCCCTGAACCCGTCACAAAAGCAGAAGGTCAAGGCCGCTGCGCAGGCTGCAGCCGCCTACAACAACGAGAACCGCATCAAGGAAGAATCCCGGTTGGTTGAGTTCTTCAAGAAGGAAGGCCTGCAGGTCACCACGCCCGATGTCGAGGCCTTCCGCAAGTCGGTACAGGCGGCGTACCAGAACTCTGACTACGCCAAGGTCTGGCCCAAAGGCCTGTTGGACCGCATCAACGCGACCCAATAACCATGGCCCGCTGGCTCAAAAGAGCCGCCAATGCAATTGGCGGCGGCTTGTTCCTGACACTGTTCATCGTTTTCATCATTCAGATCGCGGCGCGTTTCGGCTTCGGCAAGCCGCTGGCCTGGACCGATGAAGCCGCGGTGATCCTCTACCTCTGGGTCATTCTCTGGTCGGCGGCCGTGGTCGTGCCCGAACGTGAGCACGTGGTCTTCGATTTGCTCTGGAACAGCGTTGGGCGCCGCGCCCGCCAAGTCATGCAGATTGTGGGCAACCTGCTCATCGGCGGCCTGGCCCTGGCGGGACTGCCTGCGAGTTGGGACTACGTGCATTTCATGGCGCGCGAGGGCACGCCGGTGCTCAACATGCCATTCATGTGGGTCTATCTGCCCTTTGTGCTGCTGCTGGCGGCCCTTGTGGTGCGCAGCGCCTGGGCGATCCGGAACGCCGTCAAGGGCATCGGCCTTGAGGCCGAATTGCGCCTCTGAAATCTACCGCCCAAAGGCATCTCAAATGACCCTCGGAATTACTGTTCTTGTTTGCGTATTGGTGACCGGTATGCTGCTGCGCATGCCGGTTGGCTTCTCAATGCTGGCCTCGGGCATCGCCTACCTGCTGGTAAAACGGCAAGACCTCGGCCTGGTGGCCGAGCAGGTCTGCAACGGCTTGTACAACAGCTATGTGCTGCTGGCGGTGCCGCTGTTCATTTTTGCCGCCAACATCATGAACGCGGGCACCGTCAGCGAGCGTATCTTTGACTTTTGCAGCATTCTCGTTGGCCGCATGCGCGGCGGAATGGCGCAGGTCAACGTCCTGGTCAGCGTTATCTTCTCCGGCATGAGCGGCAGCGCGATTGCCGACGCCGCCGGTCCCGGCCTGGTCACGATTCGCCAGATGCTTAAAAGGCCGGAATACTCACGTGGCTTTGCCGGCGCCGTGGTGGTGGCCAGCGCCACGCTCGGCCCCATCATTCCTCCAAGCATTCCGATGGTGATTTACGCGCTGGTGTCAGGCGCCTCGGTCGGGGCCCTGTTTCTGGGCGGGGTGATTCCCGGTTTTTTGATGGCCACGTTGATGATGCTCGTGGTGCATGTCATCGCCACCCAACGCAACATGCCACGCGAAGCCAAGATTCCGATGCACGAATGGCCTGCCATTCTGTTTCGCGGAGCCTTGCCCTTGTCGATGCCGATCGTGTTGCTGGGTGGTATTTATTCGGGTGCGTTCACGCCCACCGAGGCCGCTGCCGTGGCCGCCTTTCACGCCCTGATTCTGGCCGGCGTGGTGTACCGCGCGCTGACCTGGCAAGCCTTCTGGGGCGTGGTCATGGAATCGACCCGCGGCAGCGCCGTGGTCACCCTGATTCTGGCGGGCTCCTTCATGCTCAACTACGCCTTCACCGCCGAAGGTGTGCCGCAAGCCATGGCGCTGTGGGTGGATAACATGCACCTGTCCCAGATCAAATTTTTACTGCTGGTCAACGTGATGTTCCTGGGCTTGGGCTGTTTCCTGGACGTGTCGGTGCTATTGCTGGTGTTTGTGCCCATGCTGCTGCCTGCGGCCAAGCTGCTGGGCGTGGACCTGGTGCACTTTGGTGTCGTGGTGGTACTCAACATGATGATCGGGCTGATTCATCCCCCTTTTGGCATGCTGCTGTTTGTGATCAAGGCGCTCACCGGCATACCGATTGGCGAAATGATGCTCGAGGGCTGGCCGTTTCTCATCATGCTGCTCTTGCTGCTGCTTGCCATGACGGTGTTTCCGCAAATCGTGCTGTGGTTGCCGCAAACCATGGGCTACGTCACGCACTGAACACACCGGCCAAGTCATGGCCCATCGTTACCGGCTTTTGCGAACAGGTGCCCGGGGCCGATTGCACCCCCATCGCGCAGGCCCATGCAGTCTGGTACCAGTCGCTGGCGCCCACTAGGCGCAAAATACATCTTGTCGCAATCAGCACTATGGCAAACCTGAAAACTCGCTACGCTAGGCGCTTTGATCCTGCTCTCATCCCCAACTATCCGCACTGACGCTATGGACATGAATATCGAAGATTTCACCAAAACCTCTCCTCTCGCCCTGCTCAAAGACCCGACCCTGTTGAAAACTGATGCCCTGATCAACGGCCAGTGGGTGGCAGGGCCCAGCGCAGGGGCCTCCGGTCCCAGCCGCTTTGACATCCTGGATCCGTCCAATGGCCACAAGCTGGCCGATGTCGCCAACCTGGGCCCGGCTGACGCACAAACAGCCATCGCGGCCGCCAACGCCGCCTGGCCGGCCTGGCGCGCCAAGACCGCGAAGGAGCGCAGCATCATCCTGCGCAAGTGGTTTGACTTGTTGATGGCGAATCAGGAAGACCTGGGCCGCATCATGACGGCCGAGCAAGGCAAGCCGTTTCCCGAGGCCAAAGGCGAGGTGGCCTACGGCGCGAGTTTTGTCGAATGGTTTGCCGAAGAAGCCAAGCGCGTCAATGGCGAGACCCTGCCCCAGTTTGACAACAACCGCCGCCTGATGGTGATCAAGCAGCCGATCGGCGTGTGTGCCGCCATCACGCCGTGGAACTTCCCGCTGGCCATGATCACACGCAAGGTGGCGCCTGCGCTGGCGGCCGGTTGCACCGTCATCATCAAACCGGCCGAGCTGACGCCGCTGACCGCGCTGGCTGCCGCCGAGCTGGCTATCCGCGCCGGCATTCCAGCCGGGGTGCTCAACATGATCACCGCCGATGGCAATAACTCGATTGCGGTGGGCAAGGTGATTTGCGCCAGCGACGTGGTGCGCCACATCAGCTTCACCGGCTCCACGGAAGTCGGCCGCATCCTGATGGCGCAGTCGGCCCCGACGGTCAAGAAGATGTCGCTGGAGTTGGGCGGCAATGCACCTTTCATCGTGTTTGACGATGCCGATATCGACTCTGCCGTCGAAGGCGCCATGCTCAGCAAATACCGCAACGCCGGCCAGACCTGTGTCTGCGCCAACCGCTTTTATGTGCAGGACGGCGTGTACGATCAGTTTGTGGCCAAGTTCTCTGCCAAGGTCAAGGCGCTCAAGGTCGGCAACGGCTTCGAAGAGGGCGTGATGCAGGGCCCGCTGATTGAAGATGCGGCCATCGACAAAGTCAGCCGCCATGTGCTTGACGCGGTCGCCAAGGGCGGCAAGGTGATGGCGGGTGGCAACAGATTGCCTGGTCAGTTTTTCGAGCCCACGGTCATCGCCGAGGCAACCGCAGACATGTTGTGTGCCAAGGAAGAGACCTTCGGTCCCTTTGCTCCGGTATTCCGCTTCAAGACCGAGCAGGAAGCCATTGACGCCGCGAACAACACGGAATTTGGCCTGGCCAGCTATTTCTACAGCCGCGACGTGGGCCGCATCTTCCGGGTCAGTGAGGCGCTGGAATACGGCATGGTGGGGATTAACGTGGGCATTCTGGCCACGGAGCACGTGCCTTTTGGCGGTGTCAAGCAATCCGGGCTGGGCCGCGAGGGCTCGCACCACGGCATGGACGACTATGTGGAGATCAAATACCTCTGCATTGGCGACATCCTGAAGTAAACTCTAGACCTCGCGGGACAGACCGCAGCCTGCGACGCAGGCCCGCTCTGTCCCCAATGGATCAAGATGCGGGTGTAGTTCAATGGTAGAACTTTTGCTTCCCAAGCAAATAGCGTGGGTTCGATTCCCATCACCCGCTCCAAACACCTATCCAAGGCATTGTTCGCGGAGCGATCGACACCGACCGTTCGACGGCCAGTGCGACAGAATTCTATTTCTTGACCAACGCTGACTGCGTCAATCCACCTTTGGCGCGGGCGTCGGCAATACTCGACAACACCCACTCGGCATCACGCGAGCCGGGCTGAAACACGGGCAACAGCTTTTCCCACTGGGCAACAGCGCCTGCGTAATCAGCACGCCCGAAGGCTGCCGATCCAGACAACATCAAAGCTTTGGGATGGAGCGGGTTCAACGCCAAGGCCTTGTTCACCAGCGCCAGAGGCCGACCTGCCAGGTTGTTGCCCGCTCGGGTCGCCAGCAAATCAGCAAAATCGGTCAGCATGTCCGGGTCGGTATCAACCAGCTTGCCAGCCTTAACATAGGCTTCTTCCGATTCCGGCAAACGCCCCAACACCTTGTAGGCACGAGCAAGTCGTGCCCAACCTGGGAGGTCACTCGGGTTGGCTTTCAAGCGCGCCGCCAGTCCTTCGACCATCTGAACGATCTGTTCAGGGCTTGGCCTCTGCGCGCCAGCCGCTTGATCCATCGCTTGGGGCTTGCCAGCGCTGGGGACACCCGGCCGAGCGACGGCAAACGCCTTCAGACCGCCTTTGCTGCGGGCATCGGAGATATCGGCCTGCAACTGCTCGGCATCAGGTGAATCAGGCCCAAGAACTGACAGTAGCTTCTCCCAATAGTTGACAGCGCTTGCAAAGTTGCCTTGCCGGTACGCCGCATTTCCGGCGAGCATCAGCGACATGGGATGAAGCGGGTTCAGTGCCAAGGCCTTGTTGATCAATACCAGCGGCTGACCTTCCAGACTGTCGCCACCACGGCTCGCCAGCAAGTCGGCGTAGTCGGCCAGCAAGTCTGGATCAGTGTCGACCACTGGGCCGGCCTTGGCATAGGCATCTGCAGCCTCTTGCAGACGCCCCATCACTTTGTAGGAACGGGCCAGCATGGCCCAACCTTTGGGATTGTCGGGATTGGCTCTTAGACGTGCCGCCAGACCGTCAACCATTTTCGCAACCTTGTCCTCATCCGCCTTTCTTGAACTAATCGGATCAATGGCCTGAGGCGCTCCCAGCCACCAGTACATGCCTGCAGACGCAAGCGGCAGCGTCACGGCAATCGCCGCCGCCGTACGACGGGCGGTCCAGAAGCTAGCACTGCGCTTCTGCGGAGTCGATGCGGGCTCCCTGGTGTCATCCAGCAGTCGCAACTGCAATTCGTCCTGCGTGGCTTCATAGTCCGCAGGGCTGATGACGCCGCGTGCCAAGTCACGCTCCAGCGTCTGCAGTTGGTCACGGTAAATAGCGGCATTCAAACGCTGGCTCGAAACACCAGCTTGCGGTGCGGGTCGCAGCAGCGGACGCACCACCCAAGCCAAGACCAGCAGTGTCAACAACACTGCGATTGCAATAAAAACGGTCATGAGGGAAGTTCCAGATCTTTGAGAAGAGACTGTGCTTTTGCGCGTTGGGCGGGATCAAGCGCTGGGGGTCCATCGCTGCGTTGGTTGCGGCGCACCAAACGCACCAACATCACCACAGCACCGATCAGCAGCAAAAAAGGACCAAACCAAAGCAGCCAGGTGACTGGCTTGACTGGCGGGCGAAAACGCACAAAGTCGCCGTAGCGGCTGACCATGTATTCCATAATTTCGGCGTCAGTCTTGTTGGCCTTGATCAGTGTGCGCAACTCACGACGCAAGTCCTTCGCCAAATCGGCGCGCGAGCCGGCCAGCGACTCGTTCTGGCAAACCAGGCAGCGCAACTCTTCGGAAATGGCGATCATGCGTTGTTCGACCACCGGATCTTCGGCCAAAGGCGTGGCCTCCCCCGCATAGGATGAAAGTGCGCATTGCAGCGCCAGAATAAATGCCACCCAGTACTTCACTTTTGCAACTCCCGTATCAGTGGCATGATCTTGTCCCGCAATGCTTCTTCAGTCACCGGGCCTATCTGCTTGTAGCGAATCACACCGGCTTTGTCGATCAGAAAGCTCTCTGGCACGCCATAGACACCAAAGTCAATACCGATGCGCCCGTCCTTGTCGGTTATGGAGAGATCGTAAGGGTCGCCAAAACGGGCCAGCCATTTCAAGCCCTCGGAGTTTTGATCCTTGTAGTCCAATCCGACAATGGGCAGCGTCCTGGTCTTGGCAAACTCCACCAGGATGGGATGCTCCTGCCGGCAGGCGACGCACCAGGAGGCCCAGGTATTGAGCAGCCACACTTTGCCCAGCATCTCCTTGGCAAAAAATTGCTGGTCGGGCGCTTGCAGGCGCGGCGCAGAAAACATAGGCGCAGCCTTGCCGATCAGCGGTGACGGAATCTCATGCGGATCACGGGTCAGGCCAATGGCCAGAAACACCACCAAGACAATAAAAATGCCCAGCGGAATCAGCGTTTTCTTCATGCGGCAACGCCCTTGGCACCAACCGCTCCCGCGTTTGAAGTTACCTTTTTACGATAGCGTCGATCCAGCGCCGCTATGGCGCCACCCAAGGCCATCATGAGGCCGCCTACCCATATCCAGGTGACAAAGGGCTTGCAATACACCCGAATCGCCCAAGCCGGGCTGGCGCCGTCTTCGAGTCGCTCCCCCAAAGCCACGTAGACGTCGCGGACCAAATTGCTGTCAATGGCCGTTTCTGTCATGGGCATGGTGGAGGAAAAATAAGTTCGCTTCTCGGGGTGCAAGGTTCTGAGTATCTGGCCTTTGCGGCTTAGCACAACGTCCCCCACCTCGGCCGTGTAGTTCGGTCCCGGCTCTGAACGAATGCCGGTCAAGCGAAAGTTGTAGCCGCCCACTTCGACGGTGTCACCAACCGCCATGCGCACGTCTTTTTCGGTCTCATACCCCTTGACCATGGTGATGCCCACCACACACACAGCAATGCCGATGTGCGCCACGTGCATGCCCCAGAACGACACCGGCGTGGATCTCCAGTTAACCGTGTCCTTGATCTGGCGGTAAATCTGCAGCATGGACGCCAACACAATCCAAAACACCAGCGTCAAACTCAACGCCACCAACGGCGACCATTCACCGGCAAAAAACGGTGCGGTACAGCCCAATAGCACTGAGACGATGGCGACCGGTCGCAATTTCTTCGTCAGTTCAGCCACACTGTCGTTTTTCCAGCGCGCATAGGAACCGATCACCATGAATAGCAAAACCGGCAACATGATGGGGACAAACACGGAATTGAAATAGGGTGGTCCGACCGAGAGTTTGCCCAGGTTAAGCGCATCGACAATCAACGGGTACAAGGTCCCCAACAGCACGGCGGCGGCGGCGGTAGCGAGTAACACGTTGTTGACAAGCAGAAAAGTTTCACGGGACACCAACGCAAATGCGCCGCCCGAACGGACCTTGCTGGCGCGCATGGCAAACAAGGTCAGTGAGCCACCCACCACGACGGACAAAAAGAGCAAGATAAACACGCCGCGCCTGGGATCGGTGGCAAAGGCATGTACCGAGGTCAATACGCCGGAGCGCACCAGGAAAGTCCCCAACAGGCTCAGAGAAAACGCAGTGATCGCCAGAATGATGGTCCAGTTGCGGAACAGACCACGCTTTTCCGTGACGGCCAGCGAATGGATCAGCGCTGTACCCACCAGCCATGGCAGGAACGATGCGTTCTCCACCGGGTCCCAAAACCACCAGCCACCCCAACCCAGTTCGTAATATGCCCACCACGACCCCATCGCAATGCCAATGGTCAGGCAAATCCAGGCAGCAGTGGCCCAGGGTCGCGACCAGCGCGCCCAGGCGGCGTCAAGCCGACCATTGAGCAGAGCGGCAATGGCGAAAGCAAAAGGCACCGACATGCCGACATAGCCCATGTACAGCATCGGAGGGTGGAACACCAGGCCCGGGTCCTGCAACAGCGGATTCAGGTCGCGTCCATCGGTCGGAATGTCACTCAAACGCAAAAACGGATTCGAGGTGATCAACATAAACAGCAGAAAGCCGACCGCCACCAAGCCCAGAATGCCCAGCACCCGCGACACCATCACTTCCGGCAATTGACGGGAAAAAATGGACACCGCCATCATCCACGTGCACAGCATCATCAACCACAGCAACAGCGAGCCCTCATGCCCACCCCAAACGCCGGCAATGCGGTAGATATCTGGCAGCTGGGAGTTGGAATGCTGTGCCACATACGAAACCGAGAAGTCATTGGTAAAGAACGCATAGGTGAGGCAGCCAAAGGAAAACGCAGTCAGCAACCACAATGCTTGCGCACCAGGCCGCGCCAGCGCCATCCAGTCAGCGCGCCCCTGCTGTCCCCCCACAACGCTTAAAGTGCCCAGGGCCAGCGCCACAAACAGGGCGAGAATCAGCGCAAAATGTCCAAGTTCAGGAATCATGGGTAAATCTCACTTTAGCGTTTTAATGGTTTTCTGTGCTTGGGCTTGGTCCATGGCAGCCTGCGCCTCCGGTGGCATGTAATTTTCATCGTGCTTGGCCAAAACCTCGCTCGCGGTAAATTTGCCATCCGCGCCCAGTTTGCCTTGCGCCACCACACCCTTACCCTCGCGAAACAGATCAGGCAGGATGCCGGTGTAGGACACGCCCATATCCTTGGCCGTATCGGTCACTACAAAGGCCACCGTCAGGTTGTCTCGCTTGACTGAGCCGACCTTCACCATGCCCCCGACGCGAAAGGTCCGGTTCACAGGCGCCTCGCCCGACGCCACCTGAGTGGGTGTGAAGAAAAAGACCAGATTACTCCGGAAGGCGTTAAGCACCAGGTAAGACGCAATGCCCACCGCTGCCAGACCGCCAACAATGATGGCAGCGCGTTTGTGACGAGGTTTCATGGAGATGTTCTTTCTGACATGAGTTCGTTTCGAAGATCGCGCAGAAGTTCCCTGCGCTGGCTGCGAATTAGTAGCATCTCAATCACCACCACGACTGCCGTAACCCCGAAGCTGCCCCACACGTAGAAGGCATAACCCCCCATGGCAAAAAACTCGGAAGCGCTATTCCACTGCATGTTTGACCCACTCTGTATGACGTTCACGTTCAAGAATAATATTGCGCACCCGCGCCAGAGCCACCGCAATGGCGTACATCCAGAAAGCCACCACCATGATCAGCATGCCCCACAACATGGTCTTGGCCATGGACGGCGCGCCCGTCATGGATACCGAAGCACCTTGATGCAAGGTGTTCCACCACTTGACTGAGAAGTAAATGATTGGCACGTTCACCACGCCCACCAGCGCCAGTACGGCACAGGCTTTGTCAGCGCGGCGCGGGTCGTCAATGCTGGATTGCAGCGCCAAAAAGCCCAGATACAAGAACAACAGAATCAGCTCTGACGTCAGGCGTGCGTCCCACACCCACCAAGCGCCCCACATTGGTTTACCCCACAAGGCGCCCGTTACCAGCGACAAAAAAGCAAACATGGCGCCAGTAGGTGCCAGGGCCGAGGCCATCATGCCCGACAGCCGGGTGTTAAACGCCAGGCCCAAACCGGCCCAAGTGGCCATGATCAGATAAATGAACATGGACATCTGTGACGCCGGAACATGCACAAAGATGATGCGGTAGCCTTCGCCCTGCTGGGCGTCGGTGGGGGCCACAAAGAAGGAAATCCACAAGCCCGCCATTGTCAAAACCGCCGCCAAAGCAGCAAACCAGGGCCACAAACGCCCGGCCAGAAAATAGAAATTTTGGGGCGAAGCGAACTTGAACCAGTGAATCACGCGTGTTTTCATTCCAGGGAAATTCTTAAGGCGGCCGTCGTGGCCAAGGGTGCAAAAAACGCTGAGAGTACCAGAAGCGCAGCCAACAATGACAGGTGACCACCAGCACCCAAACCAGCCGCATCGGCTTCCACTGCGCCTGCGCCAAATATCAGTACCGGAATATACAGCGGCAAGATTAACAGCGAGAGCAATACCCCTGCCCCGCGTACGCCCAAGGTCAGGGCCGCGCCGATACTGCCAATCAGGCTCAAGGTGGGTGTACCCAGCAACAAGGACAGCATCAAAATGCCCAGCGCCCGCCCCTCCAGTCCGAACTGCAAACCTAGCACTGGCGCCATCAGCACCAGCGGCAGGCCCGAGAGCAGAAAATGAGACAGCGCCTTGGCCATCACCAACAGGCCCAACGGCGTAGGGGACAGCGCCATTTGCTCCAGAGAACCATCGGCGTAATCGACCGCAAACAGACGCTGCAAGGAGAGCATGGCCGCAAGCAGGGCGCTCACCCACAGCACGCCAGGCGCCATACGCAGCAGCAAGGCCGATTCCGGCCCGACGCCCAGCGGAAACAAACTGGTAACGATGACGAAGAAAAACAGGGGCGTTAACACCTCGCCTTTTTGCTTCATGCTCAGCGACACTTCACGCCGAACCACGGCGCTGAAGACAGACGTCCAACCCACAGCCTTCATGCGTTGAGCTCCAGTACCTGGGCGGGAACCGTGCCAATATCGACCTGCTGGTGGCTGGTGAGCACGGCGAGGCCTCCCTTGTCGAGATGGGCAGCCACCAAATCGGCCAACAGTTGAATGGCGGCTTGATCCAGCGCCACGAAGGGTTCATCCAGAATCCAAAGCCGAGCGCGGTTGAGCATGAGGCGAGACAGCGCCACGCGTCGTTTTTGGCCTTGCGACAGATGACGCACCAGACGGGTTTGGTAACCGCGCAACCCTAGACGGGCCAGTGCGTTGGCGGTGTCGACTTCGCTGGGAACGACGCCAGCCAGGGTAGCGTAAAACGAGAGATTTTCATTGACGGTAAGCGCCTCTTGCAAGGCGTTGTGATGACCCAGATAAAACAAATCTTGGCGATAGGAATCGCCAAGAGCACTAATCGGGATGCCATTCCAGAGAATCTGCCCAGCCTCGGCAGGCGACAAGCCGCACAGTATGCGCAACAAGCTGGTTTTTCCGGCACCGTTGCCGCCACGCAGGTAAAGCAGTTTGCCGCTTTCAAGCCGAAACCCGACTCCCTCAAACAACTGGCGTTCGCCGCGTACGCATTTCAGATTAGAGACTTCGAGCATGCAGTGAGAAATTCAGTAAGAAAGCAGAAGCATATGGTGCAGACGCAAGCTTAACTTTCGAGGGTCAACTATCGACAGTTGATACCGGAATGCTCCGCCATTGGACCTAGCTATTATCTGTCATCTTAGATGCAGGGCGGGCACTAGACCCTGCCCTGGATCAAACTCGACATGATTAATGTGGCGTACTTTTGGCCGTGCTGGGGCGGAACTATGGTAGCTGGTAGATATAGGTGATGCCGATGAAACTGACGTTTTGATTTTGGTTTTGCATCACCGTTGTGCCGTCCGAATACGCGAACGGCACGCCGTTATAACCCCAGGCCCAATCGTTCACGCTAATGCGCTGGTGCACGAGATCAACACGCACTGAAGAACCTTTCTCCAGCGCATATTTGCCAAACAGTTTCAGTGCGGTCTGGCGATAAACGACATCTGGTATGACGCCTGTAGGATTCAGGCTGGCGGCGTTGGCGGAATTCTGGGCATAGACACTCTTGTCATCCACGTAGGACAGGCTGCCCCCGACTTCGAGTTTGCTGGTGGCTTTGCCGGTGACGCCGATGGATGCGCCGAGGTTGGTGTTGTCAAGCGCGATAGCGTACCCGACAAGGCCAGGCCGCGACTGGTTAAATGTCTGAATGCCCTGGGATGCGTAGCCGTTCAAGGCCCACCTGGCGGACAAGGCGTAGTTCCAATCGATGCTGAACTGATTCATGCGGTTGTTCTGGAGGCCAAGCGCGCTGGGGCTGTTGAACTTGTCCCTACCCTCTTCGGCGCTGAACTGAAGACCCAGTTTCTCGCTGGGCTGCCAATCGGCAAACAGCTTCACTTTATCGCGCTGGCGGTCGGCCAGGGTCGGCATGAAGATCATACTGGACAGGCTCGTGGCGGGGTCAGTGACCTCGGTGACACCTGGCCCACTGTTGCCCTGCAACCAGCTCGATCCATCGCGTCGACTACTGGACACACTGATCGCACCGCTGGCGGTCTCGGACATCCTGCGGCGAAGTTCGGCCCGAACGGTGGTCTCCTCGGTCTTCTGACGCAGCGGGATCTGGCTCGACACCGCGCTGGACGCGGTGAATACACCCCGATCAATGGATTCGTAGTCTGCACCCACGGTGCCACGATAGTCGCTGGTGAATTGCCAGCTGGCCTGCAGCTTGCCCTGGATCTTCTTATTGGGAAGATTGCGGTTGGTGACGGGCAAGGCAGATGCGCCTGTGCTCACGAGGTTGTAATTGGCGAGCGGCGTCTGGTCGTCCTTGTCCTGGTAGCGCAAGTCGGCCAACAGCGAGAGCTTGGGTATCGGACGCGAGGTAAGGCCAATTTTGGCCAGCGTCGTGTTGACTTTCCCGCCAAGATTCGTGACACCCACAGGGCCCGTCAGACCGGCGCCAGCAAAGTCGGCGTTCTGGGTAGCCGTGGCGTAGCCTAGTTTGAAGGTGCCATGCGTTGTGCGCGTGAAATCGTAACTTCCGCTCAGGTCGAGCTGGTGCGCCTGGTTGTCTGGCGCCAAAGCCAGCGAATTCAGGTCTGTGGTGGGGCTAGCAAAGATACCCAAACCCGGTTGAAGCGCGACGTTGTTATTGCGGTAGAACGAGCCGTAGTAGCCCACGCTGAAGCGCAGCTTTTCCAGGGCATAACTTAAGCGAGCTTCGACCTGGCTGTGGTTGGCGTTGATGGGCTCTGGCAGCATCAGCACCCCAGGAGTGCCGCTGCACGACCCAGTGATCAGCGGTGAGCAGATCTGGCTGAAACCGAACAGTCGCTCGCCTTCCTTGTTTTCGCTCTTGAGGTCAATTGCAAACTGGAGCGCTGGCGAGATGATCTTGGTGAACCCGAGCCCCAGGCTGGTTCGTTTGGTCTTCAACTCGAGATCGGTTCCGCTGCCTGCACCACCGGCTAGAAACACCGCCTGTGGTGTCGTCGAACCGGCGCCAAGCAGGCCGGTGTTGACCGTGTTCGGGTCGTAATGAACCAACTCGCCGTAATCGGCGGTGAACTTCCAGCTTCCCGGATTCTTCCAGACCAGGCCCAGTTCGCGCGTGTCGCCGAGCAGGTTCGAACCCTGCAACTCCACCCAGGTGGAGGTCGCTTCCTTGCGCAGGCTGTAGTCGACGCCCAGCATACCGACGGCGCTGTGCTCGCGCAACCCGTTGTACTGTCCAAACAGCGCGCGGTCGGCGCTGGAGCCATCAACGGCGCCGAGGCCAACACTCACGGTGGCCTCCACGGCCTTGGCTTCTGCGGCTTTGGTTTCGTCGCCATCGGTTTGCGCCTGCACGGGCGCGAAAGCGGCACACACCGCCAAGGCAAGCACGGTACGTTGAAAGCGAAATGATGTAAGGAATAGGGTC
The DNA here is from genome assembly GCF_002413825.1 of Rhodoferax sp. UBA5149. Lineage (GTDB taxonomy): Bacteria > Pseudomonadota > Gammaproteobacteria > Burkholderiales > Burkholderiaceae_C > Rhodoferax. Next base: position 38,826 of record NZ_DHXT01000115.1, read on the forward strand.
ATGATTGCTCTCCGTACTTCAGCGCATCAAGAGCTGTGGCGTCGGGTTGGTAGGCGACGGATTGTTGGAACCATGAACCTGCGTGTGGCAGTTCATGCAGCTGCGGCCTTGCCAAATGGTGACCGAGTTCTGGCCGCGGGTAGCTCCGGTGAGCTGACCAGGAACCAGACCGACGCCGGTTGCCGCGTGCGGCGTATGGCATTGCTGGCAAAGCAAAGGCGGGCGCGCCTTGAGCATGGCCGCAACCGTTGTGCCATGTGCGTTGTGGCAGGTGGAGCAGTCTTCGGCGACGGGTTCATGCGGGTGTACGAATGGGCCACGCTTTTCAGCATGGCAGGTGTAGCAGGTGTCGTTGATGCTGTCGCGTTTGACCAGCTTGGGGCCGGCCGAGCCATGCACGTTGTGGCAGTCGGCGCAGCTCATCTTGCCTTCAGGAACCGGATGATGTGATGGCCGGTTCATCTGGGCGCGTTGCTCCTTGTGGCAGGTGTAGCAGACATCGGCCTGGGTGGCCTTGGACAGTATCTTGTCGCGGTTGCCGTGGATCTTGTGGCAGGAATTGCAGGCGATGTCAGCGGCATCGTGCTGGCTGCCATTCCACAGCGCGCGCTTGGCGTCCTTGTTGTGGCACGTCAGACAAGCTGCGCTGCGCTCACTGGCGGGCAAGGTCGACTTCTTGGTGAACATCCGGTCAGGATGGGGCCGCAGCGAAACACCGGACGGTTTGTGGGCATGGGTGTTGCTGGGGCCATGGCAGGAGATGCAGTCCGGCACACGCTTGTCGACGGAGAACCCGTGCGCGGACCGGCTCATATCCGGCAGGTCTTCTTCGTCGTGACAGGTCACGCAGAACGCCGCCCCGGTCGGCTGGGCACCCCAGGCGGAGCCCAACAGTCCGAATAGACAGATACCGACGACGGCCATTACGCTCTTGATTTGCATCCCAACTCCCTTCAAAACAGATTCCATCCCTACCGTACCCATAATCATTCCCACGGCTACTTCAGGCCGTGGACGACATTGACGTCCTTGACACCGCCGCTCGCATGGCAATCGTCGCAGGACTCGCGTGGCAGGCCAGCTAACTCCGCTTGTGTCTTGTCGCCGAACACTGCCCCGCCGAAGCTGGTCACATGAGTAATGGCTGCGGCAGAGTCGTGACACGACGTGCAAGTAGCGGCCTTGGGCGAGATGACCTTCCAAAGGTTCGGATCGGTCACACCGGCGTCCTTGTGAACGACAGCGCCCAGGGTACCCATGTCGGTTTTGTATGAATTGTTGACATGGCAGGCATTGCAGTTGAGTGTGGCGTCCGGATAGGCGACCTCGGCGGCGTAGTTCACTACACCGGTAGCAAACGTCAGGGTGCCATCGCACGCAGCCTTGGCAATGGCACTGGTGTTGGCGGGGTTGCAGAAGGTACCGACCACCTTGTTGTCATGCGTGAACGGGAAGATACGCTTGGAGTTCCCGTGGATGCCATGAATCATGCGCTTGAATTGAAACGACTCATTGAGTGTCGATCCATTCGTCATGACGGTTGATGACATCCGATTCGGGTCATGGCAGGTCACACAGGCTTCGACGATGGTGCGGCCACCGCTGTGAAAGGCATTGGGCAGCGTATTCGAGCCGGAGGCGCTACCGAGCGTGCCATGGCAGACGTTGCACTTTTCGGTGGAGACGATGGTGCGGCGCGGCAGCAAGCTACCGGTGAGCGCGAGTTCCTTGTAGGTGTGCTGCGCGACCGTGTTCACCAATACAGTCGGTATGACCTCAGGCCGAGGATCGGTTGAAGCCGTCGGACTCAACTTGTGCTCTACGATCTGGCCGATGCTGACGACGCGGGCCGTGCCTTTCGCGACCGCAGTTGCCGTGTCGTCAGGGACAGGGATGCTCACCGTATAGTGGTTGCTGCCGTCATTGACGCCCGTGTGTGCATAGGCATTGGCGCTGTTGCCGCCGTTGTTGTAGGCCGAGAATTCGGTCACCGCATCCGGCTGGCCGACCATGTTCTGGTAAGCCAGGTAGAAGCGCAGATTGCCGAATTTGGTGTTGTTGGGGGTGGCCGGGGTGGTGGTCGGCGGCACGCAAACGCCAGCAGTTCCTGTGTAGGTGCAGTCCGAGGTCACCAAATTATAGGCAGCGTTGCCATTCGTGGGATCTGATAGGAAGTATTTGACCGTGACGCTGCGGGCCTTGTGATCAGCCGTATCGTTGAACGTGGCCCCTTCGATATTCATTTTGTATAGCGCCGCGTTCGACTGCGCTTGGTTAAAGTGCACGCGTTCCGGCGAGATGACGGAGCCAACCTTGTGGCAATCGGCGCAATCCGCGTTGGTCAGCGCCTTGGCTGGCGCGCCAGGCCCCACGCGCACACCGGCAACGACCTTGTGCAAGGTTTCCCAGGTAGAGCCCGTGCCGCTGACGTGACAAGTCAGGCACGCTTCCTGGGTCGGCGTGGTCTTCCAGTTGTCGCCTTGCGGTGTCTTGGGATTGGCGCCCGAATGGCAGACTGCGCAGTTGCGTAAGTCCTGCGGAAAGCCGACCTCGGCGTAGCTGTGCTTGCTGTCCCCGAAACCCCAGATTGTGTAGTCCTCGCCGCCGATAGCGGTCGATTTACTCTTGAGCAGCTTGCCAGCGTGTAACTTGTGAACCATGGTGGCGAAATTAAGGACATTGCCGCTGTTCGCGTCCGTGGTGCCGGGGTTGTGACACATCACGCAGAACTGCGTATCAACGCGTCCGCCACCGTGCAAGGCCAGCTTGCCGTGGCAATTGTTACAGGACGCCACGTCGGTCATCTTGCGGGTTTTGGCCGGGTCAGTCACCGGGACAGACTTGCCATCGGCACCGATGGTGAAGTCGAAGTAAGGGTTGACCAGCACAGTCTCACCCTTGGCGTTCTTGTAGCTCAGCTGGATGGCGACGCGATGCGTCAGCGCGGGCTCGAAGACGACGTTGTTCGTGGAATAGGGTACTTTGTTAACCGTCGCAGCCCATTTCGGATCCTTGATGTCCGCCCTGAACGTGTAGGTGTAGTAGCCATCAGGGTTATAGACCAACTGGGCCGCCAGCAGGGCGGGGTCCGTCTGCTTGAGGTCTGTCGTAGCCTGCATGGTTGTGGCTGGAGGCGTTACCGCGCCGCCCGGCCCGACGCCGGCAGTTGCCGTTTCCTTGCGATAGATGTAGTTCACCCACTGGTCAGGATTGCCACTGGTGCCGGGAACCAGCTTGGCAATGGCAAAACTCACATTGGTGATTGCCAGATCGGTTTTTACCTTGCCGTCGGAAAACACCGTAAAGTTCACCTTAGGCGGACCATTTACGATCACAGCCGCCACGCCAGCACCCTGCACCACGGTGAAGGGTGCGGAGGCGTTCGACGCGGTGTCGTTTGCCGCCAACGCGCTGGCCGTGACGATGACACCATTGACCGCGCCCCCAGACCCCTGAGGCGCTGACCCCGACTGCCCACTGCTACCGCCACCGCAGCCTGCCATGGCAACCGACACCAAACAGGCTACGCCCCATTTAACCAATAAGCGTTTCATTTTTTCTCCGTCACTTTTTTGCCATACGACTTACAGCGAAACGATTTACTTACTGTTGTCGACAACGATTATTCGATGCCTGCCAGCGACTGCTAACGCGAGAGAATCGGGTTGACCACATTGCGGATCTCCCGGTCGCCCTTGGATTTCACAATCTTCTTCGCATGCGCCTTTGAGCTTACCGCCGAAAAACGTACTTCTTGACTGATAGTTAAAAATCAGTTCAAGGAGAACGAAAACTTTGTGAATTGTCATCGAAGGGCCATTCATTGGATATAGGATGCCGATGAATATCGACATAGGAATATTCCTATATCGAGAAAACATATATTGCAGCTCTTTGAACCGAGCGTTGCGTTTAAGCCAACCTCTTCATGAAGTGCCTTGGATGCCCTGCGTCACCGTTTCGCTGACGATCGAGTGCCGTGCACGTCGGGGATGGCAAGCAAGTCATCCCAAAAGTCTGTGCGGCAAAACGCCCTACGGAAAGAGCAAAAGAAAAGGGGTGCCGAGAATCCTCGGCACCCCTTTAGTTGACGTCAGCCCGCTTATTTCGCGGCGGAGGCTGCAGGTTTGGCAGCATCAGCCTTTTTGGCCGCGTTAGCTTTTTGTGTTTTCTTTGCCGTGTGCTTCTTCGCTACATGCTTTTTCGCTGTGTGCTTTGCCTTTGTGGAAGCAGCCGGCGCAGTCACCGCAGTGGGAGCTGTTGCACCGGTATCTTTTGGAGCTGCGGGAGCTTGGGCAAAAGAAACCGCGGCAACACCTGAAAGCAACACGGTAGCGATTAAGGTCTTGATATTCAGCATGAATAACTCACTCATAAAACGACAGTCGCATCAGCTCCGACCATCTCGAGCGAGCCAAAATTTGTTTCTGGCTTGTACCCACAACGTAGGGTTTTCCCCTTGGTTGACGACATATACTTTTCTTTACAAAGGTCTTTTGCACATCAAAGTAAAGGTAGAACGGACAGAGAAAATGAAAAAGCCGTTATAAATCAAAAAATTTATAACGGCTTTCCATAACTATGGCGGAGTGGACGGGACTCGAACCCGCGACCCCCGGCGTGACAGGCCGGTATTCTAACCAACTGAACTACCACTCCTGGTAGCGGTAACGTTCACTCTTTCGAGCCAAGTCGCCTGCCCTTGCGGGCTTGCTGTTACCAACTTGCGCTTCATCCATCAGATGATGAATTTGGCGACCCCACGGGGATTCGAACCCCGGTACCTACCGTGAAAGGGTAGTGTCCTAGGCCTCTAGACGATGGGGTCATAACCTTTGGACTTCCGTCTCAACTTGCAAAACTTTTCAGTCCCGCCTCAGAAATTATTGGTGGAGGTAAGCAGGATCGAACTGCTGACCTCTTGCATGCCATGCAAGCGCTCTCCCAGCTGAGCTATACCCCCAAAACCCAAGAAACCTGATTCAATAACTTCCTCAGGCATTCCTAATTTCCAAGCCTCAAATTATAGCCTGAAAAATCAGGCTGCTCGCAAACGAGCCAGTACTTTTTCTCTTTCGCTGAGTTCGAGCACTGCATCCAGCGACGGCGTCTGGGCTGTTCCCATCACCAACACCCGCACCGGCATGGCGAGCTGTGGCATTTTGATAGCGCAGGCAGCCAGCACTTCCTTGACTACGGCCGCGATCGACGGCTTGTCCCAGGCGCAGATTGTCAGCTTTTCCACCAGTAGATGGAGCGCCGGTTTGACTAGGTCGGTGACATGCTGCCCAACTTCATCGGCGTTGGGTGTGATGTCCGCATAGAACTTGGCAGCCCAGTCCGCCAGGACCACCGTCGTGTCACAGCGATCTTTGAACAGGGCGCAGATACGGGGTAGACGGTCATCCGCCTGGATGCCACGCCGGTGCAGCTGCTCCTGCACCAGTAGCGCCAACGCGTCGTCGCTCATGGCCTTGAGGTGCTGGGCATTCACCCAACGCAGCTTGGCCTCGTCAAACTGCGCGGCACTGCGGCCCAGATGGTCCAGGCTGAACCACTCCAGGAACTGCGCGCGGCTGAAGATTTCATCATCGCCATGGCTCCAACCCAAACGGGCGAGATAGTTGACCATGGCGTCGGGCAGATAGCCTTCATCGCGGTATTGCGTCACCGGTTTGGCACCGTTGCGCTTGCTCATCTTCTCGCCCTGCTCATTGAGCACGGTGGGCAGATGGGCATACACCGGCGGCGCTTTACCCAACGCGTGAAAAATGTTGATCTGGCGCGGCGTGTTGTTGACATGGTCATCGCCGCGAATCACGTGGGTGATCGTCATGTCGATATCGTCCACCACGACACAAAAGTTGTAGGTCGGCGTGCCGTCCGGTCGGGCAATCACCAGATCGTCCAGTTCGTCGTTGCTGATCTCGATGCGGCCCTTGACCTTGTCTTCCCACACCACCGAGCCACCCTGCGGATTCTTGAAACGCAACACCGGCTTCACACCTTCGGGAATGGCTGGCAGGGTCTTGCCCGGCGCGGGACGCCAGGTGCCGTCGTAGCGCGGCTTTTCCTTGGCGGTCATTTGACTCTCACGCAGTGCGTCGAGCTCGGCCACGCTCATGTAGCAGGGGTACACATGGCCGACCGCCTGCAACTCGGCCAGTACCGCCTTGTAGCGATCCATGCGCTGCATCTGGTAGAACGGTCCTTCGTCATAGTCCAGCCCCAGCCAGGACATGCTCTCGATGATCACGTCCACCGCCGCCTGCGTCGAGCGTTCCAGGTCGGTATCTTCAATGCGCAGGATGAAATCACCGCCGCTGGCACGGGCAAAAGCCCAGGGGTACAAAGCCGAGCGGATGTTGCCGAGGTGAATGAAGCCGGTGGGAGACGGCGCGAATCGGGTGCGAATTTTTTGTGTCATGTCAGGGTGTCCAGACCGTGAAGACCGCGCGCCAGGTCCGCCTTCAGGTCTTCAATGTTTTCCAGTCCGACGGCGACGCGAATCAGGCCTTGCCCAATGCCGGCGGCTTGTCGTTGTGCTTCGGTAATTCGCCCATGCGAGGTGCTGGCCGGGTGCGTGATGGTGGTTTTGGTGTCGCCCAGATTGGCCGTGATGGAGCACACCAGCGTGCTGTCAATCACATGAAAAGCGTTTTTGCGCGCCTGCACCGGATCTGCGGGCTTGCCTGCCCTGACGTCAAACGACACCACGGCGCCGCCCAGGCCGGACTGCTGTTGCATGGCCAGCGCGTGCTGTGGATGCGACTTCAAGCCTGGGTAATAGACCCGTGCCACCTGCGGTTGAGCCTCCAGCCAAGTGGCGAGTTGCAGTGCGCTGTCACTTTGCGCTTTCATCCGGATCGACAGCGTTTCCATGCCTTTTAGCACCACCCAGGCATTGAAAGCCGACAGGGTGAGCCCGGCACTGCGCATCACCGGCATGAACTTTTCGTCAATCAGTTTCTTGGTGGTGCACAGCGCGCCGGCAATCACCCGCCCCTGACCATCCAGGTACTTGGTGCCCGAATGGATGATTAGATCGGCCCCAAGTTTGACCGGTTGCTGCAAGGCGGGCGAACAAAAGCAATTGTCAACCGCCAGCAAAGCCCCGGCCGCGTGCGCCACGTCGGCCAGTGCCTGAATGTCGCAGACATCGGTCAGCGGGTTGGTAGGCGTCTCGGCAAACAGCAGGCGGGTGTTGGGCTGAATCGCCGCCTGCCATTGCGCCACGTCGGTTTGCGACACAAAGGTGCTCTGCACCCCAAACTTGCCAAACTCGCCGGCAATCAGGCGGATGGTGGAACCGAACACGCTTTGCGAGCAAATGACGTGGTCCCCGGCCTTCAGCAAGCCCATGCACATCAGCATGATGGCCGCCATGCCGCTGGACGTGCCAATGCAGGCCTCGGTGCCTTCCAGTGCCGCGAGCCGCTGCTCCATGCTGGTCACGGTGGGGTTGCTGAAACGCGAATAGGTGTAGCCCTCTTCTTCCCCGGCGAAGCGGCGCGCAGCCGTCTCGGCATCGGGCTGCACGAAGCTGCTGGTCAAATACAGCGCCTCGGAGTTTTCGCCGTACTGGCTCTTGTCTACGGCCGCGCGCACGGCCAGCGTGTCCAGGTGCAAATGGTCAGGTAATTTCTTTTCAGCCATGCTCAGTCCGCGTGATTGGGGAGTGCCAGGCGGGAGTTGTCCTCCGCCCCCTCGTCGCCCCCTACCCGATGGGTGTTCAGGCGGGCGATATCGTCCGCCGTGATGTCCCCGGTGACATAGACGCCATCAAAGCACGAGGCGTCGAAGCCCTTGATATTGGGGTTCAGGGAGCCAATGGCCTTCTTCATGCCGTCCACGTCCTGGTAAATCAGCGCATCACAGCCGATGAGTTGACGGATTTGCTCCACGGTGCGGTTGTGTGCCACCAGTTCATCGGGGGTCGGCATGTCGATGCCATACACATTGGGGTAGCGCACCGGGGGCGCGGCGCTGGCCATATAGACCTTGCGGGCACCGGCGTCGCGGGCCATCTGCACGATCTCACGGCTGGTGGTGCCGCGCACGATCGAATCATCCACCAGCAACACATTGCGGCCCTTGAACTCGCTGGCGATCACGTTGAGTTTCTGGCGCACCGATTTCTTGCGCACCGACTGCCCCGGCATGATGAAAGTACGGCCCACATAGCGATTCTTCACGAACCCCTCACGGTAAGGCAGACCGAGCAACTGCGCCAGCTGCGCGGCACTTGGGCGGCTCGACTCGGGGATCGGGATCACCACATCAATCTCGTTCGGCGGCACGGTGGAAATCACGCGCTTGGCCAGTGACTCGCCCAGATTCAGACGGGCCTGGTAGACCGAAATGCCGTCCATCACCGAATCAGGACGTGCCAGATAGACGTACTCGAAAATGCAGGGGCTCAACACCGGATGGTCCGCGCACTGTTGCGCATGCACATTGCCCTGCAAATCGATGAACACCGCCTCGCCCGGGGCGATATTGCGGTCAAACTTGTGCGATGTACCTTCCAGCGCCACCGATTCGCTGGCCAGCAACACGGTACCGTCGTCGCTACGCCCCATGCACAGCGGGCGAATGCCAAACGGGTCGCGAAAGGCCAGTACGCCATGACCGGCAATCATCGCGATCACCGCGTACGAGCCCTTGATGCGGCGATGCACCCGGCGCACCGCTTCGAACACATCACGCGGCTGCAGGGGCAAGCCGCGCGTGGTCTCGCCAATCTCATGCGCCAGCACGTTGAGCAAGACCTCGGAGTCGCTCTCGGTATTGATGTGGCGGTGGTCGGTGCTGAACAGCTCCGCCTTCAGGGCGTGGGCGTTGGTCAGGTTGCCGTTGTGAACCAGCACGATGCCAAACGGCGCATTGACGTAAAACGGCTGCGCTTCTTCCTCGCTGTAGGCATTGCCCGCCGTCGGATAACGCACCTGGCCCAGCCCGCAGTTGCCCGGCAGCGAGCGCATGTTGCGGGTGCGAAACACATCGCGCACCATGCCCTTGGCCTTTTGCATGAAGAACTTGCGTTCTTGCTGCGTCACGATGCCGGCCGCATCCTGTCCGCGGTGCTGCAGCAACAACAGGGCGTCATAGATCAGTTGATTGACGGGTGCGTTACTGACAACGCCTACGATTCCACACATATTTTTCCGATCTCATGAAGGCAAGTATTTTCCAAACGCTTCCGGCAGTACGGGCTTTAATCCTTTGAGCGCTGCCATCGAGATGTCAGCCCCCACAGATTCCCGCCACCATTCGCCCGACTTCAACGGCGTCATGGCAATCACCACCGTTGCCGCCAATAACAAAACCACACCGCGTACCAGGCCAAACGCCGCGCCCAAGGCCCGGTCCGCCGGCTGCAGGCCGACGGCCGCAAAAAGTTTTTTCACAACCGCGGCCAGCAGGCCGCCCAGCAGCACGGACGCCACGAACACCAGCGCAAAAGCGGCGGCGTACCGAAGCGCCTCGCCCGACCCCGACATGGGCAGCTTGTGCGCGACATCCGGGGCCAACCACTGCGCCAAAATGAAGGCTGCAACCCAGCTCGCCGCTGACAACAGCTCAAAAATCAGCCCGCGCCATAGGCCCAACACCAGCGAGGCAAGCAATACCACTGCAAAAATCCAGTCCAAAGCAGGCATATTTTAAATAGTTGAGGAGCGCTATCGCGTCGCTGCGGAGTCTGTCCCGCAAGATCTCAGAATCGCTTTTTACAAAGTCAGTATGGCGGCGGGCAGGTCAAGCTTTTTGATCTTGGCGGCCGCCTTGTCGGCCTCAGCCTTGTCCGCAAAAGGGCCGACTCGCACGCGAACGCGGCGCCCGTCCTTGGTATCTGCGACCTGGGTATAGGTTTTCAAGCCTGCGTGCTCGACTTTCAGGCGAACTTCGCGTGCCCGGGCCACATCCGCAAACGCGCCGACCTGCACCACAAACCGGCCTTCGCTGGCATCCGTCTTCTTTTC
>NZ_DHXT01000203.1:0-167 GCF_002413825.1 Rhodoferax sp. UBA5149
CACAAACGGAAATGCGGCAGACAGCATGCCGTCCAGAATGCGCGCCACCGGTGAATCGGCGTGGGCCGTGAGCAGGCCAGCAACGATGACGTTGGTATCAATGACGAAGAAAGTGCTCACGAGGCGTGGCGCGCTGCATGCACTTCTTCCTGCGCAAGGGTAAGCGC
>NZ_DHXT01000203.1:486-8781 GCF_002413825.1 Rhodoferax sp. UBA5149
CCGCGGCTTCTTTCAGCGCCCGGTAGCGTGGCTCAGAGAGGGTGATCGTCAGACGGCTCATGTGCAAGTCTTTCATTGGTGTTAAAGCACCAATATGTTAACACGCGGCCATTAAGATTTCGATATGTCAAAACGGGCATACGTTTCGGGCTGCGACAATCCCCAGCTTTACTCACTTGGTACGGGTCCGTCCGACCCTCAAGCCCTATGCCCACCTCCTTGCCCGGCGCCACGCGCACTTATCACTTAAGCGACTTCGACTTCGACCTGCCCGAAGCCCTCATCGCCCAGCACCCCGCGCCGGAGCGCAGCGGCTCGCGCTTGCTGGACGGCACCGGTCCGACGCCGACTGACCGCATTTTTCGCGATCTGCCGGCCCTGTTGCGCGCGGGCGATCTGGTCGTGTTCAACGACACCAAAGTCATCAACGCCCGCCTGTTTGGCGAAAAACCCACGGGCGGCAAGCTGGAGCTGCTGATTGAGCGGGTACTGGGCGGCAACCAGGTGGCGGCCCATATGCGCGTCAGCAAAAAACCCGAGGTCGGCACGACAGTGGCCCTGAATGGCGCCCCCGGCACCCATGACAACCTACGCGCCACGCTGTTGGGCCGCTGGCCGGACGCCGATGGCGCCATGTTCCGCTTTGTGCTCTCCAACGACGCGGGCGATGACCCGCACACCTTGATGGCGCGGCACGGCCATGTGCCGCTGCCGCCCTACATCACGCACAGCGATTCCGCGGAAGACGCGGCGCGCTACCAGACCGTGTTTGCCAGGAACCCCGGCGCCGTGGCCGCGCCCACCGCCGCCCTGCATTTTGACAATGCCTTGCTGGCGGCGATTGACGCCCTGGGCGTGCAGCGCGCCCATGTCACCCTGCATGTGGGCGCCGGCACGTTTCAGCCGGTCAAAACCGAGAACCTGGCCGAGCACCAGATGCACAGCGAGTGGTTTGAAGTGCCCGTCGCCACGCAGCAGGCGATTGCCGATTGCCGTGCGCGCGGCGGCCGCATCGTGGCCGTGGGCACCACCACCGTGCGCACGCTGGAGTCGTGGGCCAAGGAAAAAGGGGTCGACTCGAAGGCTCCGACCCCATTTTCCGGCGACACCCGTATCTTCATCACACCCGGCTTTGAATTCCAACTGGTGGACCTGCTGGTCACCAATTTCCACCTACCCAAGTCGAGCCTGATGATGCTGGTGAGCGCCTTTGCCGGCTATGAGCACGTCATGGCGCTGTACCGCCATGCGATTGCCGGGCAGTACCGGTTTTTCAGCTACGGCGATGCCATGCTGCTGGCACGCCAGCCCCTCAGGGTTTCGGAAAAAAGTTGACGCCTGGCAAACCCTGGTAGTCCACATCCTGCGTCCAAAAGGTGGCCTTGTGTTCCAGCGCCAGGCTGTACATCACCGCATCGGCCATTGCCAGTCGGTGCTTGATGGCGACATCGGCGGCCACAATGGCGCGGCGGTCGGTCAGATCGAGCACCCGGCCCAGGCGCATGACCTCCAGGCACGACGTCACCACGTCAGCAGGCATCTTGCGGCTGAGGATTTTGTGCACTTCATACAGCGCGATCACCGGGACCAGCAGCTTGTCGCGCTGCTCTATGACCGGCTTGAACAAGGGCCCACCGGGGCCAGCGAGAAAAAACTCGATCCAGCCCGAAGAATCGACAACGTTCATTCAAACTCCCGATCCGGCTCTTTGGGGATTTCGAGATCAGCCGGGTCAAGGTTGTAGCCCTTGAGCATGCCGTAATACGCACTCATGGGCAATTCGGGCTTGATCACCAACTCCCGCCCGCGCAACTCGAAATGAATATGGGAACCCGGCCCGATACCGAGCTTGGCCCGCATGGCGGCGGGCAGCGTGACCTGGCCTTTGCTGGAAACGATAGCTTCTGATTGCATGGCAAATCCTTTACGCGACTAAAAAGTAAAGCAAAATTCATTGTAAAGCAAAACTTCATGTAAGGCGTTCAAGTGGTGCCACTCGATCTATTCGAAACGATGAGCGCGTACGACAACACTTCGACCTCTGACGGTTGAGGCAGCCATGAAAGACAATAGCGCCCATGCTCCAATTTGAACTGCTCCAAACCGATCCCGCCACCCGCACGCGCGAGGGCGCCTACGCTGGCTCACACGCCCGTCGTGGCCGCCTCACGCTCAACCACGGCGTGGTGGAAACCCCCATCTTCATGCCGGTCGGCACCTACGGCACCGTCAAAGGCGTGACGCCGCGCAGCCTGGAAGACATGGGCGCGCAAATCATCCTGGGCAACACCTTCCATTTGTGGATGCGCCCGGGGCTGGACGTGATGGCGCAGTTTGGCGGACTGCACAAGTTCGAGAAATGGGACAAGCCAATCCTGACCGACTCCGGCGGCTTTCAGGTCTGGAGCCTGGGCGAGATGCGCAAGATCGCGGAAGAAGGTGTCAAGTTTTCCTCGCCCGTGAACGGCGACAAACTGTTTTTGACGCCCGAGATCTCGATGCAAATCCAGACCGTGCTCAACAGCGACATCGTCATGCAGTTTGACGAATGCACGCCCTACATTTCGGTCGAGGCCAAAACCAAGGGCCAGCTCACCACCGAGGCGGAGGCGCGCAGTTCCATGGGCTTGAGCCTGCGCTGGGCCAAGCGCTGCCAGGCGGAATTTGACCGCCTGGAGAACCCCAACGCACTGTTCGGCATTGTGCAGGGCGGCATGTTCGAGCACCTGCGGCAAGAGTCGCTGGAGCAGCTGGTGGCGATGGACTTTCCCGGCTACGCCGTGGGGGGGGTGAGCGTCGGCGAGCCCAAAGACGAGATGCTGCGCATCATGGCGCACACGCCGCACCAGTTGCCCGCGCACAAGCCGCGTTACCTGATGGGCGTTGGCACGCCGGAAGACCTGGTGGAAGGCGTGGCGCAAGGCGTGGACATGTTCGACTGCGTGATGCCGACGCGCAACGCGCGCAACGGCCACCTTTTCACCCGCTTTGGCGACCTCAAAATCCGCAACTCCCGTCATAAGATCGACGAGCGCCCGCTGGACGAAACCTGCAGCTGCTACGCCTGCCAGGGCAGCACGCGGCTCGACGGCAGCAGCGCAGGCGGCTTCAGCCGCGCCTACCTGCACCATCTGGACCGCTGCGGTGAAATGCTCGGCCCGATGCTGGCCAGCATCCACAACCTGCACTATTTCCTGAACCTGATGCGCGAAGTGCGCGCGGCGCTGGACGCCGGCAGCTTCGGCGCATTCCGGCAGCAGTTCAAGAGCGACCGGACGCGCGGGGTGTAGTGGACAAGCCTCTGAAACACGCTCATTAGCTATTAATTAGATAGCTGTTAACGCATATTCGACGGGGGCTAGCCGTCATTTAGACGTATGAAGCACCTTGGCCACCGGGTTGTGGCGCAGCCTGAAGGCGTCGGGCATGCCCGAGCCCAGCAGCGGGCGCAGGTACATGCGGAAGGCATCGGTGACATCGGTGCCGCTGGTCGAGATGAATTCGTCTTCCATCACGCGCGTCTTGCCGGCCACGGCGTCCAGCGGCAGCAGCTCGTAGTCCACCGAATAGAAGCCGGTGCGCTTGATGGCGACCGAGCCGTCGCGCGTCCCCCACATCGCAAACTGCACGGCTTTCTCGCCCACCTCGCGTGCCTCGCGCTGGTCGACGTCCGACACGCAGCCGATGAAGGAGCGCTGCAGATAGCCGAAGGTGTCGCCGCGCACGCGGCTGATCTTGAGTTTGGACTTGATCTCCTCGCACAGCAGATCGGCCAGCGCGCCGTTGCCCGAGAGCTGCACATTGCCGTGGGCGTCGTGCTCCAGCTTCTTGGCCAGCAGGGTGGCTATGGGAGCGCCGGTCGAATCGTGAATGCCTTCCGACACGGCGATGACGCAGCGGCCATAACGCTCGTAAGTGCTCTTCACGTCAGCCAGAAATTTCTCCAGCACAAAAGTGCGCTCCGGCAGGTAGATCAGGTGCGGCCCGTCGTCGGGAAACTTCTTGCCCAAGGCGGATGCCGCCGTCAAAAACCCGGCATGGCGCCCCATCACCACGCCCACGTAGACACCGGGCAGGGCCGCGTTGTCCAGGTTGGCGCCGGCAAAAGCCTGCGCCACGAAGCGTGCGGCCGACGGAAAGCCCGGCGTGTGGTCGTTGCCCACCAGGTCGTTGTCGATGGTCTTGGGGATATGGATACAGCGCAGCGGGTAGCCGGCTTTTTGCGCCTCCAGGCTCACGATGCGCACGGTGTCGCTGGAGTCATTGCCGCCGATATAGAAAAAGTGCTCAATCTCATGCGCCTGCAGCACCTTGAAGATTTCCTGGCAATAGCGCACGTCGGGCTTGTCACGCGTGGAGCCCAGCGCACTGGAGGGCGTGTTGGCGACCAGCTCCAGGTTGTGGCTGGTCTCCTGCGTGAGGTCCATGAAATCTTCATTCACGATACCGCGCACGCCATGGCGCGCGCCGTAAATGTGCGCCACCTGGGCAAAGCGCCGCGCCTCCAGCGCCACGCCGACCAGCGACTGGTTGATCACCGCGGTCGGGCCGCCGCCCTGGGCGACGAGTATTTTTCCGGATGCCATGGGGACTTATCTCCTTGATGCTGCAATGTCGGTCCATTGTGCCTCCAGATGCGTCCGCAAAGGCCAGCCCTCGGCCACATCGTTCATTCTTGCTTCTGATGAAGACCTGGCCCGGCTCCGACTACTGCGCGCTGGTGAACACCGTCAACACCCCGGTGTAACCATAGAGGTGGTGTCGGGCGATTTCGCCACCGGCAAAAAAGCCCACCAGCGGCACGTCGCCCAAAGCCCGGCGCACGATTTGCAGCTCGGCACTGGGGCCGCCAAAGTGCGGGCCACCGCGCCCGGAGCAGCTCACATAAATCGCGCCGGCGATGCCACGCGCCGGATGCGGTGCCGACTCGGCCTCGGACGCCGCCAGCGCGGTGGCCGTTTCCACCGGCAACGCTTCCGGCTCCAGCTCTTCACGAATTTCGGCGCAGACCCGGATCAAGTCAGCGCGTGCGGCCTGGACATTGCGCTGGCAAAACGCCAGCTGCATGCCCTCCTCCAACTGGGCCGACACCGCCACACCGCGCCGACCCGGGTCCAGCCCGATGATGTGGCGCACGATCACGTCGCTGCCAAAGTTGCCGGTGCGGTTGACCGCCACGCCGTCACCAGTCGACCCCGCACGGTCCACCGGGTGCATCAAGCCGACCAGGGTGGCGCGCACCGCCGTGAGCGCTTGTTCCGGCTGCTCGAGCGAGACCTTGAGCTCGCGCAGCATCACATCGAGTGCCGGCTCGCCATCCAGCCCGATCACCACATTGGCCTCGGCAGCGGTGACCTGATGGGCGCGGGCCACTGGCAGACAACCTTGCGTCACGCGCGACACGAGATTCACCCCCGCGCCAAAGGCCACCCCGCTCAAGCCGCCACTGAAGACGCCACTGGCGGCGCCCTGCCCGCTGATATTGCCATTGCCGCCGACGGCAAACTGCACCGTCTTCGAGCGGCTGGACGACAAACCGCCAAACAGATAGCCCGAGTCGGTGCGGGCGGCCATCTCGACGATGAGCTCCGCCAAGTCGGGCGTGTCGGCATCCGCATGCACCAGGGCGGTATGGGCCTCAAAACCGATCCCCAACGGCGCGACACCGGAAAACACCCGGTACTGGTCGCCCGGCAGCTCGCACAGCATCAGGGCCAGCGCCGGCTCGTCAAAATATTCCACGTTGTTGGACGCGATGCCGATGCCTACCGTGCCCGACCAATCGGTGATTTCCGGCAATTCGGCGCTCAGGTGTTCCAGAATGTCTTGCGCCTGATCGGCATAGTGGTCGGTGATGTAGAGCAAGGCCAGCGTCGGGCTGCTGGCATAGCCGTGCAGCGCCATCTGGGCCCGCACTTGCGCCAACACCAAACCGGCCGCCATGCGCCACTGCGGGTGCGTGGCATGACCATAGGGGAACAGCTTCATCGGTGGACTCGCAGGTGCCGCATCAGCCGTTCCGGCTGGTCGGTTTTTTGACAGTTTTCTTGGCCGCTGCCCTCGATTTGACTGCCTTGGAGGCGGCTTTCTTGGTCGCCTTCACGGCTTCTTTGGCAAACCCGGCCGCCATGTTTTTGGTGACGTCGCGGGCGGTGTTTTTGCCGACATCTTTCATGGCGCTGGCGGCGATTTGCTGAAACTGCTGCGTCAGCGAATTCCACAACTGCATCGGATCAACCAAGCCGGCCGCCGCCGTGGTGGCGGGCTTGGCGGCTTGGCGCACGGATTTGGCCATATCACCGGCATCGGCCGCCACCTCGGAGATGGTCTGGGCGGCAGAGGCGGCTTTTTCAGTCACCTTTTGCACACTGGAGGCCACCGCGTCCGCGGCCTTGAGCTTGAACGCGTTCGCCACATCGCCGATGTTGAAATTCATGCCCTTGAGCGTGGCCAGCGTCATTTTTTGCACTTCAAGCGCCTGCACCGTGGCGCCCAGGGCTTTGGAATTTTGATCGAGCCAGAAATGCACGGCCTTGAGTTCGGCAATGCGTTTTTCCAGCTCTTCCACATTCATCGTCGGGGCAATCCAGTTGGCCAGGTTGGGCATCTGCGGAATCGTCTCTGAAGCGCCCTTGGCCAGATTCTGCAGAAAGTCAAAACCGGGGACGAATTTACCGAAACCAGTGCTCTGTGAATCACTCATGTTCGCTCCAAAGGGGGTTGTCAACATTGAACTGACGACAGCTTACCCCAATGCGACCCGAATGGCGATGCCCCCGCGCGCCTGTTCACTCAGCGTTTGTGCGCCTCCATGGCGGCCTTGTCCTCCGGCTTCGCGTCGGCCTTCGCGCCAGGCGCGACCGTGGCGACCGGCACTTTCAGTTCCACTTTGCTCTCCACGCCTTTGGCGTCCTTGAACACCAGCGTCAGCGGGATCGTGCTGTCCTTCGGCAGCGCGGTTTTCAGGTCCATCAGCATCACGTGGTAGCCCCCTGCCTTGAGCTCTACCGTCTTGCCGGCGGGCAAGTCAAGGCCACCCTGCACGGCGAGCATTCTCATGACATCGCCTTCCATTTTCATTTCGTGGACTTCCGCTACGCCGGCGACAGGCGTGGAGGCGGCGACCAGTTTGGCGCCCTCTTTGGCGGTGATTTTCATGAAGGCGCCGGTGGCTTTCTGGCCCGGCACCGTGGTGCGAACCCAGGCGTCCTTGACCTCCACGGTTTGGGCGTACAGGCTGCCGCAGGCCAATGCAGCGATAACGGTCAGTGCTTTCAGTTTCATACGTTTCTCCAATCAATAAAACAAGGAACTCAATTCAGTGCTGGTGCCCGACGATCTCCGAAGGAATGATCTCCAGCAAGGCGGCGGGCAAACTCAGGCCCTTGGTCGACGTGCCTGACGCTGGCAGCTCGCTCCAGTTGTTGCTGCCTTTCTCGCAGGTCTGGAGCACCTTGAACCACATCGCGCCCGCCTCCGCTGGAAGCCCGCCACGGAAGACAAACTCGTCGTAATACGCCGCTGGCAACCAGCTGTCCTGGCTGTTGGCGCTCCACGTGATCTCCGACACATCCTCGCTGACGGTCTTGCCGTGGCTATCGTAAGGCTTGGCCAGCTTGGCACGGGTGATGGTCACGGTCCAGCCCGCCTTGGGCATCGGCTGGGCACCCTGAAACCCCACCGGGACGGTCACTTTGATCGCCGTGGTGGGCGAGCCTTCACAAGCGTGGCTCACACGCAAGGCTGCTTTGTAGCCGCGACCCGCCAGAGCCACCGGCTCATCCAGAACAACATGGGAAAAAACGGCACTAGCCCCCGTGAACATTGCACAAGCAGCTATTAATTTAGTAGCAATCGATATTTTCATGGTGTCTTTCAAAAATCTCATAAATCAAACTTCAGCTCGGCCATATAGCTGCGCTGCGGATAGGGGTGGAAGTTCCAGTATTGGTAGTTGTTCAGGTTGTCGATGCCGAACGAGGCCGTCCATTGCCGACCCACCACGTAGCGCACCCGAACATCGGTCGTGAAGTACTCGCTCACCCCTTGGTAGGTGGCGCCATTCACGTCCGCGTTGTTCAGGGTGCGGAACTGCGGGCCGCTGTAACGGGCGCCCAGCGAGGCGCTCCAATGTTCGTCAACCCGGTAGCTGGCCAGCGCGGTGGCACGCCACTTCGGGATGTTGGGCTGCTGTTTGCCGATGGTGTCGCCCGCCACGCTCACGAAACCCGCGTTTTCTTTGATGGTGGAATCGGCGTAAGTGACGCTGCCCGACAGGTCCAGCCCCTTCTTCAC
>NZ_DHXT01000165.1 GCF_002413825.1 Rhodoferax sp. UBA5149
GCCAGCGTGATGCAATTGGCGATCACGATCGGCCAGGCGCCGAGCAGCAGGCCATAGACCAGCCAGCAGGCCACGCCGGCGGTGAACGCGCTGTACATGCCGAGCGAGATGCCGCGCACGTCGCGGGTTTGAAAGGTGTGCCAGGCCTGCGGCACAAAGCTGGCGGTGGTGAGGACGGCGGCAATAAAACCGATGACATCGGGAAGAGACATGGCAGGTAGGGGGTGCGCGCGCGGACGCTGGAATGCAGTAAAAGACTCAATTGTCCCTCACCACCCAGTCCAGCAGCGCGTCAAAGGCAGGGCGCGCCGCCTTGGCGTTCGGGTGGTTGGCAATGGCGACCACCACATAGCGCTTGCCGCTGGCCGCCAGCACATAGCCGGCCACGGCGCTGATATCGCGCAGGCTGCCGGTCTTCAGGTGGGCGCTGCCCTCGGGCAGGGCGCGGCGGTTCTTGAGCGTGCCGTCCACGCCTGCAATCGGCAGTGAGGCCATCAGCTCCGGCATCCAAGGTGAGCGGTACGCGGTTTGCAGCAGGCGCGCCAGGGCCTGGGCGCTGATGCGGTCCTGGCGCGACAGGCCCGAGCCGTTGTCCAGCAGCGGCGCGTCGTCGGTGCCGATGCGCTCTTTCCACCAACGACGCACGACGTCGCGCGAGGCCGCTTGCGTGGCAACCCCGCTCTCCAGCTGGCCATTCGGGTCACGGGCTGGCAGACTGAGCGTCAGGAACAGCTGCTGCGCCATCACGTTGTTGCTGTACTTGTTGATGTCGCGGATCACCTCGGCCAAGGGCGGCGAGCTCATTTCAAACGCCGGCGCCAGCTCAGGCACGCGCCCCTCGCGCACCGTGCCCATCAGCTTGCCGCCCATCTCATGCCACAGACCGGCCACGGCGCGCACGCTATAGCTTTTGGGGTCGGCATAGGCCACCGGCCAGACTTTCTCGGCGCAGCTGGCCAGGTAAGCGCCATCAAAGCGGATGCGCGTGGCGTCAGAAAAATCAGCCTTGAGCGCCGCCCGGTAGTCGCCACACTCGGCGCTGGCACCCGCCACCCCGCCGGCCAGGCGCACGCTCCTCTGCATCTGCACGCCCGCCAGCGGCGGCTCGAACTGCACCTGGGCCAGGTTGGCGCTGCGGTCCGGCACAAAGGTCATGAGCACCGACTTGAAGTTGAGCAGCAGGGCGTCGGGCGCGGCGTTATAAGGGCGCAGCGGTTCGCCGTCAAAGCTGGCCGGGTCCACCTCAACCGTCTCAAACGCGCTGCGGTCCAGCACGATGTCGCCCGCTATGTTGTCAATGCCCAGGCCCTGCACCCGGCGCAGCAGCAGCCACAGGCGCTCGGCCACCAGCTTGGGGTCGCCCTGGCCTCGGATATACAGGTTGCCAAACAAGGTGCCATCGCGCACCGCGCCTTCCACGAACACCGGCGTGCGCCAAGTGAAGGCCGGGCCCAGCAGATTGAGCGCCGCATAGGTGGTCACCAGTTTCATCACGGAGGCCGGGTTGACCGGGACATTGGCGCGATGACTCAGTCGCGGCCGCGCTTTGCCTTCGGCGTCGACCACCAGCAGCGTGACGGCGTCGCGCGGGATCTTTGCGCGGGCCAGGGCCGCGTCCACCTCGGGCGGCAGGGCTTGCGCCAAGGCCAGACCGCACACCACGGTGGAGACAGCGCCCAGCAGGCCATGGGATAAAAACATGCCCCGATTATCCGGCGGCCCCTTGCCGCCACGGATAATGGCAGCATGCATTCTTCATCCCGCCATTCATCCAGCGGCTTTTCGCCGCGCACGATTGGCCTCGCCGCGGCGGTCGTCACGGTGCTGATCTGGACCTCCTTCATCCTCATCGCGCGTGCCTCGGCCGATCCGGCGCGCGGCGGCACCCTGAGCCCGTTTGACATTGCCTTTTGCCGCATCGTCGGCGCCAGCCTGATTTTGTTGCCCTGGGGCGCGTGGCTGGTGCGCCGCGACCGGGCTTGGGGCGTGCGGCAGTCCTCGCTGCTGGGCTTGTCGCCGCTGTCGCTGCGGGTCACCGCCACGGTCGGCCTGTTTGGCGGTTTGCTCTATGCCGTGCTGGTATACAGCGGCTTTGTGTTTGCCCCGGCGGCGCACGCCTCGGTCTTGATGCCGGGCAGCCTGCCGCTGTGGACCGCCCTGCTGGCGGTGCTGGTGCTGCACGACCGCATCACGCCGTTGCGCGCACTCGGTCTGGCCTGCATCGTGCTGGGCGACCTGATGGTGGGCGGCGCCAGTCTGTTGCACGCGTTTGACGGCGGCGAGGTCTGGAAGGGTGACCTGCTGTTCATGATGGCCGCGCTGTGCTGGTCCACCTACAGCGTGCTGGCGCGCCGCCATGCGCTGGATGCGGTGCGCGCCACCATCGCCATCACGGCCTTCGCTTTTGTGACCTACGTGCCGGTCTACCTGGCGCTGCTGATCGGGCAGGCGGGCGTCGGCCATTTGCTGAACGCCCCGTGGCGCGAGGTGATGTTCCAGATGGTGTTTCAGGGCTGGGGTTCGGTGGTGGTCTCCGGCATTACGTTTACCAAAATGATCCAGCACTTTGGCCCGGTGCGCTCGACCATGATCACGGCGCTGGTGCCGGGCCTGTCGGCCTTGGGCGCGGTGCTGTTTCTGGGGGAGCCTCTTTTCTGGAACCTGGCGGCCGGGCTGGCGCTGGTGACCATCGGCAT
>NZ_DHXT01000216.1:0-3488 GCF_002413825.1 Rhodoferax sp. UBA5149
CGAAATCTGGAACCGGCGCAAGAGCGGTGAGGTCTATCCCCAATGGATCACCATCAACCCGATGGTCAATTCCTTTGACGAGGTGACGCACTACATTGGCATGTTCAGCGACATCAGCCAAAGGAAATCGGATGAAGAGCGCATCAAGTGGATGGCGCACTTCGAACCCCTCACCGGGCTGCCCAATCGCGCCCTGATGACGGATCGTTTCGAGCACGCCCTGAGCATCGCGCAACGCAACGGGGAGTCGATGGCGCTGATGTTTCTGGACCTCGACCATTTCAAGAACATCAATGATTCCCTGGGTCACGGCGCCGGCGATGAGCTGCTTATTGGCGTGGCCCGGCGCATACGCCAGCAGGTGCGCGAGCAAGACACGGTGGCGCGCCTGGGTGGCGACGAATTTGTCATGGTGCTGCCTGGCACGGACGCCGATGGCGCGGCGCACCTGGCGCAAAAGCTGCTCGACGGCATCGCCAAGCCTTTTTTGGTCGGGCAGCATGAGTTGAGCGTGACCCCTTCCGTCGGCATCGCGATGTATCCGCAGGACGGGCATGACTTGAAGGCCTTGGCGCAGCACGCCGAGGTGGCGATGTACCGGGTCAAGCAGGACGGTCGCAACGCTTATCGCTTCTTTGCCCCCGAAATGCAGTCGCATTTGGCGCGCACCTTGCTGCTTGAAGGTGCCTTGCGCCGGGCGCTGGAGCGCAATCAGCTGACGCTGCACTACCAGCCGCAGCTGTGCTTGCGCACCGGGCGGGCGATTGGCGTGGAGGCCTTGCTGCGCTGGAATCACCCCGAGCTGGGCATGGTGTCGCCGGCCGAGTTCATTCCGATTGCCGAGAAGAGCGGCCTGATACTGCCGATTGGTGAATGGGTGCTGCGCACCGCCGTTGCGCAAATGTCAAGCTGGATTGACAGCGGTTTCGAGCCGATCATCATGGCGGTGAACCTGTCACCGGTGCAGTTCCGGCACCCCAACTTGCCCGAACTGGTGAGCCGAATTCTGGACGAGATCGGCTTGCCGCCCAAGTATCTGGAGCTGGAGCTGACCGAAGGCGTGGCCAGCGATGACCCCGTGGGCGCCATCGCGATCATGGGCGATCTGCGCGCGCGGGGGGTGCGCATGTCGATTGACGACTTTGGCACCGGTTATTCGTCCCTGAGCTACCTCAAACGCTTTTCGGTCTACAAGCTCAAGATCGACCAGTCCTTTGTGCGCGACATCACCGTGGACCCGGAGGACAAGGCGATTGTCAGCGCCATCATCAGCATGGCGGGAAGCCTGGGCTTGCAGACCATTGCCGAGGGCGTGGAGACGCTGGAACAGCTTGACTTCCTGCGCGCGCAGGGGTGTGATGAAGTACAAGGTTACTTCTGCAGCCGGCCCTTGACCGCGTCGGACTGTGAGAACTACCTGCTGAGGCACGTGATTCAACCCGCTTTTTGAGGGCTACGACAGGCCGGCGCCGGTTACAGACGGGCCTTCAGCGCGTCAATCCGCGCCTTGTGGATGTACTCTCCAATTTTTTTGCCGCTAGCCCCCGTCGCTATTGCCTGAGACGCTACTGAATCTGTAGCAACCGTCTGCGCCGCCGCCAACGCCGACAGCAGTCGCGCGCGCTGCGGGTAGGGTGCGTCCTGCTGCCCCAGGCGCCCGCGCGCGTCGCATTCGCAGGCCAGCAGCGCCGCTTCAAAGCGGGCCGGTTTGCGAAACGCGTCGCAGCGCTCCAGCAGGCGCAGCAGGGCGGCCGCGCCCAGCTCGGCGCTGCGATGGATATTGCCGTGCTCGCGCGCCACCACGTCGGCCAGCTCCCGGCACTCGGTGGGCACGCGCAGCCGTTCGCACACGCCTTTGAGCAGCCGGGCGCTGCGTTCTTCATGCCCGGTGTGGCGCGGCAGTACGTCGGCTGGGGTGGTGCCTTTGCCCAGGTCGTGGAACAGGCAGGCCAGGCGCACCGGCAGGGAAGCTTGCAGTTGGGCGCTCATGTCCAGCACCAGCATCAGGTGGATGCCGGTGTCGATTTCGGGGTGGTAGTCGGCACGTTGCGGCACGCCCCACAGCTGATTCACCTCGGGCAGCAGGCGCGCCAGCGCCCCACAGTCACGCAGCACCGCGAACATGCGCGAGGGGGTTTTCTCCATCAGGCCTTTGGCCAGTTCCTGCCAGACCCGCTCGGCCACCAGATGGTCCACTTCACCTGACTGCACCATGTCGCGCATGAGTTGCAGCGTGGGGGGCGCCACCGTGAAATCGGCAAAGCGCGCCGCCAGCCGGGCCACGCGCAGGATGCGCACCGGGTCTTCGCGAAAGGCCACGGTAACGTGGCGGAACACCTTGCGCTGCAGATCCCGCCGCCCGCCAAAAGGGTCGATCAGCGCTGCCTGGTCTGAGTCGAATGTGCCATCAGCCCTCATGGAATCTTCGCAGACAGCTATTGAATTGATAGTGATGTCGCGACGCCCCAGGTCTTCTTCGAGCGTCACATCGGGCGCCGCATGGACGCTGAAGCCGTGGTAGCCGGGAGCGGTTTTGCGCTCGGTGCGGGCCAGTGCGTATTCTTCTTTGGTCTTGGGATGAAGGAACACCGGAAAGTCCTTGCCGACCGGCAAAAAACCCTGCGCCGTCAGGGCCTCGGGCGTGGCGCCCACCACCACCCAGTCCCGGTCTTTCACCGGCAAACCGAGCAGTGCATCACGCACCGCGCCACCCACCAGGTAGAACTGCATGTCAGCGTCTCGGGTCTGAACTTGTCAAACGGTAGGGCTCCTCGAAATCGCGGAAGTCTTTTTCCGCCCGAGCCTCATCCATCCACGCCTTGACGCCGGGCAGGGCGCACACCCGCGCCACATAACCGGCAATGGCTGGTGGCACGGGCAGGGCGTAGGTCTTCAGGCGCATGCAGATTGGGGCGAAATAGGCGTCGGCGACTGAGAAGTCGCCAAACAGCAGGGGGCCGCCGTGCTCGATCAGCAGTTCCTGCCACATGGCCACCAGGCGGGCGACATCGGCCCGCACCGCGGGCTTGTCACGCCAGATCAGGGCGCCGGTGTCGGCCAGGGAGGCTTCGATGTTCATCGGGCAGTTGCCCCGCAGATGCGTGAAACCGGCATGCATCTCGGCACAGATGCTGCGGGCGCGGGCGCGCGCGGCCTTCTCAAGCGGCCACAGCTGCTTGTCCGGAAATTGCTCGGCCACGTATTCCGCGATCGCCAGCGTGTCCCACACCGCCAGATCGCCGTCGATCAGGACCGGCACTTTGCCGGTGGGCGTCAGGGCATCGACGGTGTTCTTGAAGTGGGAGCCCGCTTCAAACGAGTCAAAGCGGACCATGAGCTCTTCAAACGGGATACCTGCCTGGCGGAGCAGCACCCACGGGCGCATGGACCAGGACGAATAGTTTTTGCTGCCGATCACGAGCTTGAGCATGAGGTGTCTCCAAACCTGCCATGCTAGCGCAAGGGGGGAGGGTCGCGGATGACCCGCT
>NZ_DHXT01000216.1:3811-3935 GCF_002413825.1 Rhodoferax sp. UBA5149
TTTTGAGCGATTGCGGCTGGCCGGAAATCAACGCGGCATAGCTGGTGGTGTTGGACAACACTTTTTTCACGTAATCGCGCGTCTCTGTAAAAGGCACGTTTTCGGCCCAGATGGCGGCTTCCAG
>NZ_DHXT01000216.1:4167-6917 GCF_002413825.1 Rhodoferax sp. UBA5149
GGCATGGAGCCGGCGAAGTCGTCCAGCACCAGCTTGAGGTAGCCCGTGCCAATGGCAATATTGGTATCGCGGTCATTGAGCTGGTGCGGTTTGAAGGCGGTCATGCCGATCTTCTTGGCGGTCCAGCGGGCCGTCGGCGGCATGATTTGCATCAGACCGGCGGCGCCCACGCCCGAGCGGGCGTCCATGACGAAACGGCTTTCCTGACGGATCAGGCCATAGACATAAGCCGGGTCGAGGCCGATCTGTGTGGCGCGTTGAATCACCGCGTCCTTGAACGGCATCGGAAAGCGCTGCTCGAAGTCAATCAACGTTTTGGTCCGGTCACTGGTGTTGATACAGCGGTCCCAGACCTCGCGCTCGCAGGCCAAATCGGCCGCTGCCAGCAGTTCGCGGTCGCTCATGCCGCCGCGCTGGTGCAGGTTGGTGCTGTAGTTCCATTCGCGCACGCCGTCACTGCGCAAGCCGATTTGGATCGCGTACAGGGCGCGGCTCAGGCCGACATTGCGGCGAGTGCTTTCCTTCTCGTCGGGCGTGAGGGCCTCCGGCCGGGCCGGCGCGCTGATGCGCTGGCCCAGTTCTTCCAGCGCCAGCTGCTCGTAAAAACCGCTGACGCCCGCAATGCTGGTCAGCAGACGCGTTGCTTCAGCGCGGTCAGCCTCCCCCTTGGCCAGGGCCAGCAGCGCGCGGGCCCGCCAATAGACCCAGGTGGTGTCCTTGCGCTGGCCGTCGCTCATGGCGGCGGTGGCCATTGACACCTGCTCCCAATTGCCGGCCCGAAGCGCGGCGCGGACCTTCCAGGCCAGCTGGTCGTCATGCATGAACTTGTCCTGCCCGTTCAGGAAGTAGGTCAGCGCGCCGCCGGACAGGCGCATGGCGGCGCGTTTGCCGATCACGCCCCACACCCAACTGCGTTCCTCCGGCGAGAGCTGGGTCTTCCAGCGCAGTTTGTTGATTTCGGATGCGGCCGCGTCGGGGTCCTTGGCGGCCAGGCGAATCATGGCCAGCGTGACCAGCTCTTTGGTGCGGGGACGCAGGGCCAGCAGCTTGCCACTCAGGTAGTGCGCGGGATTGGCGTAAATGGCGCTGGCCGCCGTGGCCCAATCGGCGTTGAGCAGGCCAATGGCCTGGCTGACAATACGCGGTCGGTCGTTTTCCATGCCGAGGCGTGCCCGCAGCCAGGCGGAATGAGGCGAGAGCTTGCCGGCCTTGATCTGCTGCTCCGCCGCCGCGGCACAGCCGTCATCAGCGTCACGCTGCACCAGCCACAAGGCTTCGACCTGGCGCGCGACATCGAGTTCGCCCGAATTGAATTCCGTCAGCAGGGCGTAACAGCGCACGGAACGGTCGTCGTTCATCCGGAAATTGGGGTATTCGGCCATGAAAGTACCCCACTCCCGATTCTGGCCGAGCAACAGCAGCCAGTCGTTTCGCAGGCGATCTTCCTGGTAGGTACCGGCAAAGCGGCTCAGGAATTCCTGAATTTCGCCGGGGGTCGCGGTATCGAGCCGGGCGCGAAGTTCCCAGTAGGCGCCCCACGGCTCCAGCACATGGCCACGCACTTTCGGCAGCAGCGCGCTCAGGGTTTTGGAGTCCCCTTTTTTGAAGGCGTGGCTCATTTCCAGAATGGCTTCGTCCGCTTGCACCTTGACGATCCCCACGGACTGGGCCTGTGCCGGCACGGTGGCTGACAAAGTGACGCACCCCCAGAGTGCAATCGATGTCAAAATGGTGTGAAACTGCATGTGGAGATTATGGATAACTCTGATGAAAAAAAGGCACTTGAAAAAAAGGCGCTTCGCAAGCTTCTCATTGAACAACGTCTGAACCTCCCGGATCGACTACAACGCGCCGACTTGCTGCAGCGTGTCATGCGCATTTGGCTGGTGGGTCGCCCGGATGCCGTGATTGGCGCTTATTGGCCGATCAAGGGTGAATTCGACCCGCTTCCCGCACTGCACCGCTGGAAGGAAGACGGTGAACTGCTTGATCAGCCGCAGCCCCGGCGTATTGGACTGCCGGTGGTCGACAAAGTTCACAAGACCATGACGTTTCACGCTTGGTATCCAGGCTGCCCGATGGAAGAAGACGCCTACGGCATTCCCAAACCGAAGGACACCGAGGTGATCGTGCCGACGCTTTTGTTCGTGGCCTGTGTGGGTTATGCGGCAGGCGGTTATCGCCTGGGTTATGGCGGCGGTTTTTATGATCGCATGCTGACCACGCTGGAGCCCCGTCCGCTCACCGTGGGATTGGGGTTTGCACCGAGTTTCCTGTCTGATTTTGAGCCTGAACCGCACGACATGCCGCTCGATGCGATCCTGAACGACTACGGCGTTGTCTGGCCGGTCTAGATAAATTTACAAAGACTCGCCGATGGCTTGGCGCGTGAGCGCGGCCTGCGCGGTCAGCCAGTCGCAGAAGGCCTTGATCTCGGGCCGGACGGCGCTGCGCGGGCCGACGATGAGCCAGTAAGCCACGGGTGAGTCCAGGCGCATGCCCGGCAAAACCTCAACCAGGTCACCCGAGGCCAGGCTGTCGGCCACCAGCGGCAGGCGGGTCAGTGCCACGCCTTGCCCGGTTAGTGCGGCCTGCGCGATCTGGTGGGCGTAGTTGAAGTAGAGCCAGCGCTTGGGTTCGAGCTTCTTGAAATCGTGCGCATCGAGCCAGCGGCGCCAGGTGAGCCACGCCAGATTTTGGGTGCGGTGCGCGTCGCTGGCCTCGATCAGGGCGAAATGCGCCAGGTCGTC
>NZ_DHXT01000216.1:7152-10330 GCF_002413825.1 Rhodoferax sp. UBA5149
TGCTCGCCGAACAGGCGCACGGCACCGGCAGGCGCATTGGCGGGTAAGGTGTAGCGCAGTGCCAGGTCGATGTCGGTGGTGTCCAGGTCGACCGGAACATCGGTGGCGTCAATGCGAATGTCAATGTCCGGGTGTTCGCTCTGGAAGGCTTCCAGCCGCGGGATCAGCCACATCGACGCAAAAGAGGCCCAGGTGCTGATCGCCACGCTTTTGCGCCCCGCGCTGCGGCGGATCAGCCGCACCGCGCCGTCCATGCGTTCCAGCGAGGGCAGCACGGCGCGCAGCAGCTGAGCCCCGGCGGCTGTGAGCTCGACCGCGCGCGTGTGGCGCAAAAACAGGCCAACGCCCACTTCTTCTTCCATCGCCTGGATCTGGCGACTGACGGCGCTTTGCGTCAGTGACAGCTCTTCGGAAGCGGCCCGGAAGTTGAGGTGGCGCGCCACCGCCTCAAACGCGCGCAAATGGCCGACCGAAATGGGACGGGTCCGAAGATGATTTTCAGAATGCTGCATGGGCTGTGAGGATCGGCTTGGGTCAAGCAATTAATGCGTAAATGGAATGAATAGCTTATCTCGAATTCATTGGATGATCAAGCGCATTAAAACGAGAATTCAATGCCAAATGGCATCACTGGAGTCGGTTATGACCATGAAAAAAATTCTGGAATTGCAACAATCCCGTGACGGCGCCAGCTTGTCGGGATGCTGGAAGCTGGCGCCCGGGCCACGGCAACGAGTTGGGTGCCCACTTTTTGCAGGCCCGACCCCATCCTGGGCGAGGCCTCAGGGCCGAGGTGCCATCAGCGCGCGCGCATCGGATACGTAGCCGCTCAAAGTTTCAATGAGTTTCAGCTGCTGGGCCGGCGTGGCGCTGTTATGCAGGGTGGCAAACGCCCGGCAATTCTCCTGGGTTATTTTTTCAGAGTAGTGGCGGTAGGACGCGTCGGGGGAGTCCATGGCGCGCCCGAGCAGGGCGCGTACCTCCGCCAGGGCCGACCCTTCGCTCAGCGTGCCCGGCTGCAGACGCTGCAGCGTTTGCAACGCGTCCTGGTGTCGGCGCAGGGATTCGCGGTAACTCGTGGCCGCGTCGAAAGCGGAGGCGGCCACAGCGGCCCGCAACACGGCCAACTGCGGTTCTTCCAGTTGTCCGTAGAGCATTTCAGCCGGTTCCAGCAGCTGCTTGACGCGCCGGGCGCTACGTTCGGTCGGCGTGCCCTCCAGCCACTCTTCACGCCATTTCTCGCCGCGTTTGTTCAATTGCCGCGCCAGATGATCGAGCTGTTCGGCCGTGAGCGTGGGTGCCAGCACGGCGACGGTGGGCGCGGCCTGATCGATGAGGGCGTGCAAACGGGGCTTGAGCTCGTCAAACAGTTCGCAAACCTGCTCGGGCGACAGCTTGGAGGGCGCCATGCGCTGCATCTTTTCAAGCGTGCTGACGTAAAGCGGGAGTTCGTGTGCACGGTGCCAGTCCTGCAGGAGTGCCAGATCGGCGCGCACCTTGAGCGTCTGCGTTTCATTGAAGTCCAGGAAGCTGTCCAGCCACCAGTAGCTCAATTCAGGGGCGTGGTTGTAGCCCAATCGAACGGCGCTGCAACCCGATACCCCCAAGCTCAGCGACAGGGCCACAAACAGTGCCAGCAGCCCGTCGATAATGCGGAAAGGTCGAAAACGTTGAAGAAGTCGGCTTCGTGAATGAATGGAGAGAGTCATGAGTGATATTTTAAAGAG
Source organism: Rhodoferax sp. UBA5149 (assembly GCF_002413825.1). Taxonomy (GTDB): domain Bacteria; phylum Pseudomonadota; class Gammaproteobacteria; order Burkholderiales; family Burkholderiaceae_C; genus Rhodoferax. The sequence goes on from NZ_DHXT01000216.1 coordinate 8,880, forward strand.
CGCCAATAAGGCCGACGCCGTGGACGTGGACGTGGTCATTCTGGCTGCGGGCAAGGGCACGCGCATGAAAAGCAAACTGCCCAAAGTGTTGCATCGGTTGGCGGGCCGTGCCTTGTTGCAGCATGTGGTGGACACCGCCGCTGAATTGGCGGCCCGTCAGGTGGTCGTCATCACCGGCCACGGTGCTATGGAAGTTGAAGCGGCTGTCGCAGGTTCCACGGGGGCTACAGCTCGATTTGATATAAATTTTGTGCGCCAGGAGCCGCAGCTGGGCACTGGCCACGCGCTGCAGCAAGCGGTGCCGGTGCTGCGCGACGACGGCATCGTTGTCGTGCTCTCGGGTGACGTGCCCTTGACGCGGGCCGATACCTTGCGCCAGCTGATTGCGGCCTGTGGCGGCAACAAACTGGCACTCTTGACGATTGACTTTGCCGACCCGACGGGATACGGCCGCATCGTCCGTGAGGGTGAAGTCGTCCAGGCCATCGTCGAGCAGAAAGACGCCAGTGCCGCCCAGCGCGCCATTTCAGAGGTTTACAGCGGCATCATGGCGATGCCTGCTGCACCTTTGAAAAAGTGGCTGGCGCGACTGGACAACCAGAACGCCCAGGGCGAGTACTACCTGACCGACATCGTGAAATTCGCCGTGGCCGACGGCGTGCCCGTGGTGGCCCACAAAATTGCGGACGCCTTGCAGGTGGAGGGCGTCAATAGCCCGGTGCAACTTGCTGCACTGGAGCGCGCGTTCCAGCGGCGTATGGCGCTGCAGCTGATGGAGCAGGGCGTGCGCCTGGCGGACCCGGCGCGTTTTGATGTGCGTGGCGACCTGCAATGCGGGCAGGACGTCTCGATTGACGTGAACTGTGTCTTTGAAGGCCAGGTGATCTTGGGCGACGACGTGCGCATCGGTGCGAATTGCGTGATTACCAATGCCACGATCGCCGCCGGTGCCGTGATTCACCCGTTCACGCAGATCGAAGGCGGCAAGCCGGGCACCCAAGACGCGGTGGAGGTGGGGGCCGGTGCGCTGATCGGCCCGTTTGCGCGTTTGCGACCCGGTGCCAAACTGGGCGCCCAAGTGCATATCGGCAACTTTGTCGAAGTCAAGAATTCGACCCTGGCGCGCGGAGCCAAGGCCAATCACCTGGCCTATCTGGGCGACGCCACGGTCGGCGAGCGCGTCAACTACGGGGCGGGCAGTATCACGGCCAATTACGACGGCGCTTTCAAACACCGCACCATCATTGAAGCCGACGTGCACATTGGCAGCAACTGCGTGCTGGTGGCGCCCATCACCGTGGGTGCGGGCGGCACCGTGGGCGGTGGCTCGACCTTGACCAAAGACACCGCTCCCGGTGCCTTGAGCATCGCGCGCGGCAAGCAGGTGAGCATTGCCAACTGGAAGCGGCCCGCGAAATGACGGGCACGCCGCAGGCCTTGGCGCTGGAGAA
>NZ_DHXT01000216.1:10633-11220 GCF_002413825.1 Rhodoferax sp. UBA5149
TGCGGGCGTCGCTGCGCCACGTCAACGCCTACGTGCAGATCATCAAGGAAGACCTGGAGGATCAGACCAATACGGCCTTGCTGGCGCATCTGGACACGGTGAGCCAGGCTGCACGGCAAATGGGGCGACAGATCGACGGCCTGATGGAGCTGTCGCGGCTGACCCGGGTCGACCTGCAGCTGTCCCCGGCGGATGCCGGGCAGCTGGCGCGAGAAGTCTGCGCTGCCCTGGCCCCGGCGCTTGGCGGGCGAGCCGTTGAATGGCAGGTGGCAACCGATATTCCGGCGCTGCAGTGTGACGCGGCGCTGCTCCGGCAAGTGTTGGCGCATCTGCTGTCGAATGCCCTCAAGTTCACCGGCACGCGAGCAGTGGCCGAGATTCAAGTCACATGGCAAGCGCACGCCAGCGGCCTGTGCGCCGTGACCGTGAGCGACAACGGCGTGGGGTTCAACCCGCAATATGAAGCCAAGTTGTTTCACGCGTTTCAGCGCCTGCACGGCGCCCGCGAGTTCGAAGGCCTCGGCATGGGGCTGGCCCTGACCCGCAAAATCGTGGAACGCCACGGCGGCCTTGTCTGGGCCAAGGGG
>NZ_DHXT01000216.1:11515-14560 GCF_002413825.1 Rhodoferax sp. UBA5149
GTTATCAAAGCGGCAAGGGCACCCTGGCTCCAAATTTGCTGCGCTTGATGCTGAAGAATGTTTTGACGTTGCGCACATTGGCGTCGCTGGTAAACAGCCTCTGGGCCAGCGCCAGATAGTCGGGCATGTGGGCGCTGTGCACCACCAGGCAAAAGTCGGGTCCGGGCGAGACGCGGTAGCACTGCTGCACCGCGTTGTCCGCCGCCACGCGCCGCTCGAACGCCTCCCAGGCGTCCCGGTCCTGGCGGTCCAGCGTGATCTCCACAATCGCGCACAGACCGTGACCGGCCACGTTGGCCAGCTGGTCCACGCTGAGCACCGCGATCTCGCGCTCGATCAGACCCGCATCACGCAGCCGTTTGACGCGCCGCAAACAGGTGGGCGGCGAAATGTGAACCCGCGCGGCCAGTGCCTGATTGCTTAATGACGCATCGTTTTGCAACTGGTCCAGCAGCTGAATGTCGATCGAATCCAGAGTTGTTGGTTCCATTGATGAGCAAATAGTGGAATAAATCAACCATTGTCCAACAAGTATCTAGGCGTCAGGCGTTGTCGCGGCGCGCCGGCGACGCTCCAGATACGCCTGCAGTTCACCGACCACTCCCTTGCGGAAGGCCAGCACGCACAGTACAAAAATCACACCGATGATCACCGTGACCCAGGAGCCGACCTTGTCGGCCAGCAGGTCTTGCAGCGAGATCACAATACCCGCGCCAAACACCGGGCCGAACAGGGTGCCGACGCCGCCCAGCAGCGTCATCAAAATCACTTCACCCGACATCGTCCAGTGTGCGTCGGACAGCGTGGCAAAACCCATGATCAGCGTCTTGAGCGAGCCCGCTAGACCGGCTAGCGCGGCCGACAGCACAAAAGCCAGCAGCTTGTAGCGGTCCACCTGGTAGCCCAGCGAAATCGCGCGCGGTTCGTTTTCACGGATCATCTTGAGCACCTGGCCGAAGGGAGACCGCACGATGCGTGAAATGCCTAGAAAACACGCCAAAAACACCGCGACCACCAGGTAATACATGGCGGTGTCCGACTCCAGCGACAGCAGGCCGAACAGCGCGCCGCGCGGCACGCCCTGCAGGCCGTCTTCACCGCCGGTAAAGGGCGCTTGCAGGCAGACGAAATACACCATCTGCGCAATGGCCAGCGTGATCATGGCGAAATAAATGCCCTGGCGCCGGATCGCCACCAGGCCGACCACCAGGCCGATCAAGCCCGCCCCCGCCATACCCGCCAGCAGGCCCAACTCCGGCGTGAGGTTCTGCGACTTGATGAGCCAGCCGGTGATGTAGGCGGCAGAGCCGAAAAACGCCGCATGGCCGAAAGACAGCAGACCGGTAAAACCCAGCAACAGGTTGAAGGCACAGGCAAAAATGGCGAAGCACAGCAGCTTCATGACGAACACAGGGTACAAGCCCAGCATCGGTGCCAGCAGCGCCAGCACCAGCAGTGCGGCGTAAGTGAAGCGAATCAGTTTGGCGGTATTGTTCATGGCTCAAGCCTCCTTGCCAAACAGGCCGACTGGTCGGAACATCAGCACAATGACCATGATGACAAACACCACAATGTTGGACGCTTCCGGGTAGAACACCCTGGTCAGCCCTTCCACCACGCCCAGGCCGAGACCCGTCAGGATGGATCCCATGATCGAGCCCATGCCGCCAATCACCACCACCGCGAACACCACGATGATCAGGCTGGAGCCCATCAGCGGATTGACCTGGATGATGGGCGCTGCGAGTACACCGGCCAGTGCCGCCAGCGCGGCGCCGGCGCCGTAGGTCAGCATCACCATCATCGGCACATTGATGCCAAAGGCCTGCACCAGCGCGGCGTTTTCAGTGCCGGCGCGCAAGTAGGCACCGAGACGGGTGCGTTCAATCAGGTACCAGGTGCCCAGGCACACCACCAGCGACACCAGCACGACCCAGGCGCGGTAATTCGGCAGCACCATGAACCCCAGATTGGTGGCGCCGGACAGCAATTCGGGCACCGGATACGACTGGCCCGACGCGCCATACAGCTCGCGAAAAACACCTTCGAAAATCAGCGCCAAGCCAAAGGTCAGCAGCAAGCCATAGAGCGGATCCAGCTTGTACAGATGCTTGAGAAAAAGCCGCTCGATGACAACGCCCAGCAGACCCACCGTCAGCGGTGCGAGCACCAGCGCAAACCAGTAATTGATGCCGAATTTGTCCAGCATGATCCAGGCGGCGAAGGCGCCCAGCATATACAGTGCGCCGTGCGCGAAATTGACAACGCCCAGCAAGCCAAAGATGACCGCCAGCCCGAGGCTGAGCATCGCGTAAAACGCGCCGTTGACCAAGCCCAGCAGCAGCTGGCCCAGAAAAGCTTGAAGGGGTATACCGAAAATTTCCATGGAGGCCCGTCAGTTCATGCCTTGATCTAAAAAAAAGCGGCCAGCCGCACCTGCGACCGGCCGCTTGGGACGTCAGCTTACTTTTTGATGAGTGCGCATTTGGACTCGGCCACCGTGGTGAAAGCCTGCTCGCCGGGGATCTTGGCGACGGTCTTGTAGTAGTCCCATGGCGTGATCGAATCCTTGGCTGACTTGACCTGGAACAGGTACATGTCGTGGATCATGCGGCCGTCGGCACGGATTTGGCCCTTGTTGTAAAAGTCGCTGATCTTCATGGTCTTGAGGGTGGCCATCACCTTGTCGGCGTCCGTTGTGCCGGCGGCCTGCACGGCCTTCAGATAGGTCGTGGCGACCGAGTAGTCGGCGGCCTGCAGGCTTGAAGGCATGCGCTTGTATTTTTCGAAGAAGCGCTTGGCAAACGCGCGCGAGGCGTCGTCCTGGTTCCAGTACCAGCTGTCCGCCAGTTGCAGACCTTCCGTGTTGGCCAGACCCAGGCTGTTCACGTCGTTGATGAACACCAGCAGGCCGGCGATCTTCATCGTTTTGTTGATGCCGAATTCTTTGGCCGCCTTCATCGCATTGGTGAAGTCGCCACCGGCGTTGGCCAGCGCCAGGACCTGCGCCTTGGACGATTGGGCCTGCAGCAGGAACGAGGAGAA
>NZ_DHXT01000216.1:14747-14968 GCF_002413825.1 Rhodoferax sp. UBA5149
AGCAGGAACGAGGAGAAGTCGGAGGCATTGAGCGGATGGCGCACGGCGCCGACGACGGTGCCGCCGTTGGCTTTGACCACGGTGGTTGCATCGGCTTCGAGCGAATGGCCGAAGGCATAGTCGGCCGTCAGGAAGTACCAGCTTTTGTTGCCGGCCTTGACCAGGGCCGTACCGGCGACCTTGGCCAGCGCCACGGTGTCGTAGGCGTAGTGCACGGTGTA
>NZ_DHXT01000138.1 GCF_002413825.1 Rhodoferax sp. UBA5149
TTGAACTAAACCGCTGACGCGGTGGTAGGTCCTCACAGGCCACCACCGCGTTTTTGTTGGCGGATGGCTTGCAATCGAGGCGATGCGGGAGAAGCCTTCGAGCTGGGGAATGTTCCCCGGATTTGAAGGAGTTTGTCGCATGAGACCTCTACGCCAAAGCATGATCGACGCCATGGTGGTTCGTGGCTTTAGTCCCAGCACCCGTGAGTGTTACGTCAATGCCATTTACGCCATGGCCAAGTACTACCGTCGTGACCCCGCCGAGTACACCGCCCAAGAGGTTGATGCCTACTTGCTGCACATGGTGCGTGACCGTCACCTCTCCTACAGCACCATGAACCAGGCCGCCAGCGCCGCGCGTTTCCTGTACGAGAAAGTACTGGGCCATGAACGCACACTGTTTCACATTCCGATGGCCAAGACACCGGACAAACAACCAGAACTGTTGGCCCGCGAAGAAATCGCCCGCCTGTTTGCGATCTGTTGGCATCCCATGCACCGCATGCTGCTGCAAACCATTTACGCCACGGGGCTGCGCGTGTCCGAGGCCTGCGCCCTGCACGTGGGCGACATCGACAGCCACAGTGACCGCATGTGCATTCGGGTGGCTTGTGGCAAAGGAGGCAAGGGACGCTACACCCTGCTCAGTCCAACCTTGCTGGGGTTGCTGCGCATCTACATGCGCACCTTTCGACCCAAGCCCTGGTTGTTCTGCGACGCCACCGGCACGCAACCCATCAGCATCGACACGGCCCAGCGCGCCTACCGAGCCGCCCGCCAGCACGCGGGCATCACCAAAAGCGGGGGCATCCACACACTGCGCCACGACTTTGCCACCCATCTGTTGGAGGGCGGCGTTGACCTCTTCACCATCCAGAAGCTGCTGGGCCATGGCCACATCAGCACCACGGCACGCTACCTGCACCTCATCAGCCCCCAATTCCGGCCCCCGAAGGGTGTTGATCCGCTGGACCTGCTGGCTGGCCTGCCCAAGCTGTAGGCCAGGTAAGCCTTCTTTGTAGCCTCCGCATGGCCACCCTGGCCGATGCGTTGCGCCAGTTTGGCCCAGCGTATCTGGCAACCCACGCTCTGAACACACCCCAGGCCAAAGCCTGGCGGGGCATTGCTGCCTGTCGCACGGCCGCGCTGGGTGGGCAGCAGTTGGCTTGTGACACCTGCGGTCACAGCCACTGGCAATACCACTCCTGCCGCAACCGACACTGCCCGCAGTGCGGCATGCGGGCCAAGGACGCCTGGCTGCAAGGCAGACTGGCCGAGGTGTTGCCCGTGCCTTACGCCCATCTGGTGTTTACCTTGCCGCACAGCTTGAACGGTTTGTATGGAACCCACCCGCGTTGGCTGATCGATACCCTGTTTGCATGCACCGCCCAAACCCTGTCTGAGTTTGCCGCCAACCCCCAATGGATGGATGCCACAAACGGCACGCCAGCGTTGAGCCTGGTCTTGCACACCTGGACGCACGACTTGCGCCGCCACATTCACCTGCATGCGGTGATGGCCTGTGGAGTGCTCGACCAAGATGGGCAGTGGAGCCTGCCAACGCGCAAACCGGACTTCCTGTTTCCGGTGCAGGCCTTGTCCAAAGTGTTTCGCGGCAAGTTTCTGGCGGCGCTGTCACGCGCTCACCACAAGGGCGACATTGAACGCGACCCGCAAGGCGATGACAAAGCCTGGCGCGAGCGACAGCGCCAACTCTACAAGCACGACTGGGTGGTGTACGCCAAGACGCCACTGGGTGGACCCGCCCAGGTGCTGGAGTACCTGAGCCGTTACACGCACCGCACAGCTATCAGCAATGAACGCATCCGCGCCATCAACACCGAAGAGGTTGCGTTCTCGGTGCGCGCCAATGACCAGGGCGGTAAACGTTTGGAGCGATTGCCGGGAAAAGAGTTTGTGCGCCGCTTCATGTTGCATGTGCTGCCCACTGGCATCAAACGCATCCGCCACTATGGGGTGCTGGCCTCAAGCTGCAAAGGGGTCAAGCTCAACGCCGCGCGGCTGGCCTTGCGGATGCCTGCGCCCAATCCGCAGGCCGTGGAGTCTGCTCAAGGGTTCATGGCGCGGGTGGCCAAGATGGATGTGGGTTTGTGTCCGTGTTGCAAGGTGGGACGCTTGCAGGTCGTCGCTGTGCTACAGGGGGCCGCCCGATTGCCTGCGCCCGCGCACGTAGTGACACAACAGAGCCGGGGGCCGCCGTGAGTCGTGGGTCTGTGCACGGTTTGGCATCGCAGCGCAAGAGGCTGGGGGTGGCGCTGCGCGCTGTGTTGGACAGGCTCGCGTGGGGCAGCGCAATACGTCTGCGCAACGCCATGATGCAGGGTACTGTGCCCGTTCGCCACGATGTTGACTGGCTGAAAATCACTCAAGCCCGGTCATAATCTGATTCAACAAATGGGGTGAAGCTTACAAACCCCTATCGCGACCGCCTCAGCAGGCGGTTCAGTCCAACATGGTTTATCAGCCGCGGGAGATGTTTATGGTTTTTACAAGCATTGCAGCGCGGCTGATAAACGCTAATCGTTCGCAATAGCACCATATGCAATAGAGCTTTTGGATGAACAGCGAAATGCTGTTGATCTGTGGAGCTTTAACAACAATCAGAACTTACGGCAGGTAATTCTTGAATACTACTTACAAGAACTTGAGACCTATCGTTCACTCGGAGGGAATCGTCTATTCCGCGTTTCCGAAATTTACTCCGCCAGCAATATTTCAATAGCTGGAAAATATGAAACGGGTGAACACGGTTTTAAGACCACAATTTATGACGTGGAAGCCAAGGCCGTCTCACACGAAAAGGGCCCAAGCGAAGCAGATATGTTGCCATTCATGTTTTCTTTCATTTTGCCAAATTCCGACTTGCAAAGTAAACGAAAGAAAGGACTATTGCTTCTTGCTCGTACGAAAACTTATGGCGTTAGAACTCTCACGATTCCACACCTAATGCATTACATCGAAGCACGATTTCCAGGCTATAGCTTCAATGTAAATAGAGTTTTCCCCGCTGCATTGGCACAGACCCTCCTATCTCAGGGGACGCTTAAAGCTATAAGGCTCATCAAAAATCGTCTACCTAATTCTCTTGAAGACTTCCTTGACCAAGATGACCGATCAAAAATTCAAAATATTGAAATCGTGGTGAAAGCACGAAGAGATATGAGTTTTTTTTCAAAGGACTATTTCTTGCAAATGTTGGCAGGCAAAGGAAACTTTCGGGCTTTATACGAATCGGTCGACATGGCATGTGACAATGTCAAATTGGATGTAGAGATTGGTGGGAAAATTCGACGCATTGATATTGGAAAACAAAGAGTTTCTAGCAACATTGATATTACCGAAGATATTGAAGTTGACATTACTGGTTATCCGAGCAAAGAAACTTGGTTTGCGAAAGCTGATGAGTTAGGTGAATCATTACTTGAGTCAATAGGAACTACTGTAGCTATTAAAACGTCAACTAAAATATTCCCGATGACCTCAAGCCCGCCACCAATAGGCAAACAGGAACTTCTCACAGAAGACGTGTAATGTTAAGTCAACTCAACCCGATTAACATTATCGAGGCGCACTTAAAGACGCTTGGCGCCAAGCAGCCAAATCAAATCGACGCAATCGACAAAAATGCATCGGCTGTTTTTTTGTTTTCTGGAATTCCCTTCGCGATATACCAATTCGTAACCGTGTTTCAAGGTTATTATCTTCCAGCGGAAACGGTAGGAGTTATTGTTTCCGCTGCAGCGATCATTGCTGGTCTATTACTTAACCTATTGGTACTGGTTTATACGCTTGTCATCAATCAAGCAGAAAAACTAACGGATGCTCGAAGACTATTTATAGATATTTCTCGACATACGTTTTACAACATCAGTTTCACGGTTTTTGTGAGTTTGGTCTTGGTTTTGGTAAGCTTGATGTGTTTGGCAAACAACGCGTATTTGAAGATTACTGGCAATATTCTGACCTTTTACATTGGGACATTAACCGCACTGTCTTTGCTCATGGTCCTGAAGAAATGCCACAAGCTGATCGACTTCTATTTTTCAAGAGCTTAATAGGGTTGGCGCTTTGAAAATGTCCCGCCCCCAAACCATCCAAATCTTCCTCCCCGCCGGTGACCCGCGTGGCATGCGCGTGGCCGAGATCACGACGCGCATTGTTCGCGTGATCGAAGTGCCGCGCAGCCAGTTGGCCGAGTTCGTCAAGACGCCCGAGGCGCTGCAGGTGGGCGTGTACTTTTTGATGGGCGAGCTGTCTGAGGCCGGCTTGCCGCGCGTGTATATCGGCCAGTCCGGCAGCGTCGGCAATCGGCTGGTGCAGCACAACCAGAACAAGGACTTTTGGAACCGGGCGCTGGTGGTGATCTCGCTGACCAACAGCATGACGCAGACGCACGCGCTGTTTCTGGAGTGGTTTGCCATTCAACAGGCCACCCAGGCCGGGCGCTACAGCCTGGAGAACGGCAACACCGGCGCGCGGCCCCACACGCCCGCGCCGCTGGAGGCCGACTGCCATGAGATTCACGAAACCGCGGCCACCCTGCTGGCGACGCTGGGCCAGCCGATTTTTGAGGCGCTCACTGGCGCCCCCGAGCGAGCGGATGGCAAGAACGAAGCGCCGGAGCTGTTTTACTGCAGGGGGCCGGAAGCAAACGGCGTGGGTGAATACACGTCGGAGGGGTTCGTGGTTCATAAAGGTTCAACGGCTCGAATTGAAATCGTGGCCTCGATTAAAGGCACGTCTCAAGAGCGCTTTCGTCAGCAGTTGGTGACTGAGGGTGTGCTGGCTCTGGACGGTGACCAATATGTTTTTACACGCGACCATCTTTTCGCAAGTCCGAGCATGGCGGCGATTGCAGTCCTGGCACGGTCCGCAAACGGATGGATTGAATGGAAGACTGTGCAAGGCCAAACATTGGACGGGGCCAAGCGGCAGTCAGTGAAAGTAGCCGGCTAACAGCCGCTATTCTTTATATAGCTTCTTACGCATAATGCACGCGGGCTAGAGGCCTAAAACGTATAAATTATTGTGGTAATCCACCGCCCTGACAGTCCCCAAGAAAAGAAACATTGACCCCACCATGCCCCTATCCTGGAACGAAATCAAATCCCGCGCGCTCACCTTCAGCCGCACCTGGGCCGACGCTGCCAATGAAGATAGCCAGGGCAAACCGTTCTGGATTGATTTCTTTGAAATCTTTGGCATCACCGACAAACGCGTCGCCACCTTCGAGCATGCGGTAAAAAAACTGCCCGGCATCAAAGCGAAAACTGACGGCTTTGTTGATCTGTTCTGGCCCGGCATGCTGCTGGTGGAGCAAAAGTCGCGCGGGAAAAATCTGGATGCAGCGCTGACGCAGGCGCTGTCTTACTTTCCCGGCATCCTTGAGCGGGATTTGCCGCAGATCATCATCGTGTGCGACTTTGCCCGCTTTCGGGTCCACCGGCTCACCACTGGCGAGACGATTGAATTTGCCATCAAAGACCTGCACAAGCACATTCGGCTCTTTGGTTTTGTGGCGGGTTACAAAGCGCTGGAGATCAAGCCGCAAGACCCCGTCAACATCAAGGCCGCCGAGCGCATGGGGCGGCTGCACGATGCGTTGAAGGCCAGCGGCTACACCGAGCACCCGCTGGAGGTGCTGTTGGTGCGCCTGCTGTTTTGCCTGTTTGCGGACGACACCGGCATTTTTCAGCCCGCTCAATCGTTTCGCACCTTCATTGAAGAACGCACCGCCAAAGATGGTTCTGACCTGGGCTCGCGGTTGGGCCAGCTGTTTCAGGTGCTCAACACCGATGAAGCCAAACGCAGCAAGGCGCTGGACGAACAGGTCGCGGCCTTTCCCTATATCAACGGCAAGCTGTTTTCCGAAACGCTGCCCATGGCCGATTTCACCAGCGCCATGCGCGAGGCCTTGCTGGACGCCTGTGCGCTGGACTGGTCGGCCATCAGCCCCGCAGTCTTCGGCAGCCTGTTCCAGAGCATCATGGACGAGAAAGCGCGGCGCAACCTGGGCGCGCATTACACGTCCGAGGAAAATATCCTCAAGCTGATCAAGCCGCTGTTTCTGGACGAGTTGTGGGCCGAGTTCGAGAAGGTCAAAAGCAACAAAAACCGGCTGTTTGAGTTCCACAAGAAACTGCGCACGCTGACGTTTTTTGACCCGGCCTGCGGATGCGGCAATTTTTTGGTGATCAGTTACCGGGAAATGCGCGAACTGGAGCTGGCTGTGCTGCGGGCCAGCATCAAGGACGGGCAGATGGGTGTCGATGTGCATGGGCTGATCCATGTGGACGTTGATCAGTTCTATGGCATTGAGATTGAGGAGTTCCCCGCCCAGATTGCGCAGGTGGCACTGTGGCTAATGGACCACCAGATGAATTTGAGACTGAGCGAAGAGTTTGGTTTTTACTTTGCCCGAATCCCCTTGCGTACCAGCTCACACATTGCCCATGGCAACGCGCTCAAACTGGACTGGAATGAGGTTTTACCAGCAGAGCGGTGCAGCTTTGTATTGGGAAATCCGCCATTCATTGGGTACAGCAATCAGAGTCCGGCTCAGAAGGCCGACGCTGAACTTCTATTCAGTCCTCTCAAAGGCGGCGGTATGTTGGACTTCGTCGCTGCTTGGTACGTCAAGGCCGCGAATTACCTCCGTGGAGTAGCGCAGACATCGCTGCGCGAAGAAGATCAACTGCGCTGCGCCTTTGTTTCAACCAACAGCATCACGCAGGGTGAGCAAGTTGCGGTGTTGTGGAGCTGGCTGTTGGCGCAAGGCATCCACATTCATTTCGCCCACCGCACCTTTCGTTGGAGCAACGAAGCCTCTGGTAAAGCGGCGGTGCATTGCGTCATCATTGGCTTTGGCCTGCAAGACCGCCACGGGAAAGTCATCTACGAATACGACGAGGTCAACGGCACGCCTCATCCGGTTCCTGCTCAACAAATCAACCCATATCTGATCGACGCGGCTTTTGTTGCAATTGAAAAGCGCCGGGACCCGATTTGTAATGTTCCAGAAATGGCCAAAGGCAATCAACCAACTGACGATGGCAACTTGCTTATGACTGATGCCGAAAAGGAAACTTTGTTGTTGGCAGAGCCGCAGGCTACCCCGCTGGTTCGCCGCTTCATGAGCGCGCGCGAGTTTCTGCACAACGAAAAACGCTGGTGCCTCTGGCTGGTAGATGCAAACCCAGCGCTGCTCAAGTCGTGCCCTGAAGTGATGCGACGAATACAGGCGGTCAAAACATTCCGGCTAAAGAGCAGCAAAGCCCTGACACGCGTGCAGGCGTCGACACCCGCCGTCTTTTCGGAAATCAGGCAGCCTAAGAATAGTTATCTACTGATACCGCGCCACTCATCCGAGAACCGCGCCTATGTGCCTTTTGGTTTTTTTGACTCTGACAATGTTGTTGCAGACTCATGCTCTTCCGTTCCCAACGCTACTCCATTTCATTTCGGCGTGATGTCCAGCGTAATGCACATGGCCTGGATGCGCTACACATGTGGCCGCATCAAGAGCGATTTTCGCTACTCCAACAGCATCGTCTACAACAACTTTCCCTGGCCAGATCTCACCCAAAGCTCCAAAGTAAACCAGCCTCCCGCCCCCATAGATAAAGCGCAAGAGGCTATCGAAAGTGCAGCAAAAACTGTGCTCGACGTGCGTGCCAAGTTCCAGTCTGGCGACGAGCCCGCCACGCTGGCCGACCTGTACGACCCGCTGACCATGCCGCCCGAGTTGCGCAAAGCGCACCAAAAGCTGGACGCCGCCGTGGACAAGGCCTATGAGCGCAGTGGCGGCAAAAAGAGCTACAAGAGCGATGCCGAACGCGTGGCTTTTCTGTTTGAGCTGTACCAGAAATACACCAGCCTGCTGCCGACAGACACCAAGGGCACCAAGAGGCGGCCAAAGGTCGTGGCAGCTCCAGCGCTATAGGCGAGCATCACCGATCGTTTGACCTTAGGCAACATCGACACAAATCGACCAATCCGAAACCGAAATGAACTCCGCGTCAAGACTTCACACGATCATTCAATTTTTCAATTCGGCAGATCCGAATGCATCCATCAATACGGCGTGGGAAAAGTATTTGGGTCCGGCGTCAAACGCGTTGACCGAGGAGGATGTCTTAACCGTAATTCAGGCTGTGCTCGCCGAAATACGGAGCATGGAAGTGAAACTTCGCTCCATTGGCGTGCCCGACAATTTATTTCATGACTGCGTCAGTCAACTTCGGACGGGGTTTTCCCCGACGCAACTCGCTGTGCCATGGAAATCACACCACGAGCAGATGTTGAAGCGCGCGACACCTTTGGCACTTCAATGGGCCGCTTGGACCTTGAGTCAATTCGACGAGAACGAGATTGATGAAATGGCGATGAAATCCCTGCGAGATAGCTTGGATGCTCAGGAGATGCTCTTGCAAGAAACAGATTTGCCTGTTGGATTGCGAGAAATGCTCGAACGCCAAACTGCCGGATTACGCCGGGCACTTCAGTTCTACAAAATTCAGGGCATAGGTCCGGTGCAAAAAGTCGTCAGTGATTCGATTGGAGAACTGGCAACCGCTCCTCAAGACCTTGTAACTGAAGTTGAAACGAGCCCATCCGCAGTCAAGCAGGCCTTTGAACAGGGAAAGAAGATGATTGGCAAGGCCGCAGAATTCGCCGACAAGGGCTCCAAAGTCATCAAGTTTGGCAGTGAAGTTTACAAACTCGGAGTCACTGGATTGCAACTAGGTCAGAGCCTGCTCACAACGGCTAACCCCACATGACGAATTCGCCAACTTTTCAGGAAAATGGCGTCATATTTCCATATATCGATAAAAATCATTCGAGCACGCGAACGACTCTCTCTATAGTTCGCTGCAGCAGCGTTACAGCAATCATGTCCAACCAGAGAACACCATGCTCAATGAACAACAGCTAAAGGCGCTGATGGCTGATCTTGAGTCGGACACCGCCGAGCGCACCGAATCCACGAACAACACCGACAAATTCGGGCAAGCGATTTGCGCCTTTGCCAATGACCTACCCAATCACCGTCGGCCTGGTTATTTGCTGGTTGGCGTCAAGGATGACGGCTCTTTGGCGGGCATCAAGGTGACGGACGATCTGCTCAAGAACCTGGCTGGCATCCGGTCCGACGGCAACATCCTGCCGCAGCCGATGATGAGCGTGGCGAAGTTTTCGCTGGCCGGGGGCGACGTGGCGGTGGTTGAAGTGCATCCGTCTGACTTGCCGCCCGTGCGTTACAAGGGACGCGTCCATATTCGCGTCGGCCCCCGCAAGGCAATAGCGAACGAGCAGGAAGAGCGGGCGCTGTCCGAGCGACGCATAGCGCAGGCCAAGTCCTTCGATGCCCAGCCATGCCTGGAGGCCAAAATTGATGACCTGGCGTTGGGGCAGTTCGATGCGTACCGGCGCGAGGCGGTGGATGCGGAAACTATTGCGGCCAACCACCGCCCGCTTGAGCAGCAACTGGCGTCGCTGCGTTTGTACGATCCAGATCGGGGCTGCGCCACGAACGCAGGCCTGTTGTTGATCGGGAAAAATCCCCGTTTCTACCTGCCCGGCGCCTATGTGCAATATCTGGAACTGCCCGGCACGTCTTTGACGGAACTGCCCGTTGATCAAGCTGAAGTGGCGGGCGATCTTCAGAGCGTCCTCAGAGAACTGCTCGGTCGCCTCCGGTTGTTGATCAAAACGTCGATGGTGCAAGTCAACCCGCTGCAAGAGAAGCTGGTACACAACTACCCGGAAGGCGCCATCCGCGAGCTGCTGATGAACGCGGTGATGCACCGCAACTACAACAGCAATTCCCCGATCCGGTTTTATGTGTTTGCCGACCACATTGAAATTCAAAGCCCCGGCGGCCTGTATGGCGAGGCGACACGGCAAAACTTTCCCACCCGAAACAGTTACAGAAACCCGGTGATTGCCGAAGCGCTCAAGTCGCTGGGTTTCGTGAATCGCTTCGGTTACAGGGTGCAGCGGGCGCAGGCGCTGCTGACTGAGAACGGAAATCCGCCCGCTGAATTTGAGTTTGATGAGCACTCGGTGCTGGTCAAGATACGCAAGCGGCCACCGGTCTTCGACAGTTACGGGCG
>NZ_DHXT01000051.1:0-1669 GCF_002413825.1 Rhodoferax sp. UBA5149
CAGGCGGTTTTTAGAACCGCCTGCGACAGTTGCAAAAACGAACTGGATTTTAGACCTAACCTTTGGAGTTAAATATGTCAGTTACCATGCGCGAAATGCTGGAAGCCGGTGTCCATTTCGGCCACCAAACCCGCTTCTGGAACCCCAAGATGGCCCCGTTCATTTTCGGCCATCGCAACAAGATTCACATTATCAACCTGGAAAAATCGCTGCCGATGTTCCAGGAGGCTGCCAAGTTTGCGCGCCAAATCTCCGCCAAGCGCGGCACGGTGTTGATGGTTGGCACAAAGCGCCAAGCCCGTGAGACCGTGGCCGAGGAAGCCCAGCGTGCTGGCGTTCCTTATGTTGACCAGCGTTGGCTCGGCGGCATGCTGACCAATTTCAAGACGGTCAAGACCTCCATCAAACGTCTGAAAGACATGAAGATCCAGCAAGAAGCTGGTCTGGATGCTCTGAGCAAAAAAGAACAATTGATGTTTGCCCGCGAACTCGCGAAGTTGGAACGCGACATCGGCGGCATTCAAGACATGACGGTTCTGCCGGATGCCATTTTTGTGATTGACGTGGGCTTCCACAAGATCGCCATTGCTGAAGCCAAGAAACTCGGCATTCCCCTGATCGCAGTGGTTGACACCAATCACTCGCCCGAAGGCATTGACTACATCATTCCTGGTAACGATGACTCGTCCAAGGCCGTGATCTTGTATGCCCGTGGCATCGCCGATGCGATCATTGAAGGTCGCGCCAACATGGTTGATGACGTGGCTAAGGCGATGGTGGCCGAAAGCGCTGACGAATTTGTCGAAGTGAACGAAGCTGCTGCCTGAGTTGTCCGCGACCCCAAAAAAGGGGGCTTCGTGGCCCCTTTTTTTTAGTCCCCTGTTAAATAATTGAATTGATTACGGAGAATGAAAATGGCTGCAATTACCGCAAGCATGGTGGCTGAACTGCGCGGCAAAACCGACGCGCCCATGATGGAGTGCAAACGCGCTTTGACCGAGGCCGAAGGCGATATGGCCAAAGCCGAGGAACTGTTGCGTGTCAAGCTGGGCAGCAAAGCCGGCAAGGCTGCAAGTCGCATCACCGCAGAGGGCGTGGTCACCAGCTTCATCGGCGGCGGTGTGGGCGCTCTGCTTGAAGTCAACTGCGAAACCGACTTCGTCACCAAAAACGACAGCTTTTTGGCGCTCGCCAATGCGGCTGCTGAATTGATTGCCAAGAATAGCCCCGTTGACGTGGCTGCTTTGGGCACCTTGCCCTATGCCCAGGATGGCTTTGGCCCGACACTGGAAGATGTACGCAAAGGCCTGATCGGCAAGATTGGCGAGAACATGAGCTTTCGCCGCTTCAAACATTTTGCCGATAGCAGCAAGCTGGCTTCCTATTTGCACGGCACGCGCATCGGCGTCGTCGTCGAGTTCGAAGGTGACGAAACTGCCGCCAAGGATGTGGCCATGCACGTGGCCGCCATGAAGCCGGTGGCTTTGTCCAGCGCCGATGTGCCGGCCGAACTGGTGGCCAGAGAGCGTTCCGTGGCGGCCGCCAAGGCGGCTGAAGATGCAGCCGTTGCGACTGCCGCGGGCAAGCCGGTTCAGTCGGCCGAGATTGTCACCAAGCGCATTGAAGGTGGTGTGCAGAAATACCTCAAAGAGGTGTCACTGTTCAATCA
>NZ_DHXT01000051.1:1903-10239 GCF_002413825.1 Rhodoferax sp. UBA5149
TTCACCCTGTACGTGGTTGGCGAAGGCATTGAGAAGAAGGTTGACGATTTCGTGGCCGAGGTGGCGGCCCAGGTGGCTGCTGCCAAGCAGTCAAGCTGATCGTCTCCAGCCAGCGACACCCGGCTGTCCCCTGTCCAAATTCAAATCGAGATCATCGGGCTGAATTTGGACTGATCCCATCTACAACATTCATCACGTCAAGGAGTTCATCATGTCCGTCGCCAAACCAGCCTACAAGCGTATTTTGCTCAAGCTGTCAGGCGAGGCCTTGATGGGGGATGACCAGTTCGGGATCAACCGCGACACCATTGTTCGCATGGTGGACGAGGTGGCCGAGGTCACTCGCCTCGGCGTGGAAGTGGCGGTGGTCATTGGCGGCGGCAATATTTTTCGCGGTGTGGCCGGCGGCTCGGTCGGTATGGACCGGGCCACCGCAGATTACATGGGCATGCTGGCCACCGTCATGAACGCGCTTGCCCTGGGCGACACGATGAACAAGGCGGGCCTGATAGCGCGCGTGATGTCGGCGATTGCCATTGAGCAGGTGGTTGAACCCTATGTCCGACCCAAGGCGCTGCAATATCTCGAAGAGGGCAAGGTTGTCATTTTCGCCGCCGGCACCGGAAACCCGTTTTTCACCACCGATACCGCGGCCGCTTTGCGTGGCGCTGAAATCGGTGCTGAAATCGTGCTGAAGGCCACCAAGGTCGATGGCGTTTATACGGCCGATCCCAAGATGGACCCGCACGCCACCCGCTACAGCAAAATTTCATTTGATGAAGCGATGTCACAAAATTTGGGCATCATGGACGCCACCGCATTTGCCTTGTGCCGCGATCAAAAACTGCCCGTCAAGGTTTTCTCCATTTTCAAGCACGGCGCCCTCAAGCGCGTCGTGATGGGGGAAGACGAAGGTACGCTGGTCTACGCTTGACCATGTCAGAATTGCACCCGCTGCACAGTGCCCTTTGAACAGTCGAGTGAGGAGAAAAACATGCCGATTGCCGAGATAAAAAATACCGTTGAAGTCAAGATGGATCAATCCATCGCTGCTTTCAAGAACAACCTGACCAAGATTCGTACCGGTCGGGCCAACCCCGCGCTGCTGGATTCAGTCCAGGTTGACTATTACGGCTCCATGATGCCGATCAGTCAGGTCGCCAATGTGTCCTTGCTCGATGCCCGCACCATCAGTGTTCAGCCTTGGGAAAAGGGGATGGGGGCCAAGATTGAGAAAGCCATTCGTGACAGCGATTTGGGACTCAACCCTTCGTCCATGGGTGATTTAATTCGCGTTCCCATGCCCGCCATGTCGGAAGAGCGCCGCAAGGAACTCACCAAAGTCGTCAGGAATGAGGGTGAAGGCGCCAAAATCGCGGTGCGAAATTTGCGTCGTGATGCCAATGAGGCTGTAAAAAAAGCGGTCAAGGACAAGCTTGCCTCTGAAGACGATCAAAAACGGTCTGAGGCAGAAATCCAGAAAGTGACGGACCGGCACATCGTCGCGATTGACCAGCTGGTTGCCGCCAAAGAGCAAGACCTCATGGCGGTCTGACGCCAGTTTTGACGCTTTGATCATCTGTCATGATTTTTCCTAGCGTGGTTCCACACCACATCGCCATCGTCATGGATGGCAACGGGCGCTGGGCGTCAAAGCGGTTTCTTCCGCGTGTTGTCGGTCACCGGCAAGGTGTTGAATCGCTTCGTCGTTGCGTGAAAGCGTGCGCGGACCGGGGTGTGGGCGTGTTGACCGTATTTGCTTTTTCTTCTGAAAACTGGAATCGTCCGGCCGAAGAAGTGTCTGGCCTGATGGATCTCTTCGCCATGGCGCTGACCCGAGAGGTGCCGAAGCTCAAGGCAGATGGCGTTCAGTTGCATTTTGTTGGAGAGCGCAGCGGCTTGTCGGTGAAAGTGGCCGCCGGCATCGAGCAGGCCGAATTGGTGACGGCTTCCAACTCACGTTTGGTTTTGAATATCTGCTTCAATTACGGCGGTCGGTGGGACATCGTTCAGGCGGCTGCGAAATTGGCGGCGCAGGGCAAAGCCGTCACCGAACTTGCCTTGAGCGGGGCCATGGCCCTCGCCCATGTTCCTGATCCCGATTTGGTCATCCGTACCGGTGGCGAGCAACGCATCAGCAATTTTCTGTTGTGGCAAACTGCCTATTCAGAGTTCTATTTCAGCGGCAAGCTTTGGCCCGAGTTCGATGAAGCGGAGCTTGACCTGGCCATCATGTCCTTCAATCAACGTGAAAGACGGTTTGGAAAAACATCAAGCCAGCTTGGTGCGCAGCTCACCTCCCCAACAGTCGTTTGAGGAAAACACATGCTAAAACAGCGCGTCATCACGGCCCTCGTCCTGCTGCTCATCCTGCTGCCGGCATTGTTTTATCACTCGCCGGCTCCGTTTTGTGCGATAGCCCTGTTACTGATTGCCGCCGCTGCGTGGGAATGGGCGCGTCTCAACGGGTACGGTCGGGCGGCGTCGCTTTTCTCCGGCTTGGTTTGCGTGGTGGTGTGCGCGGCGACGTGGACGCTTGGCATGCTTGAGCAATCGTTGGCTTTGCTGTGGACGCTGGCCGGCGCTGCCTGGGTGCTGGCTGGCGCGTGGGTGTTGCATCGTGGGGTCTCGGCGTGGTCCGGCCACTCACGGGCGGTCCGGCTGCTGGCTGGCCTTGTCGCGCTCTGCTTGGCCTGGCTGGCGGTGGCGCAGGCCAGGGTGATTGGCATCAACTTTTTGCTTTCAATTCTGGTGCTGGTATGGGTGGCCGATATTTTTGCTTATTTCGCAGGCAGGGCGTTCGGTGGCCGTTTCAGCCGAGGCAAACTCGCACCCAGCATCAGCCCCGGCAAAAGCTGGGAAGGTGTTTGGGGTGGCATGGCGGGCGTGGTCACTCTGGCGTTTGTCTGGCGTTGGGCCGATGTCGCATGGGGCGCCCGTGTTCCCAGCTTGTACAGCCACATCGGCGTGAGAGGCGAATGGTTTTTATTGATCGCTGTCGTGTTCATGGCCGCGATGAGCGTGGTGGGCGATTTGTTCGAGTCGTTGGTCAAGCGCAGTGCCGGCGTCAAAGACAGCAGCGGCCTGTTGCCTGGTCATGGCGGTGTGCTGGACAGAGTAGATGCTTTGCTGCCCACACTGCCGCTGGCGATGATGCTTTACTCGGTTTGAACGTGCCGATGAATGATGTGACAAACAAGGTGAGGCAAGCAACGTGAAAAAGCGCATCGCGATCCTGGGATCGACCGGATCCATCGGCGTCAGTACGCTGGACGTGATCGCGCGGCATCCCGACCGGTTCGAGGTGTTTGCCCTGAGCGCATCCACACAGACGCAACTGATGCTGCAACAGTGTGTGCAGTTCAAACCGGTGTTTGCCGTCATGGCGAGCGAGCCCCATGGCCGTGCGCTGGAACAAAAATGCCGCGACCTGGGTTTGGCGACTCGTGTCCTGTGGGGCGCGTCGGCCATCACCATGATCGCATCGCATGAACGGGTCGATGCGGTGATGGCGGCGATCGTCGGGGCCGCGGGACTGGCTTCCTGTCTGGGGGCGGCACGGGCCGGCAAGCGCCTGCTGTTGGCGAACAAGGAAGCCCTCGTGGTCGGTGGCGACTACTTCATGCAAGCCGTCACGCAGGGGGGGGCCAAGCTGTTGCCGATAGACAGCGAGCATTCTGCCGTTTTTCAGTCACTGCCGGATGATGCGGCTTTTTGGCCAAGCCAGATCGATAAAATCATTCTCACCGCGTCGGGTGGGCCGTTCCGACAGCGCGAACCGCACACGCTGCGTGATGTGACGCCCCAAGAGGCCTGTGCTCACCCCAATTGGGTGATGGGGCGGAAAATTTCGGTTGATTCCGCTACCATGATGAACAAGGCACTGGAAGTCATCGAGGCCCGTTTTCTTTTTGGCGTCCGCCCCGATCAGATCGAGGTTGTGATCCACCCGCAGAGCGTCATCCATTCGATGGTGCAGTACAAGGACAACTCGGTGGTGGCGCAACTCGGTACGCCCGACATGAAGGTGCCCATTGCCTATGGCCTTTCCTGGCCGGATCGCATGGTGTCAGGCGCCGCAGCACTGGATTTCAGGTCGCTGGCTGACCTGACATTCGAATCCCTGGATTCGAATGGACACGAACAACGCTTTCCCGGCTTGAAGCTGGCGTGGTCAGTTTTGAAGGCTCCCTCGGGCTCGACGGCCGTGTTAAATGCTGCCAATGAAGTGGCGGTGGCGGCTTTTCTTGACGGGAAAATACGTTTTGATCAGATTCACGGGGTCAATCTGGAAACTCTCGAAACGGTTGTTACGGCCAGTCCGCAGTCTCTGGAAGATATTCTGGCGCTGGATGCCTTGTCCCGTGATGCCGCTCAGCGCGTGGTGCGTCGTGTTGGCGCTTAACAAAGTCACTTGGGTGCGATCATGCTAACCATTGCAGCTTTTGTACTCGCCTTGGGTGTGTTGATTGCCGTGCATGAGTATGGACACTATCGTATGGCCGTGGCCTGCGGTGTCAAAGTGCTGCGTTTTTCCATCGGATTTGGAAAAACGCTGGTTCGCTGGCAGCCCAGGGGCTCATCGACCGAGTTTGTCATTGGGGCCTTTCCTGTTGGCGGCTACGTGAAGATGCTCGACGAGCGTGAGGCGCCCGTGGCCGCCGAGGAGCGCCATCTCGCCTTCAACACGCAGCCTTTGCGCGCGCGCGTTGCCATTGTGGCGGCGGGTCCCGTGGCCAATTTGCTGCTGGCCGTATTGCTGTATGCGGTGGTGAACTGGATGGGTGTGCAGAGTCCTGCCGCGATTCTGGCAAGCCCGACAGCCGGATCGATCGCTGAGCATGCCGGATTGATCGGCGGAGAACGGGTTCAGCGTGCCGGATTTGAGGGCGGTGAACTTCAGGATGTCGAGTCGTTTGAAGATGTTCGCTGGGTTTTGACCCGGGGCGCACTGGAGGGGCATGATGTGCGCTTGGTGCTGGCTGGCCCGGCCCGCAGGACCCGTGGCGATGTGCTGCTGAAACTCCGCAGCATGGATGCCAGCGAGGCGAATGCTGATTTGTTCCAAAAAATCGGCATTGTGGGTCCTTTTACCCGTCCGGTCATTGGCGAGGTCGTGGTCGGCGCAGCGGCCGACAAAGCGGGTTTGCACGATGGTGATGTGGTGCGACAGGTGGGGTCGGTGCCGGTGGTGGACGGACAGCAGTTGCGCCAGCTGATTCGGTCTTCGGTCGTGAATGGCGAAGCAGCGTCGGCGGTCTGGAAAATAACGCGTGCCGGAACAGAACTCGAAGTCAGTGTCAAGCCGGAGTCTCGACAAGACGGCGAGCTTGTGGTCGGGAAAATCGGCGCGTATGTCGGAGCCATGCCAGAGCTGGTGATGATCAGGTACGGTGCCGCAGGTGGTTTGTGGCGCGGCATGACTCGCACCTGGGAGGTTTCGGCTTTGACGCTCAGAATGATGGGAAAGATGGTGGTTGGTGAGGCGTCACTGAAGAATCTCAGTGGTCCATTGACGATTGCCGACTACGCTGGCAAGTCGGCGGGCATGGGGTTCACGCAGTACCTGATCTTTCTGGCTTTGATCAGTGTCAGTCTGGGTGTTTTGAATTTGCTCCCGCTGCCGGTTTTGGATGGCGGGCACCTGATGTATTATCTTTGGGAGGGTATCACCGGGAAGCCCGTCCCTGACGCCTGGATGGAACGTTTGCAGCGCGGTGGCGTTGCGATCCTGTTGCTCATGATGTCGATTGCCCTTTTCAACGATATCACCCGCTTATTTAGCTAATTGTCTGGTGTTGGCAATCGACACCGGCTTGACTCCTCAACATAAAAAATGCAATTCAAACGATCTCAACGGCACACCGTATCCGCCGCAGTTGCTCTGGTTTTTGCGGCCAGTACGGCGTGGGCGGTCAACCCTTTCACCGTGCGCGATATTCGTATCGAGGGTTTGCAGCGCGTGGAGCCGGGCACCATTTTCGTGTCCTTGCCGGTTCGGGTCGGAGAGGTCTATAACGACGAAAAGGGATCGACCGCGATCCGGACTCTTTTTGGTTTGGGCTTGTTCAAGGACGTGCGAATTGAAGTCAGTGGCGATGTGCTGGTGATCGTTGTGGAGGAAAGACCCACGGTTGCCGACGTTGATTTCGTTGGAACAAAAGAATTTGACAAGGACGTCCTCAAAAAGGCCTTGCGTGATGTGGGACTGGCTGATGGCCGACCCTTTGACAAGGCAGAACTTGACCGGGCGGAGCAGGAACTCAAGCGGCAGTACATCAACCGTAGCCTGTATGCGGCGGAAGTGGTGACAACGGTCACGCCGATCGAGCGCAACCGGGTCAACCTGACGTTTACGGTGGTTGAAGGGGATCCTGCAAAAATCAGTGAAATCCGGATCGTTGGCAACAAGGTATTTGGCGAGTCGACCTTGCGCGGTCTGTTTGATCTTGATACGGGTGGCTGGTTGAGCTGGTATACCAAATCGGATCGCTATTCGCGTGCCAAGCTCAACGCCGACATTGAAACAATGCGCTCGTATTATTTGACACGGGGCTATCTGGAGTTCAAGGTCGACTCAACGCAGGTTGCGATTTTGCCCAATAAAACGGATATCGCCATCACGATCAACATCACGGAAGGTGAGCGTTTTGTCGTGAGCGGGATCAAGTTGGAGGGGAATTTTCTTGGCAAGGATGACGAGTTCAAGTCCCTCGTGACGATTCGGCCCGGCCAGGCTTATAACGCGGATGAAGTCGCTAAAACCACCAAAGCGTTCACCGATTATTTCGGCAATTTCGGATTTGCTTTTGCACGCGTGGAAGCGCGTCCTGAAATTGATCGTGCCAACAACCGTGTTGTGTTGGTCCTGCAGGCAGACCCGTCGCGCCGGGCTTACGTGCGAAAAATCAATGTGGCCGGCAACAATCGCACGCGCGATGTGGTGGTGCGCCGGGAGTTTCGGCAGTTCGAGGCGTCATGGTATGACGGCGACAAGATCAGACTGTCACGTGACCGCGTCGATCGGCTGGGTTACTTCAAGGAAGTCGGTATCGAGACTCAGGAAGTACCTGGATCACCGGACCAGGTTGACCTGACCCTCAATGTCGTTGAAAAACCCACGGGTAGCCTGAGTCTGGGTGCTGGGTTTTCAAGTGGCGACGGGCTTGGACTTTCGTTTGGTCTGAAACAGGAAAATGCATTTGGCTCGGGAAACTCGCTTGGCGTGCAGGTCAACACCAGCAAGGTCAATCGGGTTGTCGTTTTCAATACGACTGATCCCTACTTTACGGCGGACGGCGTCTCCCGCACCATTGACGTATACCACAGGACAAGCAGTCCCTACCAGGACCAGAGCTACTATCAACTCGTGACCTCTGGCGGCAGTTTGCGCTTTGGCGTGCCATTCACCGAGACTGACACGGTTTATTTCGGTGCTGGCGTCGAGCTGACAAGCATTGTGCCGGGCACTTTATTGCCAACCTCGTACCTTGATTACGCCAACCAATACGGCTATGACAGCACGGCGGTTCCGTTGACGATCGGCTGGGCGAGTGATCGCCGTGATAGCTCGCTGGCGCCAAACTCTGGTCGATATCAACGTGCGAACGCCGAGTGGTCAGTCGCTGGCGACGCCCGTTATCTGCGGGCGACTTACCAATACCAGGAGTTTTTCCCCATTAACAAGCAACTCACCGCTGCGTTTAACGGCGAAGTGGGCTGGGGCGCGGCGTCGGGTGATCGTTTGTACCCGGTGTTCAAAAACTTCTATGGCGGGGGACTGGGGTCGGTACGTGGTTTTGAGCAGGGTAGCCTCGGACCCCGGGACGTGAGTGGAACCGTGGTCGGCGGGACCAGAAAGTTAAATTTGAATGCTGAGCTGCTGGCCCCATTTCCCGGCGCAGGGAATGACCGGACTTTAAGGATGTACGCGTTTTTTGACCTGGGTAACGTGGCCGGTCCGGATGAAGGTTTGGCCCTCAATGAGAACGCCAACAGTCTGCGTTCGTCGGTGGGCGTCGGTATTAGCTGGATATCGCCGGTCGGACCCTTGCGTCTGGCATTCGCCAAGCCCATCAAAAAATTTGATGGCGATAAAATACAAGCCATGCAATTCCAAATTGGGACTACTTTCTAATGAACTATTTATTACGTCGTTGCTACGCTGGCGTTTTGCTGGGTGGTCTGCTTGTATCTGCACAGGTTCAGGCGCAAGAGTTCCGCATCGGGTTTGTCAGTACCGACCGGATTTTCAAGGAGGCGAGTACGGCCAAGGCGGCACAGGCCAAGCTTGAGCAGGAGTTTTCCAAACGCGAAAAAGAACTCGTTGATCAGGG
>NZ_DHXT01000051.1:10440-13553 GCF_002413825.1 Rhodoferax sp. UBA5149
CGCCGCGAATTTCAGGAAGATCTCAATTCCAGGAAAAATGAGGAGCTGCAGCAAGTGCTTGAGCGTGCCAACAAGGTTGTCAAGCAGGTCGCTGAAGCCGAAAAATATGACCTGGTTCTTCAAGAAGCGGTTTATGTCAATCCAAAACATGACATCACCGACAAAGTCATCAAGGTCTTGAATTCGGGTAGCGTCAAATAAGCGCGCCCAAGGCTTGTGACGTGTGAGCTTAAGTCTAGGTTCAATTGTTGAGGTTCTCGGGGGCGAGTTGCATGGTGATGCCACCCTCGCGATCGAGGGGCTGTCTCCCCTTGAAACGGCGAGCCCTCAGCACTTAAGTTTTCTCAGCCATCCCAAGTACCAGAGTCAACTGGCGGCGTCCAGGGCGGCCTGCGTGATCGTGAGTCCGCAGATGCGCGACATCGCACTGTCGCGCGGGGCCTGCATCGTGTCTGAGCAGCCCTATCTGTATTTCGCCCGTGTCACACAGCTCTGGAAAAAAAGTCTTCCACAGGCCGTACGGCCGCAGGTGCACCCCAGCGCGGTGATTGATCCAGAGGCCTTTGTTCATCCACTGGCCCGCATTGGCGCCCTGTGCGTGATTGAGCGGGGAGCCCGCATCGGCGCCGATACCGAGCTCAAGTCCCGGGTGACCGTGGGTGAGAATTGTGTTCTCGGTGAGCGTTGCATTGTGCATTCGGGGGTCGTCATCGGTGCCGATGGTTTTGGCTTTGCGCCCAATGCCGGTGCCTGGGAAAAAATCGAACAATTGGGCGCCGTTCGGATCGGCAACGATGTTGAAATTGGCGCCAATACCTGCATCGACCGCGGCGCCTTGCAAGACACGGTCATCGACGATGGCGTGAAGCTCGACAACCTGATACAGATCGGCCACAACGTCCGAGTGGGAAAACACACGGCCATGGCGGGTTGTGTGGGCGTGGCGGGCAGCGCCGTCATCGGCGCCCATTGCACCATTGGTGGTGGTGCGATTGTGCTCGGGCATCTCGCGCTGGCCGATCACGTCAATATCTCCGCGGCGAGCGTCGTGACCCGGTCCATTCGCAAACCGGGGCATTACACCGGTTTGTTCCCCATTGACGACAATGCCGCCTGGGAAAAGAACGCGGCCTCGGTCAAACAGCTGCACAGCTTGCGTGATCGCATCCGGGCGCTGGAAGATAAATTTAAAAAATGAAACCTCGTGGGACAGTCCGTACTACACGATGTGAGCAAGCGCTGTCCCCAACTAACTAGAAAAACCATGATGGACATCCACAAAATTCTCAAGCAGCTGCCGCACCGCTACCCGTTCCTGTTGGTGGACCGGGTATTGTCCATTGACAAAGGGAAAAGCATCAAGGCGCTGAAGAATGTCACGATCAACGAGCCGTTTTTTGAGGGGCATTTCCCGCACTATCCGGTCATGCCAGGCGTCATGATGATTGAAGCCCTGGCGCAAGCTGCGGCCCTGCTGGCCTTTGATGCGATGGGGGCGTCTCCGAGCGACGAAATGCTCTACTATTTCGCCGGCATTGACGGGGCCCGCTTCAAGCGCCCGGTGGGGCCGGGGGACCAGCTGATTCTGGAGGTTGAGTTGCTGCGTATGAAAGCCGGAATTTTCAAGTTCAAGGCGCGCGCCCTGGTGGCTGACGAGCTCGCCGTGGAAGCCGAGTTGACTTGCGCCATGCGCGCCATCAAGTGAGGTTCTCAGAGTGACAGCGATTCATGCCACGGCCATTGTTGATTCCGGGGCCGAGCTCGACAGCTCGGTGACAGTGGGTCCGTACACCCTCATTGGTCCTCACGTCAAGGTCGGTGCCGGTACCACCATCGGTCCGCATTGTGTGCTGGAAGGGCACACCACCATCGGGCGCGACAACCGCATTTTCCAATTCAATTCTCTGGGTGCCATTCCACAAGATAAAAAGTACGCCGGCGAGCCTTGTGAATTGATCATTGGGAACCGCAATACGATTCGTGAGTTTTGTACTTTCAACATCGGCTCACCCGGGGACGCGGGCGTCACACGGGTGGGCGACGACAACTGGCTCATGGCCTACGTGCATCTCGCTCATGACTGCATCGTCGGCAACCACACCATTTTCGCCAACAACTCCCAGCTGGCGGGCCATGTGCATGTGGGGGACTGGGTGATTCTGGGCGGTTTTACGGGGGTTCACCAATTTGTGCGGGTCGGTGCCCACAGCATGACCGCCATTGGATCGGTGGTGTTGGCCGATCTGCCACCCTTCGTCATGTGCCAGGGCCAGCCGGCACAAGCCCGTTCCATGAACTTTGAAGGACTGCGCCGACGTGGTTTTTCTCCAGAACGCGTGTCTGCCGTCAAAGCCATGCACAAAGCCTTGTACCGCGATGACCTGACGCTGCAGGCAGCCCGTGAGCGCATCGCAACATTGGCTCAAACAAGCCCTGAGTCCTTACCGGATGTGGAAATGATGCTCTCGTTTTTGGAGCAAGCCTCACCCCAGCGCGGCATCGTGCGTTGAGATGAAGTTCGGCATGGTGGCCGGGGAAACCTCGGGTGATTTGCTGGCAGGATTGTTGTTGGATGGCCTGCGCGAGTGCTGGCCTTCTATGACAGCAGCGGGTATTGGTGGCCCCCAGATGGCGCGTCGCGGCTTCGAGGCGTGGTGGCCGCATGACAAATTGGCAGTGCACGGCTATGGCTGGGAGGTGTTGCGCCGCTACCGCGAGATCGTGGGCATCCGCGAGCAACTTAAAGTCCGGCTGTTGCAGCAGCGCCCAGATCTGTTCATCGGCATCGATGCACCGGATTTCAACCTCGACCTGGAAGCCGCGCTCAAGGCGCAGGGTATCAAGACCGTGCACTTTGTGTCGCCCTCGGTCTGGGCCTGGCGCCCTGAGCGGGTCGAGAAAATCCGACGCAGCGTGGACCACGTGCTGTGCATCTTTCCGTTCGAGCCCGCCTTGCTGGCGCAGCACGGCATCGCCGCGACCTACGTCGGTCATCCGCTGGCCAATGTCATTCCCATGGTGCCGGATCGATCGGCGGCGCGGGCCGCGTTGGGCCTGGCTGAGACAGACCAGGTGGTCGCCCTCTTGCCCGGAAGCCGTAAATCCGAAATTCA
>NZ_DHXT01000079.1:0-7502 GCF_002413825.1 Rhodoferax sp. UBA5149
GAAGATGCGGCGGCAGAACCCCGCAGGTCCTATTTCACCACCAGCACCGAAGCACCGGCCATGGAGGCAGTTGCGGCACCCGTGACCCTGGTTGCCGAGGCGCCTGCAGCGGCACCGGTCGCACTGGCACCGGCTGCACCCGAGCCCGTGCGCAGGCCTGCCGCGGCTCCGGTTGCGGTAGCGCCTGTGGCACCAGTTGCTCCTGCACCGGTTGCGGCGCCAAGCGGCATGCCCCCACTGCAGTCGTTTGTATTGCCCCTGGATGAATTGGCCCAGGTGGCCCAGACTTCCGGCTTGAACTGGGTGAACTCGAACGCGGAAAAAATTGCCGCAGTCCAGGCGGCGATTGCCGCCGAGCCCAAGGCCATTCACGTGCCACGCGAACGGCCGGCCGTGGTGCACGTGGACGGGGGTCCGCTGGTCCTGGTGGAAACCAAACGCGATTTGCGCAATATGACACTGCCTTTTGAGGAAACAGGGGCGCAGTAAAACAAGCCGCTGCTCTCACGGGCAGCCGCAAAAAAGGGCACTTGAAGTGCCCTTTTTTTGTATCCGTCACCCGGGGTCAAAAAATATCGACACCGCCGACCTTCGGCGTTTCACCAAAGAATCCCCGACGAACCAGACCGAGGTGACTGGACACCTTGTTGCGGCCACTCCGCTGAGCAAAGTCAACCGCACGCTCGGTTTTTTCAAGCGCGCTGCTGGGGGAATCATCGGCCATCACACTGGTAAAACCACAGCTGACCGTGACGCGGCCGACCTGCGGAAAATTGAACTTCTCGACGTTGGCGCGAAAGCGCTCGAACGCTGCCAGCACCAGGGCTTCGTCCGGGCAGTGCATCAACACGCCAAAATGTTCGCCGCCGAAACGGTAAATGCGGTCATAGGTGCGAAACGTGTTGTTCATCACCCGCGCCACCAGCAACAGCACTTCTTCTGCAATGAGGTGGCCATGCTTGTCGTTGATCAAACCAAAGTTGTCAATGATGGCCGAGCCCAGCCAGTAATTGGCCGGCACACGGTGGCGACGTTCCTGGTCCTGGCCTTTGGGCGACCCCGCCGTTCTGGCCTCGCCGGTGACACCGTCGAGCTCTTCGAGCACCGCGCTGTAAAAAGCGTCATCCAGCGACTTGCGGTTCAGCAAACCCGTCAGCGCATCGCGGTCGCTGTACTCCAGCAGGGAGTACATATTGCGGTAAATACGACGCAATTGCTCTATCGTCAGAAGCTCATTCTCGGTCAGCGTGGCGTTCGAGTGAACTTCGATCACACCTTCGTCGTCCTTGCGTGAATCAGAAAACAGGGGAAGCATGTTGATGCGTGGTCCCTCTTCGCCAGCCCAGGCGATTTCAACCGTTTCACGACGCTGAAGGCACTTGAGCCGGTCTGGGGCATCGTCCAGGCGCAGCAGGGTCGAGAAGTCCACCCGCATGGGGTCGACGACTTTGCCGCCGCCCATCGCATCCAGACGGGCCACTTCAAGCCATCGCTGTTCACCCTCGAAATTCATGACACGGGCAATGACGATGCGCTGGATCGGAAGCAGATCAATCAGTGCCTTGGACAGCGTGAGTTCCAGCAGATCCCGATCCCGGTGGTCGGTCAGCTTAAGGATGTGTTCAATCAATGTACTCATAGGTTCCTTATGATAGACCTGAATCCCGGACGCGTCACCTCGTTGTTGGCGTCTGAGCCGCGTTTTTCCAGGCTTGCGTCGAAGCGACAATATCGCCCCGCCGCTCGGCCAGCTCGGCCAGCGCGGTCCAGGCATTTCGCTCCAGACCGGCATCCTGCAATCTCGGCAGTGACTGCTTTAACAGCTGTTGCGCCTTGCCCCACAGCTGAAGCCGCATGCAGGTGATTCCCGCCAGGTACAGCAAGGTCGAGTCGGCTGGATTGGCCATCTGTGCTTTCTCGATCCGGGTCAGCCAGGCTGCTTCTGGCGCACCGGAGGTCAGCGCAAAACCACTTTCCAAAACCCGAATGAGATGGATGCGCTGCGCGTCCGTCAAAGCCTCCGGCTGCGCCACCATGCGCTCCCAGATCGGCAGCAACCAGGTGCGGGCGACGTCGACATCGCCGCCCAGCTTCAGCATTCTTTGGGCCGCTTCGAGGGCAACCTCGGGCGTCAGCCGTTCCGCCGCATCAAGCTGGCTCCACACAGTTTGCAACTGGTCCGGGTCGTACGCGGTCAGCACCAATTCCATGGCCAGGCCACGCAAAATTCCTTGGGCGGCCACTTCAGAAAACGCGCGGTGCTTGGCCAACAGACGTGCGGTCTCCAGCGCCGGCAGCGTCTGACGCGCCATCCGCGCGGCGGTCAGGCGCAAACGCAAGGCAATGGTTCGCCGCGAGGCGCCTTGCGGCAGATCGTCCAGCCATTGCAGCGCGCCTTGGGCGTCCTGGTCTTCAAGCGCCCAGCGGGCCGCCCGCAATTGCACGCCCTCGCGGGTTTCCTGCGCATCGCGCCGTGACGCTTGCTCCAGTGCCTGATGGAAATGCTCTTCACGGGCTGCTTTGTCCTGCAACGCCTGGGCACTTTCGGCAGCCAGCAGGTGGGACAGAGCACGCAAGCGCCCCGAATAGGCCAGTGTTTCACCGCTGCGCGTCATCGCCGTCTCCCGTGCCAGCACCACTTCAGCCGCTTTTCTGGCCCGAATGAAGCGTCCCGCCATCAAATGCGAGAGGGCATCGAGCAAAGCGATGTGCATGCCGCGTTCCTGGTGCTGGATGCGCCAGGAGCGCGCATGCCCCGGTATCGCAAACAAGGCGGCCAGCGCGCGCAAGGCCACATGCACGGTGAAAAACAACAGGGCCAGCAGCAGCACCACCAGATTGAGAGACAAGTCGACCCGGTAAGGTGGCCAGAATACCGTGATCGTGCCCTGGTTATTGCCGGCAAAAAGCGCGATCGCCACCGCCATGCCAAACAACGCCAGAAACCACAGCGCGGCCCGCATGTCTATCGACCCGCCGCCGCGGTGGTAAGAGCGGCCAACGTTTCATCCACGCGGGGCAATTGCAGTGTCTTCATCTGTCCTTGCACCTGCTGCAGCAAAGTCGCGGCGGTCTTCGTTTTGCGCGAACTTGCATCGAAGTATTTGTTGAGCGACAGGGAGGCCTCCGCCAGATCCGCCCGCGCCGACTCCAGTTGCCGGGCCAACAGCCCGAGTCGGGCGTTGAGCAATTTGAGTTTGAAGTTTTCCCGCAGGAAAAAGGACTGCTCCGGCGACAGTAGCGCCGCCTCCGGCTGCTCGATGCGGCTGACCCGCACCAGACCACGCGCCTCGTCACGCAGCACCTGCAGACTGCGTTGCCACCACATGGGCGCGGTCTCTGAACTCTGGCGTTTGAGCGACCCCGTGGCGCTCGCCGCCGCCACCGCATTGGCCGGCACCAGCTCATCGGCCAAATGCACCAGCTCGTCAAGCTTCACCAACAGGCCGGGCGTATCGCTCACCGCGGCCGACTTGATGCGTTCAATGTCCCGCCCTATGGCCCGTTGCAGAGGGGTCAAGCGCGGCTGCGCGGCTCTGGCCACCCGTTGGTCCGCACTTTTCAGCGCCGCCAGCAAGGGCTCGACACTGCCGGTGAGTTGGGCCTGCTGCTGCGCCAGGCGGATGGCGGATTCAATATCAACCACCAGGTTTTCATCGCGCGAGCGCGACAGACTCTGCATCAGCTCTTCGAGCTGTGTTCTTTGCAGCGCGACCTCGCTCAAACGTGCCTCGAAAACAGCCACCCGCGCCGCCGTCTCGCGCGCCAGTTCCTGCGCCTGTTTGGCGGTGGCACGGGCCTCAACGGACTGGGCGCCAGCATCAGCGCTTTGGCGCGCCAGTTGCTCCTGGATGGATGCGAGTTTTTGCCACAGAAAACCGCTGCTCAGCAAGGC
The DNA here is from genome assembly GCF_002413825.1 of Rhodoferax sp. UBA5149. Classification (GTDB taxonomy): domain Bacteria; phylum Pseudomonadota; class Gammaproteobacteria; order Burkholderiales; family Burkholderiaceae_C; genus Rhodoferax. Next base: position 3,896 of record NZ_DHXT01000079.1, read on the forward strand.
AACCAGCGCCAGCACACCCAGGGCCATGATGAGCCCGCGCGGCACGGTCTTTGGCGTGGCCGGGACCATGGGGGCGTCCAAGGCCGCGAGCGCAGGCGCCGCCCCACCGGGCACATCGCCTCCCGCGGAGACCAGCATTTCGGCATTGGGGTCGGAGTTCATCGCGTGATTTTAAAGTGTTGCGGGCGGTGCTGGTCTGCGGCTCAGACTGTGGTCTGCCCCACCAGGTTGAGGGAGGCCACCACGTCGACCAGCGTCGGGCGTGATTCGCCAACCACGCCAAAACCGGCCCGGACGGCGGCGGCCGCAATGCGCGGATGGGTCGCCAGTGCGCGCGCTTCGGCCCAGCTTTGGCCGGGCAGCCAGGCGCTCAGGTTGGCCACCGCTTCGGTGCTGCTGAGCAGCCAGACCGAGCCATCGCTGGCCGCCTGCTGCGCCAGTTCGCGGTCACGCGGGCTGAATTCAGGTGCGCCGCGCTGGTAGGCCATGACGAAATCCGCCTGGCCGCCGGCTTCGGCGACACGCTGGGCAAACCACTCGCGCCCCATGCCCGGCCCGGCACCAGCGCTGCCTGCCGCGTCGCCGCCGCGCACGATCAGCACCCGGTCGCCCGCTCGCACCTGCGCGCCGACCAGCCGCCACAGGGCTTCCGAATCAAACTGACCGGAATCCAGCGGCGGCACATCCAGCCGGTCCGGCGCAACGCCGGCGCGCAACAAGGCCCTGGCAGTTCCGGGGCCAGTCGCCCATGCTCTTGTTTTAATAGCTGATTGCGCAATGAATACGGGGGCTAGAGGCGGTTTTAATGCAAAGAAATGGTCAACCGCATTGCCACTGACGAACATCACACCGACGTAGTCAGCCAGACGCTGCCAGGCTTGAAGCAGATTCGCCGGGTGGTCCACCGGCCCGACTTTGATCAGCGGCAGCGCCACGGCATTCAGGCCGAGCGCTGACAAATCGAGCACCCATCGTTGCGCCTCACGCTCGGGGCGGGTAACGATGACGCGCATGGTTCAGGGTTGGCCTTGGGGCGCAAGCGGCGCCAGAATGGACCCGCCGATTGCCGCCACGCCTGCCTTCAGATCGACCGCGACGCGCGCGCCCAGCGCCGTGGCGCTGGCCAGGTCGGTCACCGGCGCACTCATCTTCACGCACACCAACGCCAGCACGCCTTCAGGGTCGCCCCAGGCGGCATCGATGGTCAGCGTGTTGCCGGTGAGTGTGGCAAATGCGGCCAAGGGCATGGAGCAGCTCCCGCCCATGGCCCGGCTCACCGCGCGCTCGGCCGACACCGCCAGCCAGGAGGTCTGGTGCGCCAGCGGTGCCAGCGCGTCGATCACCTCTTGCCGGTCGGAGCGGACCTCAATTCCCAAGGCACCCTGCCCGGCGGCCGGCAGCATACTGCCCGGCTCGAACACGTCACGAATACGGTCGCCCAGACCGAGTCGCTTGAGGCCGGCGGCCGCCAAAACGATGCCGTCATACAGGCCGTCATCGAGCTTGCGCAGGCGCGTGTCGAGGTTGCCGCGCAAAGGCTCTATCTTCAAGTCGGGGCGCAAGGCGCGCAGCAAGGCCATGCGGCGCAGGCTCGACGTTCCGACCACGGCGCCCTGCGGCAGACTGGTTAAATTCGCATAGCGGTTGGACACAAACGCATCGCGCGGGTCTTCGCGCTCCATCACGCAGGCCAGCGTGAAGCCCTCGGGCAGCTCCATCGGCACGTCTTTGAGTGAATGCACGGCGAGGTCGGCCCGGCCATCTTCGAGCGCCACTTCCAGCTCTTTCACAAACAGCCCTTTGCCGCCCACCTTGCTCAAGCTGCGGTCCAGTATCTGGTCCCCCAGGGTGGTCATGCCCAGCAGGCTCACCTGGTGGCCGCGCTGCTCCAGCAGGGCCTTGACGTGTTCGGCCTGCCACATGGCCAGGCGGCTCTCGCGTGTTGCTATTGTCAAATTGCTCATATGCGCTATCTTAAGGTCGTAACCTGTTTGTAATCTTGGACCAACAGGGGATGCTAGCATGACCCGAACTGCCGTTTCGCGCCCCATCCTTTCAAAAATACCATGATCCAAGCTCCAAAATCCGAGTCCGCCAAACGCACCAAGGACAACGAACGCCCTCTGGTGGAGGACATCCGTCTGCTGGGCCGCATTCTGGGTGATGTCATCCGCGAGCAGGAGGGTGTCGCGGCCTTCGAGTTGATCGAGCAAATCCGCAAGCTGTCGGTGGCGTTTCGCCGCGACGCCGACCACGAGGCCGACAAGGCGCTCAAGAAACTGCTCAAGGGCCTGAGCGGCGATCAAACCGTCAGCGTGATTCGCGCCTTCACCTATTTCAGTCACCTCGCCAATCTGGCGGAAGACCGCCATCACATCCGGCGCCGTGCCATCCACGAACGCGCCGGCGACACCCAGGAAGGCAGCATAGAAGTGGCGCTGGCGCGCCTGCGCTGGGCCGGTATTGCCCCCAAAACAATCTCCGACACGCTGGCCACCAGCTTTGTGTCGCCGGTGCTCACGGCCCACCCGACCGAGGTGCAGCGCAAAAGCATTCTGGACGCCGAGCGCGACATTGCCCAGCTGCTGGTGGCACGCGACGACATCAAGGTCAAGGCCGCGTCGGTCAACGCCAACAAGGACGCCCTGACCCCGCGCGAACTGGCCGCCAACGAGGAGCAGATGCGGGCCCGCGTGCTGCAGCTCTGGCAAACCCGGCTGCTGCGCTTCACCAAGCTCACGGTGGCCGACGAGGTCGAGAACGCGTTGAGCTATTACGAATCGACCTTCTTGCGCGAAATCCCCAAGCTCTATGCCGATCTGGAACGCGAGCTGGGCCAGCACCCGGTGCACAGCTTTTTGCGCATGGGCCAGTGGATTGGTGGCGACCGCGACGGCAACCCGAATGTGAACGCGCAAACCCTGACCCACGCGCTGCGCCGCCAGGCCGATGTGGCCTTGCGCCACTACCTGACCGAAGTGCATTTTCTGGGCGGTGAACTGTCGCTTTCCACCATGCTGGTGGACTGCCTGCCCGCCATGCAGGCCCTGGCCGACCGTTCGCCCGACAACAACGAGCACCGCAGGGACGAACCTTACCGGCGCGCTCTGATCGGCGTCTACGCCCGACTCGCCGCCACCCTCAAGGACTTGACCGGCGGCGACGCCGCGCGCCACGCCGTGGCCCCGCAAAACGCCTACACATCGGCAGAAGAATTCCTGGCCGACCTGCGCACCATCGAGGCCTCGTTGCTGGCGCACCATGGCGCGGCGCTGGTGGCGCAACGGCTGCACCCGCTGATTCGGGCGGTCGAGGTCTTTGGCTTTCATCTGGCCACCGTGGATTTGCGCCAAAGCTCGGACCAGCACGAAACGGTGGTGGCCGAGCTACTGGCCGTGGCGCGCATCGAGCCCGCTTACGCGCAGCTCGATGAAATGGCGAAACGCCGTCTGCTGATTGACCTGCTCAACGAAGCCCGCCCCCTGCGGGTGATGGGCACGGTCTACTCGGCCCACGCCCAGAGTGAGCTCGCCATTTTCGAAGCCGCCAAGGTGATGCGCGAGCGCTTGGGCGCGCAAGCCATCCGCCACTACATCATCAGCCACAC
>NZ_DHXT01000079.1:7654-9642 GCF_002413825.1 Rhodoferax sp. UBA5149
AAGCCATCCGCCACTACATCATCAGCCACACAGAGACCGTGAGCGACTTGCTCGAAGTGCTGTTGCTGCAAAAAGAGGTGGGCTTGATGCGTGGCATTCTCAATGACCCCCACGCTTGTCACTCCGTGTACGACGCTGCCCCCCAAGGAGGCTTGCCCGCCTTGGGGCGGCCCGGCGGCGTTCCGTCTGCCCAAGCCAGCTGCGACCTGATCGTGGTGCCGCTGTTCGAGACCATCGAAGACCTGCGCAATGCGGCGCCCATCATGCGCGAGTTTTATGCGCTGCCGGGCGTTGCGCAGTTGGTGCAGCGCAGCCGTCATGACCAGTACAACGAGCAGGACATCATGCTGGGCTACTCCGACAGCAACAAGGACGGCGGCATCTTCACCAGCAACTGGGAGCTGTACCGGGCCGAGATCGCGCTGGTGGAACTGTTTGACCAGCTGGCCCAGAACACCCAGGGCGGGCGCGCGATTCAACTCCGCATGTTCCACGGCCGCGGCGGCACGGTGGGCCGGGGCGGCGGCCCGAGCTACCAGGCCATCCTGGCGCAACCTCCGGGCACCGTGCGCGGGCAGATCCGCCTGACCGAACAGGGCGAGGTCATCGGCTCCAAATACGCCAACCCCGAGATTGGCCGGCGCAACCTGGAAACCCTGGTGGCCGCCACGCTGGAAGCGACGCTGCTGCAGCCGACCAAATCGGCAACCAAACCCTTCTTGCAAGCGGCCGACGCGCTGTCGCAAAGCAGCATGGCCGCCTACCGCAGATTGGTCTACGAAACGCCCGGCTTCACCGAGTATTTTTTCGACTCGACGCCGATCCGCGAGATTGCCGAGCTCAACATCGGCTCGCGTCCGGCCTCGCGTAAAGCCTCGCAAAAAATTGAAGACCTGCGCGCCATCCCCTGGGGCTTCAGCTGGGGCCAGTGCCGTCTGACGCTGCCCGGCTGGTACGGTTTTGGTTCGGCGGTGGAGGAGTTCATGAGCCAGGACGGCGCCCCATCGCCCAAAAACACACACAAGGACAAGCTGGCCCTGCTGCAACAGATGTACAAGCAATGGCCGTTCTTCAAAACCCTGCTCTCCAACATGGACATGGTGATGGCCAAAAGCGATCTGGCGCTGGCCTCGCGTTATTCCGAATTGGTGAGCGACGCCCGTCTGCGCAAAAAAATCTTCACGGCGATCGAGTTGGAGTGGCACCGCACGACAGCAGCGCTGGGCATGATCACCGGCGACAAACAGCGCCTGGCCCACAACGCCGCGCTGCAACGCTCGATTCGCCACCGCTTTCCCTACATCGATCCCCTGCATCACCTGCAGGTGGAGCTGGTGCGCCGCTACCGAGCCGGTCAGACCGATGAGCGCATTCAACGCGGGATTCACATTTCGATCAACGGGATTGCGGCCGGGCTGCGGAATACGGGTTAGGGGGTTTCCCCCTGTTGCCCTCTTGGAATAAGCGCCAATTGCTACATAAATAATAGCATTGTCTTTTTTCTGGCACGCCTGTCGGGGCTCTTTCCCCCACTCACTCCCCCCGCCCTCTCCCGCCCCGCCGGGCGAAAGAGGGGAGCCTCATTTTATTTTTGGACTCCGGCAGCGGAATTACCGGGGACGGTTACGACTGTGCCTGGCGGGGCAAGAATTCAGAGCGCGAGTTCCGAGCGCCGGAGGCCTGTGGGTTGAGAGGATCATTGCGCGCAACGTGTTTTCCTGCCTCGTCGCAGCCGCGCAGCGGTGGCCGGTGCCGGGCCACGGTAGCGGGGGCAGCCCCAACTGTTGGACAGGGCCGTGGCGCGCTACGGCAGTCGCAACCTTCCCCGATTTCCCCGTTCCCGAAGGCCAAAGGTCAAATGAGGCTCCCCTCTTTCGCCCGGCGGGGCGAGAGAGGGGCTGGGGGAATACGAAGGGACTTCCCACTTTCTGGTAACGGCATCGAGTGCCAAGATTGGTCTTTTGAAAGTCAATCTGCAACCTTTGAAA
>NZ_DHXT01000108.1:0-17267 GCF_002413825.1 Rhodoferax sp. UBA5149
TGGGCGTAGCCTTGATGGCGGCGGTTCTGGTTTTTGGTTTGTGGTACCCGTTTCCCTACCGCGAATTGGCTGGGGGGCGGGAATTGTTTTTGCTGATCATTTCGGTGGACGTGATCTGCGGGCCATTGCTCACACTAGTGCTTTTTAACCCTACCAAGCCTCGCGCTGAGCTATGGCTTGATTTGACCCTAGTGGCACTAATTCAGCTGGCTGCTTTGGGCTATGGGCTTTACACAGTGTGGCAGGCGCGTCCCTTGTATCTCGTCATGGAAATCGATCGCTTCAGGGTGATTGCCAAGCCGGACCTGCGAGGCGCCTCCCTTGAAGAGTTGCCCTCCGCTCTGCAGTTGCGCTGGTCATCGCAACCGCTTACAGTTGCGATTCGCGAACCCAAAGATAGCAAAGAGCAGCAAACAGTGTTGTTTGAATCCTTGCAAGGCGGGCGCGATTATGCGGAGCGGCCCGAGTTTTACCTGCCATATGAAGGCGCTGCCGCCTTGAAATCCCTGAAACGAGCCAAACCGCTGGCGGTTTTTCTGCAAAAACAGCCCACCCAGCAAGACGCCGCCGGCAAGCTGGCTCGTGAAAAACAGGGTGACCTGTCGCAGTGGCTGTACCTGCCCGTCGTGGGTCGGCAGGACTGGGTAGCGGTGCTCGACAAGCAGGGGCAGATTCAGGGTTTTTTGCGCGGTGACGGGTTTTAGGAAGGTTAGCTGGGGGCGGCTTATTGGGGTCGAATTCCAATTATTTCTAAGGTCAAGGCGATAGCTATTGGTCTGGCGCTAGTCAGAGCGAAAATAGAAAACTGATCTTCCCCTTGTTGCCTACTCCTCAAGTCAATCGCGCGGCTCGGGTTTGCCCGCCTCTCCACCCCTTTATGCCATCAATCGCCGCTTTCCTTCTCATCACCCTGCCCTGGCTCAATCCGTTTTCCTCGGGCCCCACGCCGGCGGCCGTGTCGCTGTTGTTTTCGTGGGCTTGCGCCGCGGCGCTGCTGGGGCTGTCCAGTCTGGCGTCGGGCCGGGTCTTGGCCGGGCGCCTGGTGAGCGTCACGGCTGCGGCCTGGCTGGTGACTGCGCTGATAAGTAGCCTGCTCGGCTTGCTGCAGTATTTCGGGGCCACGGCCGTCTTTGGGCCTTGGGTCAACACGACTGGCATGGGAGAAGCCTACGCGAACCTGCGCCAGCGCAACCAGTTTGCCACGCTGACCAATATCGGCTTGGTGGCCTTGCTGTGGTGGGTGGCGAATAGTCAGGCCGCGCCCGCTTCGCCCTATACGGCATCGCACCCAGCGCCGCGCAACGAGCGATCCTGGTTCTTCGTGGCTGCCGCTGCTCTGCTGGCTATGGGCAATGCCGCATCGTCTTCCCGGACCGGCCTGGTGCAACTGGTGATGTTGCTGGCCATGGCCTGGGTTTGGAGCCGACATGGGAGCGGCTGGCACCAGCCGCATATGCGGCGCGTCTTGCTGGCGGCGGCGCTGGCCTACGGTATCGCCGCCTTGGCCTTGCCCGCTTTGGCCGGCCTGGACCCTAGCGCCACGGGCATTGTGGCGCGATTACAGGCCGGTGACTCGGCATGTGGCAGTCGGCTGACGCTGTGGGGCAACGTGCTGCATTTGATTGCCCTCAAGCCCTGGTTCGGCTGGGGCTGGGGCGAGCTGGATTACGCCCATTTCATCACGCTGTACCCCGGAACGCGGTTTTGTGAAATTTTGGACAACGCTCACAATCTGCCGCTGCATCTGGCGGTCGAGCTCGGCGTGCCGCTGGCCGTGGCGGTTTTCGGGGGTGGCGCGTGGATGGTGTGGCGGGCCAAGCCGTGGCGTGAGCTGGATGCCAGCCGCCAGATGGCGTGGGCGGTGTTGGCCGTGATCCTGCTGCACAGCATGCTGGAGTATCCGCTGTGGTACGGACCGTTCCAGATGGCGTTTGGCCTGTGTATTTGGCTTCTGTGGCGACCTCGTGACTTGCTTTCCGGCGCCGCTGACGTGACGCCCGCCACGCATCGCAACTGCGCGTCGAGAACCGCGAGGATTAATGAATTCATGCCTCTAGCCACCGTCATTAAAGCCTTTGCAGCTATATTTTTAATAGCGTTTTCGGCCTACGCCGCGTGGGACTATCAGCGCATCAGCCAGATCTACCTCACGCCCAAAATGCGCTCTGAGGCTTATCGCAACAACACCCTGAAGAAGGTTGGCGACTCGTGGCTGTTCCAGGATCAGCTGCGTTTTGCGGAACTCACGACCGTTCCCCTGAGCCGCGACAATGCCACCCACATCAGGGACCTGGCGCTGGCTCTGCTGCACTTTTCACCCGAACCTCGCGTGATCGAGAAGTTGATCGAAAGCGACGCGTTGCTGGGCTTGGACGAGGAAGCGCTGTTCTATCTGGCGCGCTACCAGGCAGCATTCCCCGAGAATCATGCGCACTGGGCCGAGAAAAACCCGATGTGAGAGCCGCCTACCCGGCCACAAAACTGCCCGACTTGCCGCCGTGTTTTTCCAGCAGCTTGACGCCGGTGATGGTCATGCCCCGATCCACGGCTTTGCACATGTCATAAATGGTGAGCAGCGCCACCTGCACGGCGGTCAGCGCTTCCATCTCGACGCCCGTTGGCCCCACCGTTTCCACCGTTGCCGTGCAAAATATGCTGCTAGCTCCCGTCAGGTCTGCGTGAGTAGCTTCGAAATCAATAGCAACCCGGGTCAGCGCCAGCGGGTGGCACAAAGGAATCAGGTCGCTGGTTTTTTTGGCCGCCATGATGCCGGCGATGCGGGCAATGCCCAGCACGTCGCCTTTTTTGGCGCTGCCGGACTCGATGATGGCGAGCGTGGCCGGCAGCATTTCAATGCGGCCGCCGGCCACGCCAATGCGGTGCGTGCTGGCCTTGGCGGCCACGTCCACCATGTGGGCCTGGCCCTGGTCGTCGAAATGGGTAAGTGAGCTCATTGGGGAATTCGTTACAGTTAATAAAGCCTTGGCAGCTGCCAATTTACAGAACATTCACATTGCGCAAGCATCATACGATCATGTCGGTCCCTGCTTTCCTTTTTGGGGCCAGACCGCCGCACCGCCGACGTTATTCATGGTGAACAACATCTTTAAATCAAATCAGCCTATAGCCCTTATCAACAGGGTGATATCAGCTATTGTTTTAATAGCAATTGGCTTGACCAGCCCGGTCTCGTTGCAGGCCCAGACCGGCGCGGTCACTGGCACGCAGCCGCTGCCGCCGCTTGCCACCCAACTGCCCACGCTGGGGGACGGCAGCGAGATGAGCAGCAGCGCCGAGCGCCGTCTGGGGGACCGCATTGCCCGCGAAATCTACCGCGATCCGGACTATATCGACGATCCGGTGCTGGCTGAATATGTGCAGGGTGTCTGGCAGCCCCTGCTGGCGGCGGCGCGCTTGCGCGGTGATTTGTCACCGGAGCTGGCCGAGCGTTTCGCCTGGGAGATCCTGCTCGGGCGTGACCGCACGGTGAATGCCTTTGCCTTGCCAGGGGGCTACTTTGGCGTCCATCTGGGCCTGATCGCGATCGTCAGCAGCCGGGACGAACTGGCCTCGGTGCTGGGGCATGAGCTTAGCCATGTCACGCAACGGCATATTTCGCGCCTGATGGCCAAGCAGGGGCAGCAAGCGCCCTGGATGATAGGCGCCATGATTCTGGGCGCTCTGGCCGCCAGCAAGAGCGCCGATGCCGGCAACGCCCTGATCGTGGGCGGCCAGGCGGTGGCGGCCCAGAACCAGCTCAATTTCTCGCGCGACATGGAACGCGAAGCCGATCGCGTCGGTTTTGGCGTCATGACCCAGGCCGGTTTTGATGCTCGGGGTTTTGTCTCGATGTTCGACAAGCTGCAGCAGGCCTCCCGGCTCAATGACAACGGCGCCTACCCTTACCTGCGCAGCCACCCGCTCACCACCGAGCGGATTGCCGACATGCAGTCGCGCCAGGCACTGATCCCGCCCAACCCCGTCAATGCGACGCCCACGGCCGAACATGCGATGGTCGCTGCGCGCGCGCGCGTGCTGTCCAACCCGGGTGTGGATGCTTTGCGGGCCATGCTGGCGGAGGCGGACGGTGACAAATTGGCTACATTGGACGCACCCCGGCAGGCCGCGGTCTTGTATGGCGCTGCCTTGGCCGCCAGTCGCTTGCGCGATTTTGTCCATGCCAGGGGCTACCTGGAGCGTTTGACCGCGCTGGTGCGCTCTGATGCGCGCGCCGCGCGTTTGTCCCGTTTGCTGGCGGCAGAAACAGCGCTGGCGGCGGGCGACGCAGCGCGCGCCGCTGCGCTGTTGAATGCGACCCCGACCGGGCCCGGTGAGGCCGGTGGCGAACCATCGCTGGCGCGTCGACCCGAGTTGATTTTGATGGCGCAGATTGCCACGCAAGCGCGCCACACCGGGCGGGTCGCTGAAGTCAGTGAGGTGACGCAGCGCCTGCAAGTCTGGGTCGCCGCGCATCCGCGTGATGCCCAGGCCTGGCAGTTGCTCTCCAGTGCCTCTGCCTTGCAGGGTCAGACCTTGCGCGCCATCCGTGCCGACGCCGAGGCCCATGTGGCCGTGCTGGACTATGCGGCCGCGCTGGATCGCTTCAAGGCGGCGCAGGCGCTATTGCGTCAGGGCCGCGCCAGTCATGCGACTCTGGCCGCTAACGGGGCGGCGGATCACATCGACGCGTCCATCATCGACACCCGGCAGCGCGAGGTGGAATTACTGTTTAAAGAACAGTCGCTCGATCGCTGAGTCGATCACGATGCCAAACGCCGAGTAAATCAGCGACCCGATCAACGCGGCGCCAAAACCGCGCACATGAAAACCGTCCAGCACGCCCGACGCCGCCCAGAACATCAGGGCGTTGATGACAAACAGAAAGAGCCCCAGCGTGATCACGGTGACCGGCAGCGTCAACACCACCAGCACCGGCCGCAAAATCATGTTGAACAGGCCGATGACAAAGGCCGCAACCAGCGCGGCGCTGAAGCTGCTGACCTGCACCCCGCCGTAGAGGTAGGCCACGGCCAGCAGGGCGGCGGCGCTTAGCAGCCATTTGACGATGAGTTTCATGTCTCAAGAATAGCACCTGGCGGTGGCTCGTCCATGACGACCATCAACACCGCGCAAGGCGGGCTCAGCCGGGTTTTTGATAATCGTTATCAGCCCAGGCGGTGGCGCTGGTCCGGTTCAGCTTGAAAGCCGGCGGCACCCGCAGCTGTGCCAGCTGTTCACCGGCCTCGTCATGCGCCGTCAAAGTGGCATAGGGGTTGTCGTCGTCGGGCACGATATCGAGCGAGACCGTCACGCGGATGCTGCCGGACGTGACCGACAGGCTCTGGTGCAGCGTCGCATGCAGTTGCTGTTCGTGGCGACGCACAAACTCCGACGCGGTTTTGACCAGCGTGCTGAAGGCCGGTCCGTCCAGTGGTTTCGGGTTTTTCTTGTCGCGTCCCATGGTCCAGGGTCCAACCAGTGCGGGCTCGGGCTCGCCGTCTTTGATCATGGCCACGGCCCAGCCATCGTCGTCTTCGTTCTTGACAATGCGTGCGGTCCAGCCGTCGCCGCACCACAGGCGGGGCTGCTGGATCTTGCTGTCGGGGGAAAGGTCGAGTGATGGGTCGGAAGTGGGGCTGGCGGTGTCGGTCACAGGGGCGTCATTTCGGTCAAAAGAGGCGCGGCAAGCGCGCGCGATGGGCTTAGAGTTTAGCGTTCCCCCCGGCCGGGCTATGATCCCTCCCCCATGGCAGGCATTCACATCACCGACATCGAGTCGGCCATCAACTACTGGCGCGACAAAAAGCCCGCGTCGGACGGTTTTTCGCTGGCGCCTGAGACCCGCGCTCTGGCCGAGGTCTATGCGTTGATGGTGTTCCAGCACGAGCGCCAAGCCGACGAATTCACCCTCCCGCCCAAGGCCCTGGCGGCCTGGCTGGCCTGGTACGACAGCACGCCCGACACGCCCTGCATCGCGATCTGTTCCACCAGCCAGGGCGACGAGGAGTGCAAAGGCTGCGGCCGCAGTTTTGCCGAGGTGCAGTACTGGACGCAAATGCGCCCGGCTGAAAAACGCCAGACCTGGCGCCGCATCACGCTGGACGGCACCGCCTGGCGCTTTAACAAGTACGCCGAGCGAGCGGTTGAAAAGCCCACGGTTTTGCTATCAAAATAGTAGCTGATTGCGCATAGTGGACGGGGGCTTGAGCCCAAAAATATCATGAACTGGCGGCGAATTCGCGACAGCCCACGGAACCGCTTGAACCGCAGTTACTTCCAGCGCAGCGGCTCAATGTCCACGTTATGCGTGCCGTCGCCCAGCATCAGCACCCCTTCCTGGATCGTGGCCTGCAGCTGCATGCTGCGCTGGGCCATGGGAATGAGGGCTTGCGCGGCCGTCGTGGGAATGCGAAACACACTCAGGTTTTTTGGCCGGGCCAGCTTGGCCTCCATCGTGCGCCACCACACTTCGGCCGCGTGGTTGAAGCAGTACAAGACCACCTCATCGGCCCGGCCGCAGGCCTTGAGCAGCGGCTTGTCTTCGGGTTGACCGACCTCGATCCAGAGCCGGGTCAGTCCGGTGTAGTCGCGCAGCCATACGTCGGGCTCATCGGGGTCGGACAGGCCTGCGCCAAAAGCCAGCGTGCCGTCGCCGCCGCATACCGTTTGCAGTTTGTGCGCCTGCAGCGCCAGCGCGCACAGGCGCACCATCATGCGTTCGTCGGTTTCGCTCGGGTGGCGCGCCAAGGTGAGCGCGTGATCGGCGTAATAAGCGTGGTCAATGTCGGCGATTTGCAGACTGGCTTTGAAGATGGTGGATTTGATGGCCATGTCTGAGGGATAAGGTGAGGTGGTGATGGTGGAGGACGGGGGCGCACGCCTTAAGGCCGCAACGGGTCCGCAAAGCGGCGCCAGCTGATGCAGCGCACGCCTTCCCGCGTGTAGCTCTCTTCGGCGCCGTGGAGAAGCCAGGGTTCGGGCACCGGCTCCGTCACAAAGCGGGCAGCACGCTGGCCAGCGCGCACCAAGTCTGGCGTGATGGTTTGGCTGGACTTGATTTCGACGCACTGCAGACCTTGCGATGTCTCGAAGACCAGATCGGCCTCCAGCCCGTTGTTGTCGCGCCAAAAGTAGAGGTCGGCGGGCAAGCCCTGGTTAAAGCGGAATTTGCGAAACTCCCCCAATATCCACGTTTCAAACAAGGCCCCACGCATCGGATGAAGCGCCAGCAACTGCGGGTCGCGGATGCCGAGCAGCCAGGCCGCCAGGCCGGTGTCGGTGAAATACAGCTTGGGTGTTTTGACCAGTCGTTTGCCAAAGTTGCGGTAATACGGCGGCAACAGGAACACCAGTTCACTGGATTCCAGCACGGAAAGCCAATGCCGTGCCGTCGTGTGGCTGATGCCGGCATCATTGGCCAGCGAGACCAGGTTGAGCAGTGTGCCGGTGCGGGCTGCGCACAAACGCACGAAGCGCTGGAAGGTGGACAGGTTTTGCACTTGCAGCAGCTGGCGCACGTCGCGCTCAACATAAGTGGCGATATAGCTGGAAAACCAGTCAATCGCTTCCATCGGCGAGCGGCCCGCCTGCCAGAGGGTGGGGTAGGAGCCCAGCCAGAGATGGGTGTAAAGGTCTTTGCGCACGACTTGCCCGAACTCAGACAAGGCCAGGGGCAGCAGCCTTGTGAGCCCGACCCGCCCGGCCAGTGATTGCATGACACCCGCCATCAAGCCGAATTGCTGCGACCCTGTCAGTACAAACCGTCCAGGGGTGCGATCGGCATCGACCAGTCCTTGCAAGTGCGAGAACAGGTCCGGCCAGCGCTGTGCCTCATCAAAGATGGCGCCCTGGGCAAACCGCTGCAAAAAACCCCTTGGGTCGGTCTGCGCAAAGCCGAGTTCAATCGGGTCTTCGAGAGAAATGTAGGGTTTGCCGTCAAAAACCTGGCGCACCAGCGTCGTTTTTCCCGACTGCCGGGGGCCGGTGACCGCCACGACCGGAAATTGACGCGCCAGCCGTTGCAAAGTTGCCGACAAGTCACGGGGAAAGGGGTTCATACAATTTGAATAAATTATGTTCATATTGTATAGAAGTGATTCGCCACGGAATAAAGTCTTCCAGACACGTGCCCCGCACGCAAACCATCGATGGTTTGATTCTCAGGCGGGCCGAAGGGGGGCGTCCATCAGCCCGACCGGCCGCCAGCGATTGACGTCGGTCGGGTGGCAACCGGTTACTGGAAGACTAAATGGGTCGTCGAACCGTTGGCGGCTTGTGTGTCAATCGAAACCAAGACCGGCGTGCCGGTAGCGGCGATGCGGTAGCGGTCTTGTTCCGTGAGGGTCAAAACACCGGAGGCGTTGTAGTTTTTCGAGATCTGATTGACGATAGCCGTGGTGGCGGTGTCCGGTTCGACAACATAACTGCCCACCGACTGACCCGTGGGAATGGTTTTTGTGCTGTCCGTGTACAAAGTCAAGGTGCCAAAGACGCCCGTGCTGCCGACGGTCACGCTCGCGGGGAATGACGGGGGCGTCAGGTAGACGCCGTAATTCCCGCCGGCGGTGTTGGTTCCCTTCGCCATGCCAAGAACTCGCTGCAACGCAGGCGGCAGTGAACCGTTAAACGTATCAGACGCGCCGTGCCAGCTCGGCCGCCTTGCCGACATAGCTGCCCGGCGTCATCGCCAGCAGACGGGTTTTTTCTTCTTCCGGGAGGGCCAGTTTGGCGATGAAGCCCTGCATCAGTTCGCGCGTCATGGGTTCGCCGCGCGTGAAGGCTTTCAGCTGCTCATACGGTTGCGGCAGGCCAAAGCGGCGCATCACGGTCTGGATCGGCTCCGCCAGCACTTCCCAGGAGGCATCGAGGTCGGCCGCAATCGCGCGTTCGTTGAGTTCGAGTTTGCCCAGGCCCGCGCCCAGGGACTGGTAGGCCAGCACCGCGTAGCCCAGCGCCACGCCCATGTTGCGCAGCACGGTGCTGTCGGTCAGGTCGCGCTGCCAGCGGCTGATCGGCAGCTTTTCGCTCAGGTGCTTGAGCAGCGCGTTGGCCAGGCCCAGGTTGCCTTCGGCATTCTCGAAATCAATCGGGTTGACCTTGTGCGGCATGGTGGACGAGCCGACCTCGCCGTCGCGCAGCCTTTGCTTGAAATAGCCCAGCGAGACATAGCCCCAGACATCGCGCGACCAGTCGATCAGGATGGTGTTGGTGCGGGCCACGGCGTCAAACAGCTCGGCCATGTAGTCGTGCGGCTCGATCTGGATGCTGTAAGGCTGGAACGTCAGCCCCAGACCGAGTGGCTCGGGCGTTTCCACCACTTTGCGGCTGAAGGCCTCCCAGTCGAAGTCGGGCCAGGCCGACAGGTGGGCGTTGTAGTTGCCCACAGCGCCATTCATCTTGCCCATGAGCTGGATGTTGGCGATTCTTTCGCGTGCCGTCGTCAGGCGCACCACGACGTTGGCGATTTCCTTGCCCACGGTGGTGGGGCTGGCGGTCTGGCCGTGGGTGCGGCTGAGCATCGACACCTCAGCAAACGCATGCGCCATCTCGCGCAGTTTGGCAATCACGGCGTCCAGCGCGGGCAGCAGCACCTGATCGCGTCCGGCCTTGAGTTGCAGCGCGTGGCTGGTGTTGTTGATGTCTTCGCTGGTGCAGGCAAAGTGCACGAACTCGCCGGCGGCCAGTAATTCGGGCCGGGCTTCAAACTTGGACTTGATCCAGTACTCGACCGCCTTCACATCGTGGTTGGTGACCTTCTCGATGGTTTTGATGGCTTCGCCATCGGCTTCGGAAAAATGCTTGACCAGGCCCAGCAAGTAAGTACGTGCTCCGGGCGTCAGCGGCTTGAATTCAGAAAAGCCGCAATCGCTCAAGGCAATGAACCAGGCCACTTCCACTTGAACGCGGCGGTGCATATAGCCCTGCTCGCTCATCAAAGGACGGAGTTTGGCAAGCTTGGCGGCGTAGCGACCGTCGAGCGGGGAAAGGGCTGAAATGGCAGAAAAAGTCATAAGCAGATTGTAGGTTGCGCGCCACGTGTCATCCGGGGGTAAGTTCTGGTTAACCCCAGTGGATAGAATCAAGCTTCCTGCAACAGTAGATCACCCATGAAATTAATCGGATCCAGCACCAGCCCTTATGTACGCAAAGTGCGCGTTGTCATGGCCGAGAAAAAACTCGATTTTGTTTTCGTGACAGAGGATGTTTGGGCGGCACAGACCACGATTGCCGAATCCAACCCCTTGGGCAAAGTGCCCTGCCTGATCATGGAAGCGGGCGAAGCGCTTTTTGATTCGCGCGTGATTGTCGAATACCTCGACACCCTGTCGCCGGTGGGCAAACTGATTCCGTCGGTCGGCCGCGAGCGGGCCGAGATCAAGACCTGGGAAGCGCTGGCCGATGGTCTGCTGGATGCTTCCATCCTGGCGCGGCTGGAGGCCACTTGGGGCGGGCGCACTGAGGCGCAGCGCAGCCAGGCCTGGATCGACCGCCAGCTGGGCAAGGTGCAGGCGTCTTTGAAGGCCATGAGCCAGGGACTGGGCGAAAAACCTTTTTGCGCTGGCATTCACCTTAGTCTGGCCGACATTGCCGTGGGCTGCGCCCTGGGTTATCTGGACTTCCGGTTTGCGCAGATTGACTGGCGTACCGAGTATCCCAACCTGCTCAAGTTGCACGACAAGCTGATGCAGCGTCCCAGTTTTTCGGATACGCTGCCGGGTTGACCGGCGCTACGCCCTTACCAAAGGCGGTCCGAGACCGGTGACTTGGTCAGCGGCAACAGGCGATCCAGATTGATTTTGACCTTGACCTCATGGTGCGCCACACCGGTCACGATGCGGAATTCACGCTTGCTGGTGTCGCGCACGATCAGGTCCCCGCTGGGCATGCCGGCGCGATTGATCAAAATGGCCACGCGCGGGGTCGTCGTGTTGGCGCCCCGTTTGATCACTACCGCAATCTCGTCGGTGCTCAGGCGCACGAACGAGCCCGGTGAGTAGATTCCCATGGCCTTGATCAAGGCCGCCCCGGCTTCGTCGACTTGGCGGTTTTCATCAAAATAACTGGCCTGCATGGCGCTTGCCGCCGACGCGGGCACGCGCGCGGCGCGCGGCGCCAGACGGGCGCCAAACATGTCAGCGCGCTGGATCAGGCGCGCCATGCGCTGACCTTCGGTGCGACCCGCCAGCGGGCCCGGTATCTTGGTGTGATGGTTGAGCACGGCCTCCAGCCAGCACGGGTCCGTCACGCCCAACTGCTGAAGCAGGCTGACAGAACGGGCGGCATGCTGGTCGATCTGACTTCGCTGCTCCGGGCTAAGGGCCTGGGTTTGCAGTGCCAGTCGGTCTTGCAGATCGGTCATGCCGATGTTCATGGTCAGCGCCGCCTTGCACAGCGTGATCTCCTGCGCGGCCGGCCACTTCAATACTTCCCGCGCGGCCAGGCTGCACATCACACTGACCAGCATGGCGTGGGTGGCACTGTAGAGCCGTACCTCACTGGCCGACAGATGGACCAAGGCAAACAATGCGCCATCCGGGTTGAAGCGTGAATGCCGGCTGAGCAGCGCCTGCAGTTTGTTCAGCCGGGTGGGAAAGCTCGCCGGGTTGTTGTCGCGCAGCATGGCACTGGCCTGCGCTTGCAGGTCCAGCCAGTCGGGCTCGCCGCTGCCACTGTTGTCACGCACGCTGTCCAGGTCGGAAGCCGAAATCTCGGTGCCTGCAATCTGCCCCAGGGCCCGGTCTTCACGCACCATGCTATGGAGTTTTCCCACATAGGCGCGATGCTGGGCCTCGGACTCGTCCACGTCAACGAACAGATTGCCGCGCTGCACGATCATCAGGTCCAGATCAGCCCGCTTGTCCACCACGTAGCCGATGGGCGCCAGCAAAACGCCGCTCGCGTCCCGCAAAGAAAAGGGAAGCGGCTGGCCGAGGCGAATGGAGTCGACGTTGATGGAGACGAGATTCATGAAGTGACAGAATTATGCCCATACAGCACGCCGCCTGACAGCGCACGCGTTAAAGCTGAACGGAGTTACCTGGCCTGCTAGCATTGAAGTTATGCCCGACTTACTTTCCATTTCTGCCCTGTCAGACAAAATTTGCGGTCGCGACCGCGTTGTGGCCCGCCTCCATCAGCTGCCCCGCCCGCTGGTGTTTACCAATGGGGTGTTTGACGTGCTGCACCGTGGTCACGTGATGTACCTGGCGCAGGCGCGTGCGCTGGGGGCCAGTTTGCTGGTGGCGCTGAACACCGACGCGTCGGCCCGCAGACTGGGCAAAGGCCCTGACCGGCCCCTCAACAACGAGGCCGACCGGGCTTTTGTCATGGCCGCCTTGATGTCCACCAGTCTGATCACCTGGTTTGACGAAGACACGCCTTTGGAACTGATTGCGCAAGTCAAACCCGACATCCTGGTCAAGGGCGGTGACTACGATATGCGCCGCCTGGCCGAGACGCGCGTGGTCGAATCGTATGGCGGGCGCGCGCTGGCGCTGCCTTTTGTGGACGGCTATTCCACGACGGCACTGGTGAGCAAGATCCGGCAGAGGTCATGACGCGAAAAAACGTACTGGAGAAATCCGTGAGTCAGTTATTGCCACCGGAGCCGCCATTCAATGCCGCCCGGAAACCATCACAGACCGGCATCGTCTACCTGGTTGGGGCCGGCCCGGGCGACCCTGAGCTATTGACACTGAAAGCCGCCCGCTTGCTGCAACAAGCCGACGTCGTCGTCTACGACAATCTGGTCAGTGAAGGTGTCGTCGGCCTGATTCACAGCGGGGCCGAGAAAATTTATGTGGGCAAGGAAAAAAATCACCACACCTTGCCGCAAACCGAGATCAATCGCCTGCTGGTCACGCTGGCCAGGCAAGGAAAAAAAGTCATTCGACTCAAAGGCGGGGACCCCTTTATTTTCGGACGTGGCGGAGAAGAACTGGAAATACTGGTGGATCAGGGCGTGGCGTTTGAAGTGGTGCCCGGCATCACCGCCGCCAGCGGTGTTGCCTGCTATGCCGGCATCCCGCTAACGCACCGGGACTATGCCCAATCGTGCCTCTTCACCACCGGCCACCTGAAGGACGGCTCACCGGACCTCGATTGGCCGTCGCTTGCCAGACCGAATCAGACGGTCGTGATTTATATGGGATTGGGCGCCTTGCGTGAGATTGCGCGTCAACTCATGGCGCACGGCATGCCCGTCAACACGCCGGCGGCCATCATTGAAAAAGGGACGACGCGCCAGCAACAGGTCATCACCGGCACGCTGCAAACGCTGCCGGATCTGGTGCACACCGTGGGCCTGAAATCCCCCTGCCTGATCATCGTCGGCCATGTGGTGGCACTGAATAAACGACTGCAATGGTTCACCGGCGCGCAGACCCCCCGGACCTAAGTCATGCCATGCGCCGCCACCCGGCCCTTTTCATATAATTGAGGCCCCGACACGTCAGTGGCAAGGTCGCGCCAGACGGATCGTGAACCTGCGCGGTCCGCAGTGACCAATGCCCAATCGGGGTACCGGGCGAAATGAATGAAACCGCATCGACTCCCATGGATCAAGGTCATCACGCGTGAAAATGGTTAAGAACCTGAATATCTTTGCGTGGCGCTCGCTCAAGACCCGGGTGACACTTTTCACGCTGATCATTTTTCTGATCAGCATCTGGTCGCTGGCCTTCATCGCCAGCCGGATGCTGCGCGAGGGCATGCAGCGCGTGCTGGGCGAACAGCAGTTCTCGACCGTGTCTTTGGTCGCCGAGGATATCAATCGACAACTCCTTGACCGGATTAAATCGCTGGAACTCATCGCCAGCGTCATTTCCCCGGCCATGCTGGCCAGCCCGGCCGATCTGCAGAACTTGCTGGACCAGCGTTTCTCCCTGCTCGGTCTTTTCAACGCGGGCATGACGGTCGTTCGCGCGGATGGCACGGCCATTGCCGATGTCCCGCTCTCGTCAGGTCGACTCGGCGTCAACTACCTGCACAGGGAGTTCATCGCGGCCGCGCTCAAGGAGGGCAAGGCCACGATCAGCCGACCGCTCATGGGCCCCAAGCTGAAGGCGCCGGTTTTCACCATCACGGTGCCCATTCGTGATACGCAAGGCCAGGTGATTGGCGCCGTGGGCGGCGTGACGAACCTGGGCATCCCCAATTTCCTGTATCAAATCACCGAAAGCCGCTACGGCAAGACCGGTGGCTATCTGCTGATCGCACCGCAGTACCGGCTGGTGGTCACCGCGTCCGACAAAAGCCGCATCATGGACCCGCTCCCGGCCCGCGGCATCAGCCCGTTAATCGACCGGTTCGTGCAGGGCTACGAGGGTTCTGCCGTCCTCGTCAATCCCCGTGGCGTGGAAGTGCTGGCGTCGGCCAAGGGTGTTCCTGCGGCGGGTTGGCTGGTGGCGTCCCAACTGCCCACGGCGGAGGCCTTCGCGCCGCTGCACGATATTGTGCAGCGCATGCTGCTGGCCGCGCTCTTGCTGACCCTGCTGGCGGGTGGTCTGACCTGGTTGATGCTAAGACGCCAACTCGCACCCATGCTGGCGGCCGTGCAGACGCTGTCGAGCTTGTCGGCTGCCAAGCAGCCGGTGCAACTCTTGTCCATCGCCCGGCCCGACGAAGTCGGGCAGTTGATCGGCAGCTTCAACCACCTGCTGGAAACCCTGGGGCAACGCGAGGCTTTGCTGCGGCAAATCCTGGATACCTCCAGCGTCGCGATCTTTCTCGTCGATGGGGCAGGCCGCATCACACAAGCCAACCAGCGCATGGCCGAGATGTTCGGGTGCCCGCTCGAAACGCTGGAAGGCAGTGAATACGTCGCCTTGGTACACCCGGCGGAGCGCGAGGTCGCGCGCCAGAAGATGCTGGCCTTGCTGGCCAGCGCAGTTCCTTCGGCGGATCTGGACCGACTTTATTGGCGCGCGGACCAGACCGAGTTCTGGGGCCACCTGACGGGCAAGCGTTTTCTCGGCGCCAACGGCGAGCAACGCGGCCTGGTCGGCGTCCTTGCCGATGTCACCGAGCGCAAGCAGGCGGCGGAAGAGCTTCGCATCGCCGCCACGGCCTTCGAGTCCAACGAAGCCATCATCATTACCGATGCGGAGAAAGTGATCCTGCGGGTCAATCGCGCTTTCACCGAGATGACCGGCTATACGGCGCAAGAGGCCGTGGGTCAGAAGCCCCGCCTGCTCCGTTCCGGCCGGCACGGCGCAGCCTTCTATGCCGCCATGTTGCAGAGCATCGCGCTGAATGGAACCTGGCAGGGAGAAATCTGGAACCGGCGCAGGAGCGGCGAGGTGTTCCCCGGCTGGCTCAACATCACGGCCGTGAAAGATGAGGCGGGGCTGACGACCCACTACGTGGGCGCCTTCAGTGACATCACCGCCCGCAAGACCGCGGAAGACCAGATTCAGAGTCTGGCTTCTTCCGACCGGTTGACCGGCCTGCCCAATCGCCTGATCCTGATGGACCGGCTGGAACAAGCGCTGACCACCGGTTTGCGTCACCATCGCCAAGGCGCGCTGTTGTTCGTCGATCTGGATGACTTCAAAACCCTCAACGACACCCTCGGCCATGCGAAGGGCGACCTTTTGTTGACACAGGTCGCCCAACATCTGCTGGCCAGCGTGCGCGAGGGCGACACGGTGGCCCGGCTCAGCGGCGACGAGTTCGTGGTGCTGCTGGAGGGGCTGAGCGAGAACGCGCGCGACGCCGCCACCCAAGCCGAGGCCAGGGCTGAGAAGATCCTCAAGACGCTGGACCAGACCTACCAACTGGCCGATGGCCGGCATCACAGCACCTGCAGCATAGGCATCACCCTGTTTGGCAGCGAACAACAAAAAAGTGTTGAAGAGCCTTTGAAGCGGGCCGAACTGGCGATGTACCAGGCCAAGGCCGCAGGTCGCAACACCCTGCGCTTCTTTGACCCGCAGATGCAGGCCGTCGTCACGGCCCGTGCCGCGCTGGAGATGGGTTTGCGTGAGGCGGTGTTGAAAAACCAGTTCATCCTTCACTACCAGGCGCAAGTGTCGGGCGAACGCCGCATCACCGGGGTTGAAGCCCTGGTGCGATGGGAGGACCCCCTGCGTGGCAGGGTGTCGCCGGCCGAGTTCATTCCACTGGCCGAGGAAACCGGCTTGATCCTTCCCCTGGGTCGCTGGGTTCTGGAAACGGCCTGTACCCAGTTGTCACTCTGGGCCGGGCAACCCGAGATGGCGCACCTGACGGTGGCGGTGAATGTCAGTGCCCGTCAGTTTCGCCAGTCGGACTTTGTGGACCAGGTGCTGGCGGTACTTAAGCGCACCGGCGCCAACCCGCATCGGCTCAAGCTGGAGTTGACCGAGAGCTTGCTGGTCGCCAATGTCGAGGACATCATTACCAAGATGAGCGCACTGAAGGGCAATGGCGTGGGCTTCTCGCTGGATGACTTTGGCACCGGCTATTCGTCGCTCTCTTACTTGAAACGACTGCCGCTGGATCAGCTGAAAATCGACCAGGGCTTCGTCAGAGACATCCTGGTCGACGCCAACGATGCGGCGATTGCCAAGATGGTGGTCGCCTTGGCCGATAGTTTGGGCCTGGCGGTCATCGCCGAAGGGGTCGAGACCGAGGCGCAGCGGGAGTTCCTGGCGGGCCTGGGCTGTCATGCCTACCAGGGCTATCTGTTTGGCCGGCCGTTGCCGATCAAAGAGTTCGAGGCGTTTGTCGCGCGGGGTTGATGACCGCTGCGTGGCGGGACACGGTCACCTGCACCGCCCTTATCGCATCTTCGATGGCAGCTTGATCGTCTCGCCAGCCACCATGAAGACGCCCCGCCCCGGTGATGCAGCGTGCGCGTCGCCTTGAGCGCCGTGAAGCTGAAGTCATGGCCGCTGACGACACAACCCACCAGCGGCGGCTCGAACTCCATCATGGTGTGCCACGACATCGTCATGACGTTGGCCCGGCCTTTGTGCGAGGTCGTGAGCAAGACCACCGGTCCGGGCTCCAGCAGACCGTAGACCTTGGACAGGGGGTAAGCGCGCGTGGGCCATGTCGACACCTCTGTTAATTGTGCATCCTGAGCCATTGATTCAAGCTTTTCAGGCCGCTAGCCCCCGTCAAATATGCGTGAGAAGCTATTTATTTCATAGCGTCTGCTGTGCTGCGACGGCAGCCGGCGTTCGCCGCAAGCGGGCCATGACGCGCTGGATCAGGTGCTCCAGATCGTCAATATAGGTGAACACGGCCGGCACCACCAGCAGGCTCAGCAGCGTCGAGGTGAT
>NZ_DHXT01000108.1:17572-20787 GCF_002413825.1 Rhodoferax sp. UBA5149
TCGCGCGCCAGGATGGCGTAGTCCACCAGCAGAATCGAGTTCTTGGTGACGATGCCCATCAGCATGATGAGGCCGATCATGGACGGCATCGACAGCGCCCGCCCGGTCAGCAGCAAGGCGACGAAGGCGCCGCCAATGCTCAGGGGCAGCGCCGCCAGAATGGTGACGGGCTGCAGGAAGTCATGGAACAGCAGCACCAGCACGCCGTAAATGCACAGCACGCCGATCAGCATGGCAATGCCGAAACTGGCAAACAGGGCCTGCATTTCCTGCGCGTCGCCGAGCTCGGCAATCTTCACGCCGGGGGGCAGGTTCTTCAGGCTGGGCAGGGCGCGCGCCTCGGCGTTCACGTCGCCCAGCTGGCGGCGGCCCAGCTCCACGTCCAGCGTCACGTTGCGGTTGCGATTCAGCCGGTCAATCTGCGCCGGGCCGCTTTCCATCGTGAGGCTGGCCACCACGCCGAGCAGCACCGGGCCGTTCTTGCCCGGCACCGTCAGGCGCTCCAGAGCCGCCAGGTCGGCGCGCACGGCGTCGGGCAGCTTGACGCGGATCGGCACCTGGCGCTCCGACAAATTGAGTTTGGACAGGCTGGTGTCGTAGTCGCCCGCCGTTGCCACGCGCACGGTCTCGCCGATGCTGGCGGCCGTCACACCGAGGTCGGCGGCGCGCGCGGCATCGGGCCGCACAATGATCTCGGGCCGCACCAGCGAGGCGCTGGAGCTGACGTTGCCCACGCCTTGCAGGGTGCGCAGTTCGCGCTCCACTTTTTGCGCGCTCGCCAGCAGGGCCACCGGGTCTTCGCTTTGCAGCACCAGTTGCATCTTGACGCCGGTATCGGGCGGGCCGACGGTGAAGCGGGCGCCCGGGATGTCGGTCAACTTGAGCCGCAGCTGCGACTCGATGTCCGCCATCGATGCCGTCCTGTCATTGCGGTGGGTGGTGGTGAGCGTGAGCACGGCGCGGCGTGCTTCGGCCGCGGCGCCGGGCGCAAAGGCGTCGCCGCTGGAGCCGCCGCCAATCGAGCTGAACACGCTTTTGACGTTCGGAGTCGTCATGCTGGCCGCGCGCGCCTGCTCGGCCACCGCGCGGGTCTCGGCCAGCGTGCTGCCGGGCGGCAGCTCAATGTTGATTTGCGTCTGGGCGCGGTCCGCGGCCGGCACAAAGCCGGTCGGCAACAGCGGCACCAGCGCGATCGAGGCGACGAAGAAGAGGGCCGCTCCGGTCATGGTGATGGCGCGGTGGCGCAGGCACCAGCGCATGGTCGCCATGTAGTGCGCCATCAGCCAGCCGTCGGGCGCCTCTCGGTAGGCCGCCGTCGGGTTGGCTTGCGCCGCATTCTTGTGCGGCTTCAGAAGGTAGGCCGCCATCATGGGCGTGAGCAGGCGCGCCACCACCAGCGAGGCCAGAATCGCAAGCACCGCGGTCCAGCCAAACTGCTTGAAGAACAGGCCCGGCACGCCGCCCATGAAGGCGGTCGGCAAGAACACCGCCACCAGCGCGAAGGTGGTGGCGATCACCGCCATGCCGATTTCGTCCGCCGCTTCCATGGCGGCCTGGTAGGGCGTTTTGCCCATGCGCAGATGGCGCTCGATGTTTTCGATCTCCACAATCGCGTCGTCCACCAGCACGCCGACCACCAGGGCAAGCGACAGCAGCGTCACGGTGTTGAGCGTGTAGCCGAAATACTTGAGTCCCAGGAACGTCGGGATCACCGACAGCGGCAGCGCGGCGGCCGACACCAGCGTGGCGCGCCAGTCGCGCAGAAACCACCACACCACCAGAATCGCCAGCAGCGCGCCCTCCAGCAGCAACTCCATGGAACCGCGGAAGTTCTCGGCCACCGGCTGGGCGTTGTCGATCACCTGCGTCAGGCGGATGGTCGGGTTCCTGGCCTGCAGTTCCGCCACGGTGGCGCGCACCCCGCGGGCGACCTCCACTTCGCTGGCGCCCTTGGTGCGAAACACCTCGAAGCCGACCACGCTGCGGCCGTCCTGCGTCGCCACCGAGCGCGGCTCGGCCACCGTGTCCAGCACCGTGGCCACCTGGTCGAGCCGGAGGTGGCGGCCGTCCGCCATCGGGATGTCGAGCAGCGCCAGCTCGGACGCGGTCTTGACGGTGGCGATGGTGCGCACCGACTGTTCGGCGCCACTGACATCGCCGCGGCCACCGGGCGCTTCCTGCTGCACCAGCTTCAGGCGGCGCGAGACATCGATGGCGGACACGTTCAAGGCCGCCATCTTGTTGGCATCGAGCTCGACCCGCACTTCGCGGCTGACGCCGCCGACCCGCTTGACGGCGCCCACGCCCGGCACGCTGAGCAGGCGCTTGGCCACCGCGTTGTCGACAAACCAGCTCAGGGCCTGGTCATCGAGCTGGCTCGCGCTGCCAGGGGCGGCGGAGGCGGCGGGGGTGGCCACGGGCGCCGCGGCCGCCGTGAAGGTCAGCACCACGCGCCCGGCGGTCGAGGCTTTGGTGACGGAAGGGTCGCGCAGGTCGGCCGGCAAGTCAGCGCGCACCCGCGCCACGGCGTCGCGCACGTCGTTGACGGCCTCGGTAATCGGCTTTTCCAGGATGAACTCGACCGTGATCTCGACATCGCCGTCGAGCACCTTGGTGTAGATGTTCTTGACACCTTGCAGCGTCGCCACCGAGTCTTCGATCTTGCGCGCCACTTCGGTTTCCAGCTGCGCCGGGGCCACGCCCGACAGGGTGGCGCTGATGGTGACGATGGGCAGCTCGATGTCGGGGAAGTCCTGCACCGCGCTGGCGCGGAACGACAGGATGCCCGCCAGCGAGAGCAGCACAAACAGCATGATGGCCGGTACCGGGTGCTTGATGGAGAGCGAGGAGAAGTTCACGCTTGCTCCTTATTTGGTAGCTGGTGTCGCAGGTTTGACGGGGGCTACAGGCATATTTGATTCTGAAACAGGAGCGGGCACCACCTTGACCAGATCGCCGTCGTTGAGGAAGCCGGCGCCGCTGGCCACCACCACCGCGTCCGCACTGATACCTCCCAGGACCTCGACCCGATCGCCGACGCGCCGCCCGATCTGCAGCTTGATCTGGCTGACGCGTTGGTCGCTGTTCAGGCGAAACACATAGTTGAAACCATCGCGCACCACCACCGACTGCTGCGGCACCGTCAGGGCGCTGGAATTGCCGAGCTCGAACTCGCCCCGCGCAAACATACCGGCCTTGATGGCCCCCACGCTGGT
>NZ_DHXT01000188.1 GCF_002413825.1 Rhodoferax sp. UBA5149
GAGAGCGGCGGCGACAACCTGGCCGCCACCTTCAGCCCCGAGCTGAGCGACCTCACGATCTACGTCATCGACGTCGCCGCCGGTGAAAAGATCCCACGCAAAGGCGGCCCCGGCATCACCAAGAGCGACCTGTTCGTCATCAACAAAACCGACCTCGCCCCCTATGTCGGCGCCGATCTGGCCGTGATGGCCGCCGACACCACCCGCATGCGCACCGGCCCCAAAGGACTCAAGCCTTTTGTGATGACCAATTTGAAGACCCACGCAGGGCTGGCCGAGGTGATTGCCTTCATTGAAACCAAAGGCATGCTGCAAGCCGGTTAGAATACGCGGCTCGGAAGCGTGGCAGAGTGGTCGATTGCACCGGTCTTGAAAACCGGCAAACCGAAAGGTTTCGTGAGTTCGAATCTCACCGCTTCCGCCAGTTATGCCTCGTAAGTTGTTGATTTTAAATAAATAAAAAATTTTAACATCTTGCAACCATCAAAGAAACTATCAAACGCCGCCGTGTTTTCACTGCGGCGTTTTAGTTTGTGCATGCGCCATTGCACAATGCCCTTGCAACCAATCTCCATTTGGATCCCATCAGCTCGCAATGGAAGTAGGTTAAAACGTGATGGTTTCGACGACGTGCGACTGGGAGTGATCGATATTTGTGGGCTATACGCAGACGCCAACAACCCGGTCTCGCACGGTGCGCAGGCTTTGCTGGTGCCGGGCACAACGCGACAGACCGGTCGCCAAATCACCTGTTTGCTCGCTGGCGGCGACCGTGGCCACCAGTAGCACGGGAAATGCCTGCATGCGCTCCAAGGCAGCGGAAAAGGACAGTCCTTCCGATATCGCGGTGTTGAGCTGCTCAAAGATCTGGCGACGTGATTGAGCGGTCTCTTTGACTGTGAGCGCTTGGATCGCCTCCTTCACCGTGACGCCGGCCTCCATCAACGTGGCCAGATCTTGCGAGAAAGTGACGGTGTCTATCGTCATTGATTTCGCAAAAATCAGTTTTCGAAGATTCGACATCAAGGAATTGTCGGCAACTCTTATGGCCTCGCACTGGAGCACGACGTGACCACGGTCAGACTTGGGAAGACCAAGCAGTTGCACCAACCCACTTGGGGCTCATCGGATATGTCAGTGCTTGTGGGTCGCCTTGCGTGCGCCGCTTCCTGCATGCGCACCATGAACATGCCCCTCGCGACTATGCGAGAAAGCTGGACTTTTTGCGATCTCGGTTAGTTCATTGAGTATCCCGCAATGTTGGGCTTCTTGACCGCCCAGACAGGCTTCACGCAAGCTTTTGAGTTGCTTTTCCAATTGGCGCAGTTCCCGGATTCGTTCGGCCACATGGCCGATGTGCTCGTCCAGAAGCTCATTGACTTCAAGGCAATTTTCAGTCGGTGCGTCTTTGAACCGTAATAGCACACGAATCTCATCAAGCGTCATGTCCAGTCCACGGCAATGCCGGATGAAGGATAAACGCTCGGCGTGGGCCTCACCGTAAATACGGTAGTTGCCTTCACTGCGCCCTGGCGCGGCCAGCAGCTTCTCTCGCTCGTAGAAACGAATGGTTTCGACTTGCGTGTTGGTGAGGGTGGCCAATTCACCGATTTTCATGGGTATTTCCTGGTTGCAGTCATATGCGCTTGACTCTGTAGTGGCTACAGGGTTTTTAATACTGTAACCACTCGACTGCCACATAGCAAGGACCCCCATGAGCCACCCGCATTCCAAAGAAGCCGACGCCAGCCAATCCTGTGGATGTGGCAGCGCCTGTGGTTCTGAGCCCATGGTGATCACTGAGGCCAAGCCAGAACCGGCAGGCATACCGGTTTTCCGGATCCCGACTATGGACTGCGCGGTTGAGGAGGGTGAGATTCGCCACGCTCTGGCCAAGCTGCCGGGGCTTCGCAGCCTGAGTTTTCAGTTGGGTGCGCGCACTCTGGCCATTGACGCTCCTGCTGAGTCCATACCGCAAGCGCTGGAAGCCATCCGCAAGGCCGGATTCAAGCCGGTTCCACTGTCCGAGAGCGTGGGCCACGACGATGAGCATGACCACAGCGGTCACGATCACGGGCTCAGACATGGCGGATTTGCGCTTCCTGAAGGCTTGCCCCGATACGCTCTCGCATTGCTCCTGGCCTTTGGAGCTGAATCGGTTTCGTTCTTCGCCCCACATACCCTGATTTTTTCTGGCCTTGGTATGGCCTTGTCCGCCGCCGCCATTGGATTGGCGGGGTTTTCGACCTACGTGAAGGGCTTGGCGGCGCTGCGCAACCTGCGTTTGAACATCAATGCATTGATGACCGTCGCTGTCACTGGCGCGTTCCTCATTGGCCAATGGCCAGAGGCCGCCATGGTGATGGCTCTGTATGCGATTGCCGAACTCATCGAAGCCCGATCAGTGGATCGCGCTCGCAACGCCATTAAAGGACTGCTGGACATGACGCCTGAAAAGGCTGAGGTAAAGCAGGCCGATGGCTCATGGGCCGAGTGCTTGGTCAAGACGGTCGCCATCGGAGCCATTGTTCGGGTCAAACCCGGCGCGCGCGTTCCGCTCGACGGCGTGATAGTTGCTGGCACCACTTCCGTGGACCAATCTCCTGTGACCGGAGAGAGCATCCCCGTTGACAAGGCCATTGGAGACCCCGTGTTTGCGGGCACCATCAACACGACGGGCATGGTCGAGGCCAGAGTCAGCTCAGCGGCCAATGGCACTTTGCTGGCTCGCATCATCCATGCGGTCGAACAGGCCCAAGGATCGCGCGCGCCCACACAACAGTTCGTGGACCGCTTTGCATCAATCTATACGCCTGCCGTTTTCGCGCTGGCTCTGGCCGTGTGCCTGCTCACGCCTTGGTTGATGGACTGGACGTGGATGCAAGCGATCTACAAGGCTCTCGTTCTTTTGGTCATCGCTTGCCCCTGCGCTTTGGTGATCTCCACCCCCGTGACTGTCGTGAGCGGCCTGGCTGCTGCTGCGCGCCGTGGCATCCTGATCAAGGGCGGCGTCCATCTGGAAGGCGCCCGCAAGATTAAGGCGATAGCGCTGGACAAGACCGGCACCATCACACAGGGCAAGCCCAAACTGGTGGCGACCGAAGTTCTGCCCAGTGGCCAGGAGGAATCACAAGTTCTGCGCTGGGCTTCTGACCTCGCAGGACACTCTGACCATCCCGTCTCCAAAGCCATCGCCCAAGGGCTGGGTGTTCAAGGCAACGGGCAGCTTGAAGGGTTCACGGCCTTGCCGGGTCGCGGCATTGAAGCCCAATCCAACGGGCTCAAGTTGATTCTTGGGAACCACCGTCTGATTGAGGACCGTGACCTTTGCGGTCCGCAGATCGAGGCGCGATTGGCCGAGCACGAAGCTCAGGGCCGCACGGTCACGATGCTGGCTTCCAGCACCCAGGTGCTGGCGATTTTCGCGGTCGCTGACACCATCAAGGAGAATTCGCGCGAAGCCATCGCAGAACTGCACGCTCTTGGCGTGGCTTCGGTCATGCTCACGGGCGACAACGTCGCCACCGCCAAGGCCATCGCCAAACAGGCGGGGATCGACGACGCGCGTGGCAATCTGTTGCCCGAGGATAAGCTGGCCGCGATCGAAGAGTTGCAAAAGCGCTATGGCTACGTGGCGATGGCGGGCGACGGGATCAACGACGCGCCGGCTCTCGCGCGCGCCGACATCGGGTTCGCCATGGGTGGAGCTGGGACGGACACTGCGATGGAAGCCGCGGACGTGGTGATCATGAACGATGACCTGCGTCGAATTCCGGAAGCGATCAGGCTGTCGCGCAAGACGCAAGCGGTGCTGTGGCAAAACATCGCGATTGCGTTGGGCATCAAGGCGATCTTTATGGGGTTGGCCCTGTTCAATGGCGCGACGATGTGGATGGCGGTCTTTGCGGACATGGGCGCGAGCTTGCTTGTCGTGTTCAATGGGTTGAGAGTGCTGCGGACCAAGCCTTGATGGGCGGTGTCTAGATAAATACGGAGATTGCTGGTGGTTGATGTAAAGGTATTGAATGTGGGTGTCGCTTCGGCGCTGGGAGCCGCTCTTTTGTTCGGGGCGGGGACTCCCCTGGCGAAGCTGCTGCTTGAAGGCGTTGGGCCTTGGATGCTCGCGGGCTTGTTCTATTTGGGCTCTGGCATCGGCTTGTCGATTTATCGTCTTGTTAGCCGGGCGGCTCCTGTAAAGATGGCTCGATCTGAAATGGGCTGGCTCGCAGGCGCCACGCTCATGGGTGGCGTGATTGGTCCCGTGCTGCTCATGGTTGGCCTGACGGGAATGCCTGCTTCTGGCGCGTCCCTCTTGCTCAATGCCGAGGGGGTCTTTACGGCGGTCTTGGCATGGGTCGCCTTTCGCGAGAACTTCGACCGGCGCATCGCGTTTGGGATGGCTGCAATCGCATTAGGCGCGGTCCTGCTGAGTTGGCCAGGAAAGGTGAGCTTCGCAGGGCTCTGGCCTGCGCTTGCCATTCTTGGGGCGTGCTTTGCCTGGGGCATCGACAACAACCTCACCCGCAAGGTGTCGCTCTCCGACGCGACTTGGATCGCCTCGGTCAAAGGGCTTGTGGCGGGGAGCGTGAATCTGGCATTGGCGTTGGCTCTCGGGGACCGATTCCCAGCTTTGCCGACATTGGCGGGCTCCATGGTCGTTGGTTTTCTGGCCTATGGCGTGAGCCTTGCCTTATTTGTCGTGGGGTTGCGGCACTTGGGGACCGCGCGAACCGGAGCTTATTTTTCGGTCGCGCCGTTTTTTGGTGCGGCTCTGGCGTTGGTCGGCGGCGAGCCGATCACTTGGCAGCTTGTGGCTGCAAGCCTGTTGATGGCCTTGGGCATATGGTTTCACCTGACGGAAAGGCATATGCATGCCCACAAGCACGAGGCGATGGCACATGAGCACGAGCATGCGCATGACAAGCACCATCAACATTCCCATCCGGATCAGCCAAGCTTAGTTTTGGCGCCAGGCATCAAGCACAGTCATCGACATCGGCATGAGCCGATGGAGCATGTCCACGCTCATTTCCCAGACGTCCACCATCGCCACGTTCATTAACCGTTCGCTGCGTTATTGGGAGTGGTTAGCTTCAATGCTGGGGGGCAGCAAGTACAGCACGATCACCGAGAGCGCGGTCGTCGTACGAATGGACCGGGACCAGCCGGACTGGCACGGGAACACCTGATCCGCCATGGCTTCCCGGCAGATGGGGAGGCGCAGCGGAATTGGTTTGTTCAGAGAAAGGACTACAAGGTCGTTATTTTGAGACATCGCCACTGACGACCAGGAAAGAGCCCCAGGGGAGGCTATTCGGTAGAGTACGTTCTACGGCCTGCGCAAGGTGCGTCCCTGACGGAAGGAATATCCCGGTGCTGAAACGGATGTGTTCGACCGGAAGGTCCTTCAGGACTTCATCAAGTTGCTTCCGGGTGTGCCAATGAGCGCCCTGGTAAGCGCCCTTTCCGCCACTTCGTCCCTTGTCGAGCCACAGCAGGCTGTGCCGGTTGAGCAATCCAAGCACGAAGCGCCGCCGCGTGACTCGCACGATCTCTGCCATCGCGCGAGGCCAGTCGTCTACGAAACACAACGCTGTGATCGAAATGACTTGATCGAAAGATTGGGCGGGGAAAGGCAGGCGACAAGCGTCCCCTTCCACGTACGATATATCGTGATCCGACCGCTGGCGGGCAAAGCCGAGCGCGTCGGCATCGATGTCCAGGCCGGTCACGTCAAGGCCTGCGGCAGCAAGGCGACGGGTGAACCACCCGGTACCGCAACCCACGTCGAGCAGGCTTTTGCCGGGAGTCGTATCGAGGTGGTGACATAGAAGCTCGAATTCAACGTCGCCGACCCAGCGTCCGCGCGGGCTGTCATACCACGCGTCGTATTCTTCCGGTGTCACAGACTGGCCACCGTCCGCCAAGCCTTAATCAAGCCGCTGGCAGCGCGGCTCATTTCGTCGGGCGTCGTCATGGTGCCTACAGACAGCCGCACGGCCCCGGCCGCCCGCACAGAATCGACGCCTATCGCGGCCAATACGCCACTGACAGTGTCGTGCTCCGAATGACAAGCTGAACCGAGCGACGCAGCAACGATGTGACTGGTTTGGTCCAGCAGCCTGCGTCCGCTTGTCCCCGGAAACGATACATGGAGCGTATTGGGAAGACGCTGATCGGGATGGCCATTGAGGATGAGGCCCGGTATCGCCTCGATCAGCAGGGCATGGAGTTGATCACGCAGTTCGCTCAGCCGGACGGTTGCCTGAGGCAGTCGCTCGCGGGCAAGCTGTGCCGCGACCCCAAAACCCACAATGGCGGAGACGTTCTCGGTGCCAGGTCGCAAGCCGTGCTCATGATCCGCGCCGAAACTGATGTTACGCACGGGGGTATTCTGACGAATATACAGCGCCCCCACACCCTTGGTTGCGTAAAACTTATGCCCGGCCAGGGTGAGCAGGTCAACGCCCAATGTGTCGACGTTGACGGGAATCTTGCCTGCCGATTGGGCCGCGTCGGTGTGCAACAGGACGCCGCGTTCGCGCGTGATGTGTGCGATCTCCCGGATCGGCTGGATGGTACCGATTTCGTTATTGGCGTGCATTACCGACACCAGCGCTGTATCGGGTCGCAGGGCTTGCGCAATGTCTTGCGGCGAGACACGGCCGAAACCGTCGACAGGCACCACGGTGAGGCTCCAGCCTGCTTCCTGAAGTTGCTTCGCCGGGGCCATCACCGCAGGATGCTCAATGGCACTGACGACGAAATGACGCTTCGTGTCGCCGAGGGCTCGCGCGACGCCGAGCAGGGCCAGGTTGTTGGCCTCGGTGGCGCAGCCGGTGAACACAATCTCATCGCCCCTCGCACCGATCAGCGCGGCAACCTGGTTTCGTGCTTCGGCGACAGCCTGCGCCGCAAGGCGTCCGAAGGGGTGCGAGGACGAAGGGTTGCCGAAGTGCTCGCGCAGAAACGGCAGCATGGCATCGACCACCTCCGGCGCGACCGGCGTCGTGGCGTTGTAGTCGAGGTAGATGGGTGCATTCATACGGATTTCTCCAGCAGGCGCAGTCGCCGCCCGATCAGCGATGTGGACAGCAAGGCCACGGCAAGCAGTGGGACGGCTGCAAGGTTCAGAGTAATCCAGCCGAAGCGGTCGTACAACCATCCGGCTGACAGGGTGGTCAGAGCGACCAGACCAAAGATGGCAAATTCATTGACCGCCTGTACTTTCAACTGCTCGGCTGGGCGATAGGTCTGCGTCAGCAGCGCGGTGCCGCCGATGAAGGCAAAGTTCCATCCCACGCCCAACAAAATCAGGCCGGACAGGAAGTGAAGAAACTCACTCCCGAGCAACGTCACGGCAACGTGGCCCAGCAGCAGCACAAAACCAGTCTGCATGATGGACAGCGCACCGTAGCGCTTGATCAAGGACCCGGTGAAGAAGGACGGCGCGAACATGCCGACCACATGCCACTGAATAACGGGCGTCACGTCTGCGCTGCTCAATCCGCAGCCCAGCATGGCCAGCGGGGTTGCGGTCATCACCATGATCATGACGGCATAGCCGACCGCCGAGCCCAGGATCGACGCCCGTAAGGCCGGCTGCAGCAGGATCTGACGTAGGGGGCGAGCCTCACCCGCCTCGGCGACAGCGACTGGGTTGAGCCGCACTTGCGAAATCAGAGCAAGCGCGATCAGGCTGAGTGCCGCTTGCGCGAGGTACGAGCCGGCGAACAACACCCCGGCCATCCAATCCCGCCCCCACGCCCCAAGTTGCGGCCCCACGAAGGCCGCCACCACACCGCCCGCCACCACCCACGAGATCGCCCGGCTGGCGTGCTGGGGGTCTGTCGCTTCGACCGCCGCAAAGCGATAGTAGTTGGCGAAGCCCTGGTACCCGCCCAGCAGCAGATGCCCGACGACAAACAGTGGGAATGAGCTTTGCTGCAATGCCAGCGCACACAACAGGCTGCCGCTCAGGCCGAGGCACGCCCCGGTCAAGAAGCCGACCCTGCGACCGTAGTGACGCATCAAAAATGCCGCCGGCAAAGAGGCGATGGCGGTGCCGACCACTAGCATGGCGATGGGCAGCGTGGCCAGGCTTTTATCGGGTGCGAGCATGCTGCCGAGCATGGCGCCCAGCGTCACCGACATAACGATGACTGAGAGCATCAGGGCCTGGCTGAATACCAGCAACAGAACGTTACGCCGTCCGGTGAACATTGATTTGTCCGTGCTTGCTGATCCTCTATTTGTCTCAGAACTCATAGCGCATTTGCAAGTAGGGGTTGTCTTGGTTGAGCACGCCCGCCTCGTTCTGCACCCCCACCACGATGGTGTCCTCGTACAGCCCAAACGTCTTGTCCACTTCATCGTTCCAGACCCGCACGCCCGAGGTCTGCGGCAACCTGTTTTTCGGATTGGTGCCGGTCCTGATGCGCGGGAACTGGGCAAAAACCAGCAGTGGGAGGGCAACCGTCGCCCAGATCACCAGACTTGGACGACGGATCGAGAAATCGACCAACGAAAACTTGGACATGGGGTCCCCCTTGATTGCGACTTTCGACTTGCGGCTTGCGCTTACAGGTGTTGATAGAGCCAGTATTTCTCGTACAGCACCTTGCCCGCGTGCCAGAGCAAACTTGGGCCGTGCATCGCCACTTGGGGCGTCGGCTCGGCGTAGAAGTTGCCCTTGCCCAGGCCGGCGCGCGCGTCGCCTATCTCCAGGAAACACATGCCTTCTCCGGTAAATTGGCGTGGCGCGCCTTGGCCGGTCCAGGCTTGGGCGATGTTGTGCGCCACCACCTCGGCCTGGCCGTGTGCGAACACGCCGGCCTTGGGCAGGGGCCGGCCCATTTTCAACGGGATCGAGGTCACGTCGCCAATCGCATAGAGCTGGGGGAATTGAGTCTGCAGCGTGTCGCGGTTCACCGCCACCCAGCCGGACTCTGCGCACAGCCCCGCCGCCTTCACCACCGTCGGCACCCGGTGCGGCGGCACGTAGAGCAGCAGGTCAAAGGCGGCGCTGCTGTCGTCAGAGAAACGCAGCAAGCCGGGCTCGATTTTGCTGACCTGGTGACTTGGGAAGTAACCGATGCCCTTGCTCTGCAACATCACCTTGACCTGAGCGCCAATCGCCGGGCCGGTGACTGCCATCGGTATCGGCTCGGCAGCGTAGACGGCAACCTCGGTACTGCGGGGCAGCCTGCGCTTCTTGCAGTAGGCATCAACCAGCATCGCGGCCTCATAGGGTGCGGCCGGGCATTTGTAGGCGGGGGTAGCCGTGAGCACCACAATCCTGCCGCCTTCGAAGTTTTCCAGCGCCCGCCGAATTCCCGTTGCGCCCGCCAGCGTATACAGGTTGTGGCCAAGCTCGGCCAGGCCCGGTATCAGCTCGGGCGCGTAGTCAGCACCCAGGGCCAGCACCATGGCGTCGCCGCGCAGCGTCTGGCCATTGACCTCGACCGACAGAGCCACGGGGTCGATGCTTGTGATTTCGCCGCGAAGTAGTTCGATCCCCTTTGACGACAGCGCCGACAGCGACCGCGTGAACTTCGCAGCCTCGTGGCCACCCGTCATGTACCACAGCAGCGAGGGCGCAAACACGTGGTCGCGCTCGCGCTCAATCACCACCACGCGATGCTCTTGCGGCAGCAGTTTGCGCAGAGTCCGGGCGGCCACTATGCCACCGATACCAGCGCCCAAAATGAGTGCGGTCTTGGCCATCAGAATACCAGCACCTTGTCGGCCCAGGTGGTCCACTCGCTCACCTCAGCCAGCGTGCCACGCCGGGTGCCCGGCGCAAGTTCAGTATCGGCAATGCCCCTGGCATCCATGCAAGTGCCGCAGACGGCGACCTCGACATGGCGCCGTACGACCATGCCCAGCATGTCGCCCAGGTTGTAATAGCCTTGGGGTACTTTTTGCCCCGCCTTGGCGCAAGCCGCGGCGTCACCCATCAGAAACACATGAACCTGCTCGCCCTCAACTTTGGCCAGCGAAATTGCCAGACGCAAGGCGTTGTAGCTGCGCTCGGTGCCATAGGG
Organism: Rhodoferax sp. UBA5149; assembly: GCF_002413825.1. Taxonomy (GTDB): domain Bacteria; phylum Pseudomonadota; class Gammaproteobacteria; order Burkholderiales; family Burkholderiaceae_C; genus Rhodoferax. Next base: position 10,047 of record NZ_DHXT01000188.1, read on the forward strand.
CGGGTCGTTCAGAATGAATAGATATTTAGCCATGTCATTTGCCTCCGGTGTTGATGCTTGGTTTAAAAGCGTCGATGTCCTTGCGGACGGGTTTCTGATTGGTAAAGTCGATTCCTGGCTAGCTTGGCACCCCGGCTGAGGCTTGCACCGGCAGCCCGGCCGCCTGCCATTCGCTAACGCCGTCCAGAATCTTGCGCACCCGATAGCCCTTGCTTGTCAGCAACGCCACGGCTTCGTCCGACAGCAAACAAAATGGGCCACGGCAATAGGCCACGATGTCCTTGTCGGCGGGTAGCTCCGCGAGCCTCTTTTCAAGCTCGGCCACTGGCATGGAGCGGGCAAAAGGCAGGTGCGCCGCCGCGTACTCGGCCTGCGGACGGACGTCGATGACGATCACGTCGCCGCGCCGGGCCTGCTCCAGTAGCTCGGCGCGACCCACGGAGGCGAGCTTGGCGGGATCGGCCATCATCTGGTCCAAGGCCAGCCGCAACTCCAGCAAGTGCTCCTCGGCAACTTGTCGTAGCGTCACCCAAAGGCCCGCCACGTCACTGCCGGTCAAGCGATAGATCACGTACTTGCCATCACGCCGGGAGGTGACCAAACGCGCGTCGCGCAGGGCCTTGAGGTGGGCGCTGGTGAGCTTGATGTCGGCCGACAACTCCGTTGCCAACGCCTCGACGTTTTTTTCGCCTTGGGCCAGCAAGTCCAGAAGCTCCAGGCGCTTCGGGCTCGACACCGCCTTGCCGATGCGGGCGACTTGTTCGTACAGCAGGTCTTTGAGTGATCGTTTTTTCATTCTATTATTCTAACGATAAAACGAATGATAGATAAGAAATAGATGCCTGTTTGGGGTTGTAAGCCCAAACCGGCGGAATTTGTCCAGAAGCCTTGGCGGAGGCGGCCGCATTGCTGATTCTGCAAAAAAAGTTCCGCGCACTGTGGGAGGACGAGGCCAAATGACCCTCCTTTCAGAGCGCCACCAAGTACTGGAACTGGTGGGCCAAGCCATCACGGCAGGCGCACGCCAGGAACGCGCCTGCGGGGCCATCTCCTTGAGTGAGCGCAACCCTTATTCGGAATCGCTCTTCAAGACACTGAAATACCGATCCGACTATCCCACACGGGCATTTGAGAACCTGTTCGCGGCCCGCCAATGGGTTGGCACATTCGTGCATTGGTACAACCTCGAACATTGCCACAGTGCCAACGCTGTCAGGCACCATGGGAGAAGCCCATTTTGGCAACTTTTTAAAGATTGCGGGCGGGAGTTGACCGACGGCGCGGCGGTCATCATGCATCCAGTGGCGCGCGCTGAAGAGCAAAAGACGCCACGCAGACGTTGCCTTTCAACTACCAAGTCAATTGATAGCCTAGATAAGACGAGAACTGATTCGTCTGATCTGTATTCGTCAGACCGCGTCCAGCGGAAAAGAGCAGGTGGTTGTGCTCGTCGAAATTGTAGGATCCACCGAGGTTGAAGCCCGTGCTGGAGCCCTGGCCGGAGACCTGCTCTGTGCTGTGGAAAATCTCCCCGCCCAGCGTCAGGTGCTCGGAAATATCTTTTTGCAACTGCCAGCCAAGGAACCAATGGTTTTTCGCGCTCGCGTCATTCGTGATCCAGTAACCGCCGCCACCGTAACTCTGCCATGCACCCCACCTTTTTTGCAGCCAGATGGGTAAGAAAACTTGAGTCGCGCCGCTGCCCAGCCCCTTATCGGCGTCTCCCGTATGGGTGACAACAATCGGGAAGATCCCCACCATCGGCCGGTTCTCAGTCTCTTGCAGGAAGCGGTATTTGACTCCCAATTCAACGTCACCCAATCCCTGTTGTCGCGGGCCATCCGCCGGGCTGTTGAAGGCAAAGGGTGCAATGATGTGCAATTGCACATCGGGCGCCACACCATAGTTGAATTCGAAATGAGGTAACGTCCCGCTTCTGCCGTCTTGCGTCTTTACCTGCTGTGACGCGATATAGAACTCGTGGTGCTGGTATTCGACCGTTTCGGGATCGTCCGTCATGAACGGCGGGCCGGCCAGCGCCAGCTCTGAGGTCGTCAGCGTCGCGCATGCCATGAAGAAAAATGCGCCATATTTGAGATTGAAGGTTTTCATTGCATATCCTTGATATGTTTTTTTAGCTTGGTTCCCGGTCTCACTTAGGGTTTGTCGGGGGCAGATTCATGCCCCCGGTCCAGATCGCCGGGTAAACTGTTTCCGGACTACTTGCCCTGCAGCAGATCCATCCCGGGCGGGAAAGTCAGGAAAAGACCGACCGCCAACAATACGAAAGCCACCGTGCTAACCCGGCTTAGCGCCACATCCTGGCCATCCCACTTCTTCGCCAGCACAAACCAAGCTGCCAGCCACACGACGATGGTCAAGATTGTCACGCCCGAGAGGGGGCCGGTGGGATTGTAGAAATTCAAGAAGTTCTTGATGCCGGTGAATGCATCGCCCAGCAGGGCGAGCACCCCTAGCGTGGCACATCCGATGCCTGCGGCCAGGATCGCCGCTGCCCCGGCACCGTTGGGCAGGTCCTTGCCCATTGAGGTTTCGTGAGTGTTTGCCATGATCATTCTCCATTCATCAAGTGAATCGTTGCACCGCCGCGTATCGGCGCGTACTTATTGAGGAAAGCACCGAACCCGCCCGCCACAGCAGTGGCAACAAAAGCCGCCAACGCGAAGATGAGTGCCGCCTTGCGCAATTCACGATGCTTGTTGACGCCGCGGCCATACTTCCAATAGACATAGGCGACCATCGTCATGGCGATCGGTGCGATCCAGGCCACATGCTCCTTCCATTCCATGCCGAAGGCGTGCCATTCGCTAGTTGTCGGGCTCGATATCAGCAATTTTTGAGGAAAGCCTGTTAAATCAGTCATGCCCGCCGGGGGTATGGCGCGGTACCACGGATAGACGATGTAGGCACCGGAAAAAACGGTCAGCCAGGCCAACAGGACCATCACAACCAAATAGACTCGCAGCCGGGTCTGCCCCCCTTGGTCAATGGTCGCCTGCGGCTGCGCCGCCCATCCACCGTAGAGCTCCATGATTGCGCCGGAAAATGCCAGCATAAATAGAGCCCCAAATCCCATGCCGTGAATCACGGTCCACAAGTCACGCATACTGATTTCCATGGTGAATCTCCTTTTTTAAAACATTGATGACGTCTGAATCATGATCCGCGCGTGCGCTCAGTTGGATGACGTGCGCATTACAAAATATGTAATGTTCCAAGTTGGAGTTCCCACCCTTTATCATTGATCGACGTCAAATCAATCATCGCGTCGCGACACGAGCATGTCAGCCATGCAACTGGTCCTCCTGAGAAATAATATGAAAATCCTGATTGTTGAAGATGAACCCAAGACAGGTACATATCTCAAGCGAGGGCTGACAGCGGCCGGCTTCGTCGTTGATTGCGCGCGCGATGGGCGGGATGGCCTGCATTTGGCCTTGACCGATAGCTATGACCTCGTCGTACTGGACGTGATGCTGCCTGGGATCGACGGCTGGGAAATTCTGCGCGAGATGCGCCGCGCTGACAAACAAACCCCGGTCATGTTCTTGAGTGCGCGCGATCAGGTGGATGACCGCGTCAAGGGGCTGGAGCTAGGCGCTGATGACTATCTTGTAAAACCCTTCGCTTTTTCCGAGTTGCTGGCACGGGTGCGTACCTTGCTGCGACGAGGAAGCACCGTCACCGCATTCGAGAATATCAAAGTTGCCGACCTGGTGCTTGATCTTCCGCACCATTGCGTGATGCGAGGCGGCCAGCGGATCGACGTCACCGCCAAAGAGTTCTCGCTGCTGGAGTTGATGATGCGCCGACAGGGGGAAGTGCTGCCGCGCGCGTTGATCGCATCTCAGGTATGGGACATGAACTTCGATAGCGATACAAACGTTATCGATGTCGCCGTGCGCCGCCTACGGGCCAAGATCGATGACGATTTCGCGGTGAAGCTTATCCGCACCGTGCGCGGCATGGGTTACGTGCTGGAAGCGCCTGGACCATGAAGACTCCGATCTCCCTCACGGCGCGGCTGAGCCTGCTATTCGCTGGTTCAGCCGCATGCGTTCTTCTGTTTGCCGGATTGCTGTTCGAGCGCGCGGCTAACAACCGGTTCCTGGAACACGACTTGGAGGAACTGGACGGCAAGATGGCGTTGATCCATGAGGTGCTTGGGAAGATCACGTCGGTCGATGCCATTGCGGCGCTGCCGACGCGCTTGCATGACACGATGACCGGTCATCCAGGCATCGCCATCACAGTGGCGACTGGCGACGGAAGGGTACTGTTTACGGTTGGCCAGAGCGCGGTCGTGACCCACCTGCTCCAAGGCACAGAAATCGACAAACCCCAGCCGGTGACCTGGTCACTGGACAAGCACAGCTACCGAATCGTCGCCAATCGCGTTGCACTTGGCATACCGGCCAGTCAACCGGCCAAAGTAGCAATCGCGTTCGACATAAGCGGGGACCAACAATTCATGGTGGAATTCAGAGAATTCCTGTGGTTCGGCATGGTTCTGGCGGCGCTGGCTATGGGTTGGCTTGCTTGGGTGGCTGTGCGCCAAGGGCTTTCGCCATTGAACAAAGTGTCGGCGATGATGGTGAACATATCTGCGCAACGGCTGGACATGCCGGTTCCCATAGAAGGTGTGCCGCGGGAGCTGAAAGAACTCGTATCCTCCTTCAACACGATGCTGGCGCGGCTCGACGACTCGTTCCGGCGGCTGTCGGAGTTCTCTTCAGATATTGCCCACGAACTGCGCACGCCGATCCAGAATCTGCTGGTGCAGACGGAAGTTACGTTGACTGGCGAGTGCGATGTCATCGAGTACCGCACCAATCTGCAGTCCAACCTGGAGGAATTCGGGCGTCTGTCGCGCATGATTTCAGACATGCTGTTCCTCGCCAAGGCCGACAACAGATTGCTGGTACTGCACCGGGAATCGATTGATCTTCATTCGGAAGTGACGAGACTGTTTGAGTTTTACGAAGCACTCGCTAGTGAGCGAGGAATCAAGTTAACGCAGCGCGGCGCTGCGACTGCCTACGCTGACCGTTTGATGCTGCAACGGGCCATATCCAATTTATTGTCAAACGCAATACGTTTCACGCCTGAAGGCAGGGCGCTCGAAGTCACTCTTGGAGAGACTGCCGACCACCAGGCCATGATCGCCGTCGCGAACCAGGGCACGGCGATTCCTGCGGAACATCTACCCAGGATTTTCGATCGTCTCTACCGGGTTGACGCCTCCCGTCAGGACGGGCACAACGAAAATGTGGGGTTGGGGTTGGCGATCACGCGGTCCATCGTTGAGATGCACAAGGGTACGATCAGCGTGGAATCTGGGAACGAGTGGACACGTTTTACGATCAACCTCCCGACGGATCGTGATGGAGGGAGTGCTGGCAGTCCGGTGATTGGTTTGGCAGCATAAGCAAGCTGTCCCTGCCCCTCGAAAGACACACTCCATTGCCAATGATTGAGCTGAGAAATTCGAGCCAATCACAGCGGCACAAATCAGTCATGTTTAAAAAGCCTGAACGCTCGCCATAACGCCAAGTCATAGGTGATTTTCAAGACCCCGCAAACCACCAATGGTGTGGCCGACCAGCCCGATTGAAATAACCAGCCCGCAAGCAGAGGGCTCACGGCAGAGGCAAGGCTTCGAGGCACTGCGGTGAAGCTGGCTGCCGCGGCTCGCTCATGGGGCTGCACCACCGACATCACAAATGCGCTTCGAGCTGGCACATCCATCGACGACACCATGGCGCGAACCAACAGGAGACCCAGCGCCACGCCGACGTTGGTCGCGAAGGCCGCGGCGATCAGACACATGCTCGCCGGAATATGCGTAAAGACCATGGTGTTGACCAAGCCGACACGCTTGGCCAGCTTCGGCGCCGCAAGTTGTGAAGCCGCCCCCAGAAGCCCGGAAGCGAAGAAAAAGGCGCCAGCCGCGGAGAGTGAAAGGCCAAACCTCTGAAAGAGCCAGAGGGCCAGCAGCGAATTGACCACGAGCCCGCCAGCGAACGAATCCACGGAAAACAAGGCGGCCAGTTTGACCACCACTGCTCGGGATGGCCCCAGCGGCGCAGGCTTTGCATGGCTGACCGCTTCATGGGTCGGCAGCTTTCGATACATGGCCCACACCGCGACGCCGATCACCCCGTAAAGGATAAACATCCCCCGCAGGGCGTCCAGCTTATGAATGCCGGACAGAGCGACCACGCGCTCGGGAAGCCCGGACGCCAATGCTCCAAGAGCGGCGCACAGAGCTCCGGTCAACGCATACCTTGCGAATAAATCGGTCCTGGCTGCCGCGTCCGACGCCGCTGCCAACCGGGCGTGCTCCAAAGGAAGAAAGACACTGACGTCGCCTGAGCTCGGATTGAGGGTCCCTATGAACGCGACGATGAGAAGCGGCCAAAATGCGCAGAGGACTGAAAAGCCCAATCCGGTTGCGGCCATTAGGGCCGCGGCGACCAGCATCAAGCTTCGACCAGTCCAACGATGCCCCCATGCTCCGATAGCCAAGGTCGCAAAGGCGGAGCCAAACAAGGTCGCCGTGGCGATGGCACCGACCTCGACCCCACCCAAGCCCATTTCAAGCAGGTAAACCGGCAACAGCACGGCGACAAAGCCGTCGGCGAAGCCACGCATTGCGCGAGCGGCGAATATCGGCGCTATGCCGACATCAGAACCATTGGGGAACAGGCGATGGATCAAGAGTTGTGGGCCTCAAAAATACGGAATTATGTAGCAACCGCACAAAGCTTTTTCTGAGCGAAATCTTGGCATGTGTCGTGGCGTTCGGCACCAACATGGGTTTGGGCAAAATATCCGAGGTCTCGGGCATGAGCCATGCCGCGTTGATTACCACCGCGCGCAGCTACTTGCGGCCGGAAACCGTGCACGCTGCCAATGACGCCGTCAGCAATGCCACGGCCGCGCTGTCGGCCTTCAAGCTCTTCAACATTCGTGAAGAGTTGCATTCCAGCAGTGATGGCCAGCGGTTTGAAACCCAGATCAACACCTTCAATTCGAGGTATTCGCCTAAGAACTTATCCGTAAATAGAGGATAATGACTTTCCATGCGCGATGACCGCGTGTGGAGGGAAGATGGCCAAAGCGACAGCATGGGAAGTTACCGACGAATTTTGGAAGCGAGTAGAGCCGTTGATCCCGTTACGCCAGCGTGCGGCAGATCAGACCTACAGCAGAAAGACTGGTGGTGGACGCAAGCCCAAAGACCCTCGACTCGTATTTGAAGGCATCGTCTACGTACTGAGAACAGGCTGCCAATGGAAAGCCCTCCCCGCAGAGCGCTACGGCAGTGCCAGCGCAATACACGCCCGATTCCTTGAGTGGGAGAAAGCAGGCGTCTTTGAGGCCCTGTGGAAACTGGGGCTTGCCGAGTACGATGAATTTGAAGGCATTGCCTGGCGATGGCAAAGTATTGACGGGGCGATGATGAAGGCACCACTGGCTCAGCAAAGCGTTGGGCCTAATCCCACAGATAGGGGAAAAAAATGGGAGCAAACGCCATTTGCTGGTGGGCGGTCGTGGCGTCCCGTTGTCGCTCGTCGTGACCGGAGCAAACCGGCATGACGTCTCCCAACTGGAAGCTGTGCTGGATGCCATCGTTATCGAGCGGCCCAATCCACCCTTGAGGCGTCACAAGCATCTGTGTGCCGATGCGGGCTACACCGGGGCGCCAGCGTTGAAAGTCATTGAAGAACATGGCTACATTCCTCACATTAAAGGACGCGGACAAGAGGCCGACGAGCTCAAGCGTGATCCCGAGAAAAGGGCGCGGCGCTGGGTCTTGGAAGTAGCGCACAGTTGGTTCAACCGATTCCGAAAGCTGCTGGTGCGGTACGAGAAACTTGACCGTAGCTTCTTGGCACTCAACCACTTGGCTGCATCAATCATGGCATTCAGAAAGATCAAGTTGGATGCAAACATTATTTACGGATAATTTCTAAGTCTTGCAGCAGATCATCGGCCTCAGCAGGATTGCCCAAGCGATGGCGCAGCCAGCCTCGTAACTCTGGGTCGTGGGAAGTCCAAGCAACTGTCAGACAGTTCATTGTGACTCCAGAAAATTGCCTTCAAACCACATATAACCGTTTTACGATTGACGTAGGAAACTATCAATTTTGTATTGACTCAGCCGCACTCCAACCAATATTTTTTCTCAGACACTGATGGCAAGACAATTCATTTTCTCCCACATCATGCACATGTCCGCGGCCACCAACGTCCGTTTTTCGATATGTCGAACGGCTGGTGTAGAGCCGCCAATCCCTCGGCATTCGTTACAAGAGACTTGAAATCTGCCGCTTTTGCACCGGGCTGACATACCGAAACACCATTTCCATTGACTTGTGACCGGTTTGGCCCATGATTGCGCTGGTTTGCAGGCCCACCGTTGCCGCCTCGGTCACAAACCCAGCACGCTATGAGTGTCCCGATACGGTTTTCGCCGCTTCAATACCCTTGGAACTCGCAACCGCCGACTTCACGATCAACGCCACGGACTGCGGTGTCAGCGCCAGTTCATTCGCGACCTTGTCATGCCGATTCACGGGTCGAAACAGAGGCCCCGCCCCAATACCCGCCAGATCAAGCCAACGTTGGAGGGCTTTGACCGGACAGCGTTCCTCCGACTTTGCCAAGGGTACGAAGACTGTTCTGCCTTCACCCTCCTGGTCGGTTTTGGAGCGCCGAATTGGCAGCTCTAGCCCGTGGGCATGCTGCGTTATGTCCTCCATCCTGAGCGCCACCAGCTCCGAGCGCCGAAATGCCCCAGAAAACCCCAGCAGCAGAATCGCCTTGTCTCGGGCGGCTTCCAAGGGCTTCCGCTTGGCGACCATCACCAGCAATTCGAGCAGATCATCTTTGACCAGTGCTCGGACACGCCGCTGCGCCACTCCGTACGTGCGACGTATGCCCTGCATGGTGCGCTTCACCAGCCGATCCTTGACGGGACTGTCAAACCCTTTGTCCGTGTGCGCCTGGTGAATAGCGATCAGGCGGTGCTGCAAGGTGGCAACGAAAGTACCTCGGCAAATTTCGCCAAGTATTCAGCCACCGTTTCGGGTGTGGCCGGAATCTTTGCGTTGGCCTTGAAATGCCGCACGTCCTGTGCGTAGCTGCGCCGGGTAGATGCCGACTGAGCGGCCAGGACATAGCTGGCAACGAGGTTCGATGGCGTTGGTTTTTGGTTCATTGTTTTGTTGGTTTTCGCATTCATACTGTTTTCCGTAGTCATGCGGGCACCCATCCCTTCAGCGAATCCCCGCACTTCAAGCCGCGCTGACCTTAACCCCAGAGGTCCAGCGGCGGATCCGTCACCACCGCGCGCAGGATGTCGGAGCGCGAGACAAAACCGGTGACCAGGCCTTGCTCATCCACCACAGGAAGACCGGGCAGACCCGTATCCAGCAAAACGCGCGCCACGCGCCGGATATCGGTGTCCGCCGCAACGCTGGGCACCGGTGTCGACATGATGTCCGAGACGCTTTGCGCCAGCAAGGCGCGCCACACCAGCGCGTTGCTGCCGGGCGTCGGCAGGCGCTCCGGGCGCAGCAAATCGGCACGGGACAGCAGACCCACCAGCGTGGCGTCACTATTCACCACGGGAGCCTGGCCGACGCCATGCCGGGCCAGAATTTGCCAGGCCTGCAGCACCGTCGAGCTATCCGGTATGGTGATCACCGGGCGACTCATCAGGGCATCGACCCGACTCAGGGGATGGCGCGGCAGCGCAACCCTCTGGGTCTGGGCGTACGCCGCCAGCGCGCTGCGATGCGCCTCATCACTGGGCGCTGGGTGTTCCGCACGGGCGGTAAACGCGCCGGGGGAAGATGACGAGGGGTCTTGTCCATCGCGGCCAACCGCCTGAACGGCGTTGCCGCGAGCCACGGCACCGACCGCCCCAATCTGGCGCAGCTGCTCCAGCGAGCCGCGAAACAACTGCCCTGACACACCATATACCGAGAACATCGTCCAGCCCTTCCGTCGTTCTAGCAGACTATAGCGCGGCAGCGGTCAAAATATCAAATGGGCTCAGTTGTGCGGCGGCAGAAACAGGGACTGCAAGTCATTCAAAAAATCAAATCCGCGCGCGCTGGGTTTGACATGGACAAAGTCACGCTCGATCAAACCTTTGCGTTCGGCCTCGCCCAGCGCCTTTTGAATGGCGGTCACGGCCAGACCGGTGCGTTCAGAGAACTGCTGCAACAAGAACCCGTCTTTCAAACGCAAGGCATTCAGCATGAACTCAAACGGCAAATCAGCCCGGCTGACTTCCTCGTCCTGCGCCAGACAGTGGCCGGCCAGGGCTTTTTCCATGTACAGGCGGGGCTCGCGAAAACGCACCTGGCGCACCACCCGGTGCGCAAAACTGAGCTTGCTGTGCGCGCCCGCGCCCAGGCCGAGATAGTCGCCAAACTGCCAGTAGTTGAGGTTGTGAAAACAGCGGTGTCCCGGCCTCGCGTAGGCCGACACTTCATACCGTTCCAGCCCGGCTTCCCCCGTCATGTCGGTGATGAGGTCGAGCATGTCGTAAGCCGTGTCTTCCTCGGGAATCACGGGCGGATATTTGGCGAAATAGGTATTGGGCTCGATGGTGAGGTGATAGATCGAGATATGCGGCGGCGCCAGCGCCAGCGCCGTGGCCATGTCTGTTTTCAGGTCGGCCAGGGTCTGACCCGGCAGCGCGTACATGATGTCCAGATTGAAGGTGTCAAAGGACTGCGCCGCTTCCTCCACCGCCGCCAGCGCCTGGGCCCGGTCATGCACGCGCCCCAGGGTCTTCAAGTAGTCATCGTTGAAGCTCTGCACGCCGACTGACAGACGGGTGACGCC
>NZ_DHXT01000044.1:0-3749 GCF_002413825.1 Rhodoferax sp. UBA5149
ATTTACGTGTCAATGTACTAGTCGTGAAGCGCCGGTCACGCCAGCGCCCAATCTGGACATTCAATTGTGTGGCCAGCAGGTCCTCCGAATGGGCGTTCAGCGGACGCCGAAGGCGGACCGAGCTAGCGCGCCAGCAGAGCCCACACCCAATAGGCGGCGATACCCATTTGCACGGCAAATGCAAAGAATCGAACATTCACCGCGGGCACACTGAGCGAAAGCAGATGGACGCTCGACTGGACGACGCGGGCCACCAGGAGCCACGGCGCGAGGCCGTCCGTGACACCGGTTCTGCCAGTGGCGATAGCGATGAGCAGAAGTCCGCCAAAAATGGGGAGACCTTCAAGGCAATTCGCGTGCGCTCTGCTGAGCCGCTGCATGAACGGCGACAGGTTGGCGTTATCAGGCGCGAACGCGTTCGACGCGACCGCCCCCTTAACCACCAGACGCGTGCGAAGCGCCTCCATGAGAACGAGCAGAAACAGCGACCAAGCAATGAATGCGGTCAACACGGACGCGGATGCAGTGGTCACAGTTTGATCTCCTTAAATTGCGCCATGAAATGCGCAGGGTCGCTATGAAGCAAGTTGACGAAGTTCAACTTCGTCAAAACCGGCCAGACGACGGGCGTCCAGGTTAAATGGCGGACGCAGCCTGGGCGCATCGTACTTTCTTGTCAAATCTGCATAGGTGCTGATGGGGTCCAGACCTCGCTGATTGCAAATCCAGCGATACCAGTGGTTGCCTGCGGCAACATGACCAATTTCATCCTTGAGGATGAGGTCAAGAATTTCTCCGCCCTTCTTGTCTCCCACACTCACGAGCTTGTTTTTGACCGCTGGTGAAGCATCAAGGCCACGCGCTTCAAGGGTTCTTGGCACCAGTGCGACCCTGGCCAGCACATCATCCTGCGTCTTTTCCGCCATTTCCCACAAGGAGTTGTGTGCGTCGAAGTCACCATAATCAAAACCAAGACCGAGCAAGTGATTGCGCAGGAGGGTGAAATGAAGCGCTTCTTCCTTCGCGATTGACACCCAATCCCGGTAAAACTGCTCTGGCATTCCTGAAAAACGCCAAACAATGTCGAGGGCTAAATCGATGGCATTCAGTTCGATATGAGCAAGCGCGTGAAGCAGTGCCGCACGTCCCTCAATGGTCGTGAGGGGCAAATGCTTCATGGCAGTCGGCAGGACGAGGGTTGGTCTGGTTGGGCGGCCCGGAATGCCAACAGGAGGCGTTATGTCAGATTCAATGTCGATTGGAAGTTCAAGGTTCAGGGCGAGTGCAGCTTGCGCTTTCTCAAGCGCATCTCGGGTAAGCAAGGGGCCAATGACGGAGGTACGCAGGGACAACATTTTCGAATTGTAGAGATAGCGGCCGCGTGAATCGTTCGCCTGCTGGCGCAATGTGCGTTTGCGAACAGATGGACCAGCGCTTTGACCCGATAGTTAAGACCTCTGCAATCAAAGGCACCCATGAATGAAAGCGGTTCGCGCATGCGAGGGTTGTAGTATTGAACCCGGCACCGCCATGTCACTGACGATGGCCCAAGCCACGCGTTGTCGAGCCGCTCAAGTGGTCGATCGCAACAAGGAGCGGAGAACATGTTTGACTGGCTGCGGTCTCAATTGCCCTACATGCCTCATTACGGATATGCGCTCGTCTTCATTGTCGTGTTCTTGAACAATATCGGTTTCCCCCTGCCGGGAGAGACGATTCTTCTGGGGGCCGGATTTATCTTGGGGAAAACCGCCACGACGCTGTGGCCACCTTTGGTGGCCGGCGCGGTGGCTTGTTTCCTGGGCGGTATTTGTGCCTTTTGGATGGGACGACGGTTGGGCCAGAGCGGCCTGGAAAAAATTCAATGGCTCCATCTCACGCCGAAAAGACTGGCGTGGCCCGAGCGATTTTTCAAACGCCATGGCGCAAAGGCTGTTTTTATTGCGCGGTTTATCGCCTTGTTTCCACCGGTCGTGGCCAATCTGTTGGCCGGCATGTCGAAAATGCGATGGCACATTTTTCTCTTTTTCAACCTCACGGGGTCGCTGGTCTATGCCACCGTTTACATCCTGCTTGGCTATTTTTTTGGAAAGAAGTGGAAACTACTGCAAGCCTGGTTAGGCCTCACGCTGCTCTACCTGATTCTCACGGGAATCGTCCTCATTGTTCTGGGCGTGATGTTGAGAGGTCCCTTGGCCAAATTTTGGAATCGATTTTTCTCAAGGCAAGGTGCGCGCAAACAAACGTGATGAACGTGATGGCGGGTGCGCGGCCGAGCTTGACTTCTATGTACGCTTTCGCACAGAAAACAAATACCAATAGATGCACATTCGACGTGTCTGTTAATAAAACGCTCTTGGGTTCGCCGCAACTCATACAAATGGTTACGTCAACGAGTGAACTGCAGAGGCGTTTAGATAAGACAAGTCGATATTGACCTGATGCAAATGGGGCTAGCCCCAAAAGGAGTTCAACATGAGTTCCCTCAATGTTCCCGCGCTCAAGCTCGGCACCGCACGGATTTTGAAAACTTGCTTTTTCTCGTTGGGGGTTGCTCTATTGGCAACGACCTCGGGTTGTGTCGTGGCGCCATGGCAACCTGGACCCGTTGTAGTTGCCCCTCAGCAGGGCTACGTAGCGCCCACCTACGCCTCCCCCGGAGTGGGTTGGGCCTGGCAGTTGCATCCAACTTATGGTTGGGGTTGGCGTCACCCGGATCATGGATGGCATAGAGGGTGGCGATAAGAAACCGTTGCCCAGGCCGCGAGCTCAATTCGTGGCGGCGGGGTAGCGAGCAGGCTTGACCTGAAGGAGAAGCCGCCGCCCCATGATGCGCATGGCTGCGGCGGTCCGCTTCAGCGCACCACCAGCTTGGCCGCGCCAGTGTCCGCCGTTATCTCCCCGACCTCGGCAGCGTCCGCAAACCCGTGCTGCCGGAAAATCGCCAGCACGGCATCCACCGCCTCCGATGAGCACGACACCAGCAGGCCGCCACTGGTTTGCGGGTCGCACAAAAGCGCTTGGTCAAGCTCCGCAAAGCCGACCGGCAAGCCGATGTCGTGGCCATAACCGGCCCAGTTGCGCGCCGAGGCGCCGGTCACCATGCCCTGAGACGCCAGCTCACGCACACCCCCCAGCAAGGGCACGCGGGCCCAGTCGATTTGCACCGTGCAGTGGGCGCCGCGCGCTATTTCCAAAGCGTGGCCGGCCAGGCCAAAACCGGTGACGTCGGTCAGGGCGTGCACGCCACTGAGTGCCGCCAGCTCGGGGCCCGGGGTGTTCAGTTTCGTCGTCACGGCGATCATCTGTGCGTAGCCCGCCGCATCGAGCTTTTCCTTCTTGAGTGCGGCCGACAAAATGCCCACGCCCAGCGGTTTGCCTAGAATCAGCCGGTCACCCACCTGGGCATCGGCATTGCGTTTGACGCGGCTCGGATGCACCAGACCGAGGGCCACCAGGCCATAGATTGGCTCGAACGAGTCAATCGTGTGGCCACCGGCAATCGGGATGCCCGCCGCCCGGCAGACCGAGGCGCCGCCTTCCAGAATCTTGGCGATGGTCGCGGTCGACAGCACGTTGATCGGCATGCCGACCAAGGCCAGCGCCAGAATCGGTGTGCCGCCCATGGCATAGACGTCGGAGATCGCGTTGGTGGCCGCAATGCGGCCAAAGTCAAACGGGTCGTCCACGATCGGCATGAAGAAGTCGGTGGTGGCAATCAGGGCCTGCTCGTCGTTGAGCTTGTAGAC
>NZ_DHXT01000044.1:3984-4637 GCF_002413825.1 Rhodoferax sp. UBA5149
AGGATTTCAGACAGCACGCCGGGCGCGATCTTGCAGCCGCAGCCGCCGCCATGGGACAGGCTGGTCAGGCGCGGCTCGATGACGACGCTGGTGGTGCTCGGCGCGTTGGGACTGGTTGGGGTGGTGTTCATGTGGGTTTCCTTTGAATCAGCGAGTCATTATCTTTTCTTCAGCTCAGGCGACGGCCAGCGCCGCGACCAGCTGGCGCAGCAAGGCCTGCTCGCGCTGCGGCTCAAACAGGACGGCACGCGCCTCGCATTGCTGGCGCAGCAGCGGCAAAAAACCGGCGTCATCCCGGCAGCGCTGCAGCAGCTCGGCCAGCGCGCCATCATCGCCCAAAGCGAAATACCCTGCATAGTCCGGGCCCAGCATGCCGACATTGCCCTCAATGCGGGAGGCCAGCACCGGCGTGCCGCTTTGCACCGCTTCCAGAATCACCTGCGCGCCGCCTTCCATCTTGCTCGGGTGCACCAGCACATGGGCGCGCTGGATGCGGCTGCGGGCCTGCGCATGCGGCATCCCACCCAGCCAGCGGTACTGCGGATGACGGCTCGCGGCCCGCTGTGCTGCCTGCCCCAGCGCGGGCTCCAGCGCCTCGCCAATGTGGTCCAGGTAGATGTCAGACCTGAACACCAGCCGGGTCGCCGCGCGCA
>NZ_DHXT01000234.1 GCF_002413825.1 Rhodoferax sp. UBA5149
GATCCACGAGGGCGGCGAGCTAGGGTATTCGCTGAGCCATTCCTTCGGGGCGGTGTTCGACAACCCCGAACTCATCGTCGCCTGCGTCGTCGGCGACGGCGAGGCCGAAACCGGGCCGCTGGCCACCGCCTGGCATTCCAACAAGTTCCTCGATCCGGCCACCGACGGTGCGGTGCTGCCCATCCTTCATCTCAACGGCTACAAGATCAGCAACCCGACTGTCCTCGGTCGCATCACGCGCGAGGAATTGGAGCAGTTGCTTCGCGGCTACGGCTGTACGCCTTACTTCGTCGAGGGTCACGAACCCGAGCTAATGCATCAGGCCATGGCCGCGACGCTCGACACCGCGGTGGAGCAGATCAAAGGCATCCAGCACAACGCCCGAGTCAACCATGACATGACGCGACCGCGCTGGCCGATGATCGTTCTCAAGTCGCCTAAGGGGTGGACCGGGCCGAAGGTGGTCGATGGCCTGCAGATTGAAGGCACCTTCCGCGCGCACCAGGTGCCTATCATCGTGGATGCCGAACATCCCGAGCATCTACCTCTGCTGGAAGACTGGCTGAGGAGCTACCGGCCAGAGGAACTGTTCGATACGCAGGGCCGACTGAAGCCGGAGCTGGCCGAACTCGCTCCCAAGGGCGAACGCCGCATGGGCGCCAATCCCCACGCCAACGGCGGCATGCTGCTGCGCGACCTGCGGATGCCGGATTTTCGCGACTACGCCGCCAAGGTACCGGTGCCCGGCGCGCCCGGCATCGGCGACACGCACGTGCTCGGACCTTTCCTGCGTGATGTGGCCAAGCTGAACGGCGAGCAGCGCAATTTCCGCGTCTTCGGCCCCGACGAGACGCTGTCCAACGGCCTGGAAGCCCTGTTCGAAGTGACCCAACGCCAATGGGACGCCGCAACCATACCGAACGAAGAGTTTCTCGCGCCCAGTGGGCGCGTGCTTGACTCGATGCTCAGCGAGCACCAGTGCGAGGGCTGGCTCGAGGGCTACCTGCTCACCGGGCGGCATGGGCTCTTCAACTGCTACGAGGCGTTCATCCACATCATCGACTCCATGTTCAACCAGCACGCCAAGTGGCTCAAGGTCACCGCGCACCTGCCGTGGCGACGCAAGATCGCCTCGCTGAATTACTTACTGGCCTCGCACGTCTGGCGCCAGGATCACAACGGTTTCACCCACCAGGATCCCGGTTTCATCGACCACGTGGTGAACAAGAAGGCCGAAGTCGTGCGGGTTTACTTTCCGCCGGATGCGAACTGCCTGCTATCGGTAATGGACCATTGTCTGCGCAGCCGCCACTACGTCAACGTGGTGATCGCGGGCAAGCACCCGGCTCCGCAGTGGCTGACGATGGACGCCGCCGTCAAGCACTGCACCGAGGGCATCGGTATCTGGCAGTGGGCCAGCAATGACCAGGGCGTGGCGTCCGACGTCGTCATGGCTTGCTGCGGCGACGTGCCCACGCTGGAGACGCTGGCCGCCGTCTCGATCCTGCGCGAGCATCTGCCCGACCTCAAGATCCGGGTGGTCAACGTCGTCGACCTGATGAAGCTGCAGCCGCCAAGCGAGCACCCGCACGGCTTGAGCGACACGGATTTCGACGAACTCTTCACCAAAGACAAGCCGGTCATCTTCGCCTACCATGCCTACCCGTGGTTGATCCACCGGCTGACCTACCGCCGCACCAACCACGACAACATTCACGTCCGCGGCTACAAGGAAGAGGGTACCGTCACCACGCCCTTTGACATGACCGTGCTCAACGATTTGGACCGTTTTCACCTCGTGATGGACACCATCGATCGCCTGCCGCAGACCGGTGACAAGGGCGTCTACCTGAAGCAGCAACTCAAAGACAAGCTGATCGAACACAGGCAGTACATCAACAAGAACGGCCAGGACATGCCGGAGATCCGGAACTGGAAATGGGCGGTCGCCGCCCCCTGAAGGAGATACATCATGGCAAAGATAGAAGAACTGGAACTGGACGCCCATCGCAAGCAACTGAACTCCGACGTCACGGCTCTGGTTGAAAAGTACCGTTCGATATTCGAATGGGACGTACCCGACATCGATCAGCGTTATGCGGACCGGCTGATCATCGCTGCGATACGCAAGGCGCTGGACGGCGTCGAGAACACGTTGGCCGAATCCGCGAAACAGTGACAGGCCGGAGGCACTGATCGGTGTCGGCTTGGCCGCCTTGGCGTACGCGCGCCGCAACAAGACGCAAGAATAAGGCGCAGAAATAAAGCGCACTGGGCCGCAAAGGCGTGGCTATCGTGGGGTTTCAGGTGTAGCGCTTGCTGCGCAAATTATTCTTCATCTCGCGCAGCAAGGGCTGCAGCTTTTCGCCACCGATACGCAGGGCCACGCAGGTGGCGAGGATGTCGATGATCATCAAATGCAGCAGACGTGACACCATCGGGCTGTAGCGGTCGTAGCCTTCCGGATGGTCGGCCGCCAGGTGAATGTGGCCCGCTGCCGCCAGCGGGGATCCGCTGGCGGTGATGACGATGGTGGTGGCGCCGTTCTTGCGCGCAATATCGCAGGCGTCCATCAGGTCACGGGTACGGCCCGAGTTGGAGATGACCACGACGCAGTCGCCCGGCCCCAGCAGCGACGCGCTCATCACCTGCATGTGGCCGTCGCTGTAGGCGATGGTGTGCATCCCGAGCCGGAAAAATTTGTGCTGGGCATCCTGTGCCACCACGCCTGAATTGCCCACGCCAAAAAACTCGACGCGCTTGCCGCGTTCGTAGGCTTGCGCCAGCGTCGTGACGGCTTTCTCGATCGCTGCGGTGCTGGCGTCGTTGCGGTATTTCAAAAACGCAGCCACAGTGTTGTCGATTACCTTGACCATGATGTCGCTGGTTTTATCGTCCGCATCGACGCTGCGGTGGATGAAGGGCACGCCTTCGCTCACGCTGCCAGCCAGCTTGAGTTTGAAGTCAGACAGGCCGTCATAGCCCACACTGCGGCAAAAACGCACCACGGTGGGCTTGCTCACGTGCGC
>NZ_DHXT01000185.1:0-3690 GCF_002413825.1 Rhodoferax sp. UBA5149
GTCAGCTGCCCGCCTTCGTCGTAGCCCACGTAGCCCGGCGGCGCGCCGATCATGCGGGCGACCGAGTGCTTCTCCATGAACTCGCTCATGTCGAGGCGGATCAGGTGGTCCTCGCTGTCGAACATGAAGCCCGCCAGCGCCTTGCACAGCTCGGTCTTGCCCACGCCGGTGGGGCCGAGGAACAGGAACGAGCCATACGGACGGTTCGGATCGGACAGCCCGGAGCGCGAACGGCGGATCGCATCCGAAACCAGCCGCACCGCTTCGTCCTGCCCGACCACGCGCTGGTGCAGTTTGACTTCCATTTGCAGCAGCTTGTCGCGCTCGCCCTGCATCATTTTGCTCACCGGAATGCCTGTGGCGCGGCTCACCACCTCGGCGATTTCCTCGGCACCGACCTGGGTGCGCAGCAACTGCGGGCGGCCGCCATCCTTGGCGTTCTTGGCTTTGCCTGCTTCCTGGTCTTGCGCCGCCTTGAGTTTTTTCTCCAGATCGGGCAGCTTGCCGTATTGCAGCTCGGCCACCTTGTTGAAGTCGCCCTTGCGCGTGAACTCCTCGATCTGAAACTTGAGCTTGTCGATCTCCTCGCGCACCTGGGCGCTGCCCTGGGCACTGGCTTTCTCGGCTTTCCAGACTTCGTCGAGGTCGGCTATTTCCTTTTGCAGCCTGCCGATCTCCTCGTTGATGAGCTCGAAGCGCTTTTTCGAGGCCTCGTCCTTTTCCTTTTTGACGGCTTCGCGCTCGATCTGCAACTGGATCAGGCGACGATCCAGCTTGTCCATGACCTCGGGCTTGGAATCCATCTCGATCTTGATCTTGGAGGCGGCCTCGTCGATCAGGTCGATCGCCTTGTCGGGCAGGAAACGGTCGGTGATGTAGCGGTGGCTAAGCTCGGCCGCGGCCACGATGGCCGGGTCCGTGATGTCCACGCCGTGGTGCAGCTCGTAGCGTTCTTTCAGGCCGCGCAGGATCGCAATGGTGTCCTCCACCGAGGGCTCGCCCACCAGAATTTTCTGGAAGCGGCGCTCCAGCGCGGCGTCTTTCTCGATGTATTTTCGGTACTCATCCAGCGTGGTCGCACCCACGCAATGCAACTCGCCGCGCGCCAGGGCGGGCTTGAGCATATTGCCGGCGTCCATGGCACCTTCGGCCTTGCCGGCGCCCACCATGGTGTGCAGCTCGTCAATGAAAACAATGGTCTGGCCTTCGTCCTTGGCCAGGTCCTTGAGCACGTTTTTCAGGCGCTCTTCAAACTCGCCGCGGAACTTGGCACCGGCCAGGAGCGAGGCCATGTCCAGCGACAACACGCGTTTGCCCTTGAGCGAGTCCGGTACCTCGCCAGCCACGATGCGCTGGGCCAGGCCCTCCACAATCGCGGTCTTGCCAACGCCGGGCTCGCCAATCAGGACCGGGTTGTTTTTGGTACGGCGCTGCAGCACCTGGATGGCGCGGCGGATTTCGTCATCACGGCCAATCACCGGGTCAAGCTTGCCCATGCGGGCGCGCTCGGTCAGGTCGACACAATATTTCTTCAGCGACTCACGTTGGTCTTCCGCATCGGCGCTGTCCACGTTCTGGCCACCGCGCACGGCGTCAATCGCGGTTTCCAGCGACTTGCGCGTGAGGCCGTTTTCCTTGACGATGCGACCGATGTCCTGCTTGCTATCAGTCAGCGCCAGCAGAAACAGCTCGCCAGCCACAAACTGGTCGCCGCGCTTGATGGACTCCTTCTCGGACGCCTGCAGCAGCGAGACCATGTCGCGGCCTATCTGCACCTGCTCATGACCCTGCACCTGCGGCAGTTTTTTCATGGCGGCCTCGGCCGCCGCCAGCAAGCCCGGCACATTGGCGCCGGCACGCTGCAGCAAGGCCTTGGGGCCATCTTCCTGACGCAGCATGGCGACCAACACGTGGGCCGGTTCGATGTACTGGTTGTCGTTGCCCAACGCCAGCGTCTGGGCTTCGCCCAAAGCTTCCTGAAACTTGGTTGTCAATTTTTCCATTCGCATAGCAGTCCTTTGAATATCCCTCCAGCTTGAGGCCGGTTCGGGGTTTTCAAGAGATTGGCCCCGGCTATTCCGTTGACAAAACTCAAGGTCAGTGCACTTTTCGCCCTGAGGGCGGACGTCAACCGTTGCGTGCCTCGATGCCCCACTTGGCCAGGGCCGCGTCATCCGTGACCCGCGCATCGACCCAACGCGCACCCTCGGGCGTCTGCTCTTTTTTCCAGAATGGGGCCTGGGTCTTGAGGTAATCCATCAAAAACTCGCAGGCCTGGAAGCTCTCGCCACGGTGCGCCGAGGTCACCGCCACCAGCACGATCTGGTCCAGCGGTTCAAGCAGACCGATGCGGTGAATGACGCGGGCACCAAAAATGTCAAAACGCCGGTGCGCCTCGTCGATCATGGCTTCAATTGCCTTTTCGGTCATGCCGGGGTAGTGCTCCAGCGCCATGCTGCTGATGCTGCCCGCGGTCCCCGCCGTCCGGTCGCGCACGGTGCCGACAAAACTGCACACCGCACCGACGCGCAGGTCTTGCGCACGCAAGGCGTTGATCTCGGTACTCACGTCGAAATCGCCGGCTTGAATACTGACGCGTGAGAGGGGAATTTGAGAATGGTCCATGCCGGGATTGTGGCACCGTCTGCCAGCCCAATGCTAAGACACAAGCATGTTTTCTGGCACATTCAACACACCTTCTGTCTCACCCGCCGGCGGGTTGCCGGGTGCAGCGCGCGCCAGCAAAGCAAACAAACCCAGGCTCATCTGACCGGAGCTGCGGTTCCGTCCTCAGATGAGCGATGGAACCGCCAAACCCTCCCCGTTTTGCCTTCCCGCGCGCATTTGACGGTGGTGACACATCGGTCAAGCTTCTGACAAGGAAAGTTACGTGCAAACTTCTGGCAATTTCTCTGGGCTGTGGATTCCCCTGATCACCCCGTTTTCCAATGGCGCCGTGGACCACCCGGCGCTGAGCAAACTGGTCCACCCTTTGCGTCCGACCGGCATTGCCGGGTTCGTGGTGTGCGGCTCGACCGGCGAGGCCGCTGCACTGGACGAGGCGGAGCAGCTCGCCGTGCTCGATACGGTACTGCAAGCCGCGCATCCACGCCGTCAAGGACTGTGGCGGCGATGCGGGCAAAACACAGGCCCTGATGGCCGACGGCCGACTGCAGGTGCTGGCGGGAGAAGACGCGCAAATTTTCAGCACGGTGGCCTTGGGCGGCAGCGGCGCCATTGCCGCCAGTGCGCATCTGCACACCGCGCGTTTCGTGCGCGTACTGGAGTCGCTCCGTCAGGGTGATCTGGTGCAGGCCAGAACCCAGTGGCGGCCTTTGCTGCCCTTGATCGAAGCGCTGTTCGCCGAACCCAACCCGGGTCCGCTCAAAGCGCTACTGGCGCACCAAGGCATGATCCAAAACGAATTGCGCGCCCCCATGACAGCGGCCACGCCGGCCCACGCGCAGCGCCTCATTCAGCTGAGCGACGCGATTTCGGCAGCAGAATAAAGCGGGATTGAACACGTTCACGTCAACGCTGTTGGCACGGCCGATGGCCGGGGTGCTCGTTCTCCGGCTCAGGCTCGCGGGCGAACACTTGGGGTCGGAGTCATCCCTTCGTCAACAACACGATTGGCGCACCCCGTCTGTGGCAACCGCGAATCGAGCCTGCGCCCGAGCATCCCGACCA
>NZ_DHXT01000185.1:3949-5941 GCF_002413825.1 Rhodoferax sp. UBA5149
GCTGGAGCCAATTCGCGCTTGCCACAGACGGGGCTCGCCAGTGACAGGGTTAACGCCGGGGTACCTCGGCGCGAATTCAGACGTGCGCGAGCGCGCAAGCGACCCGGCACGGACGCCCGCCGCGCTCGCCCACCCGCTGGCTCAGCGCCAGCTTGTGGCAGTCGGAGGCTCGCTGACCCGTATTGGGTTTAGCCGCCCGTCACCGGCGGGAAGAGGGCGACTTCTGCGCCGTCCAGCAACGCTGCAGACTCGTCGCTCATCACCTGGTTGAGCGCCATGCGCACGGCCCTGCCACGTGCCAGGCTCTCAGAATGGGCGCCGCCCAAGGCAATCAATTCATCACGCAAGGCCGCAAGGGTGGGCGCGCTGGTGTCCACCACTTCACTGGACACGCCAAGGGTCTCCCGGATGGACGCGAAATACTTCACCGTGAGCTTCATCCCAGCACCTCCGGAAAAAGAATAAACCGGACCACATCCCCGTGCTGGATGGTCTGACCGGGCGGGTTGTCCACTATGCCATCGGCCCAGACGGCGGAGGTCAGCACGCCCGAGCTTTGGTTGGCAAACAGATCCAGTCCACCCGCCGGATTGCGTCGCACGCGCAAGAACTCACGACGTTTATCGGCTCTAGCCCACGTGAAATGGGCGGGGACAGCTATTGATTTAGTAGCAAGCTGGGTGACACCCTGGAGCTTGAGCAAAAACGGGCGCACCAGCAGCAAGAAGGTGATGAAGCTCGACACCGGGTTGCCCGGCAGGCCGATGAAGTGGGCCTGCTGCACGCGTCCGTAGGCAAACGGCTTGCCGGGCTTGATGGCGATCTGCCACAGATCGAGCGACCCCAGCGCCTGCACGGCAGGTTTGATGTGGTCTTCTTCCCCGACCGAGACGCCGCCGCTGGTCAGAATCAGATCGTGTTGCTGCGCCGCCTGTTGCAGGGCTTGCACGGTGGCGTCCAGCCGATCCGGCACGATGCCGAGGTCGCTCACCTCGCAGCCCAGGCGCAGCAGCAGCGCCCTCAAGAAGAAACGGTTGGAGTTGTAAATCGTGCCGGGCTTCATCTGCCCTGGCGCCACGTCACCGGGCATCACCAGCTCGTCACCGGTAGAGAACAAAGCGACCCGGGGGCGCCGCACCACCGGCAGCAGATTCATGCCAATACTGGCCGCCAGCCCTAGTGAAGCGGGCGTGAGGCGCTCTCCTTTTGAGAGCACGGTCGAGCCCAGTGCGACATCCTCACCGGCGCGGCGAATCCACTGGCCCGGCGCCGGCATGGCCTTGATGCGCACGGCGCCGCCCGGCAGAACGCCGTCGGCCGGCAGCACTTCGCAGTCTTCCTGCATCACGACCGCGTCCGCCCCAAGCGGGATCGGCGCACCGGTGAAAATTCGGGCCGCACTCATGGGCGCCAGCGCTTCGCCAGCCGACCCGGCCGCAATGCGCTGCGACACCGGCAGCACGCCCTGCGCCTGGGCCTGCGCCCGCAACACATCAGCGCCGCGCACGGCGTAGCCATCCATGGAACTGTTGTCCTGCGGCGGTACATGCAAGGCTGACACCACGTCTTGCGCCAGCACACGGCCATCGGCCTCAAAGGTCGAGACCGACTCCACACCACTCAAGACAGTGGCGAACGCCAGCAATTCGGCCAGGGCATCATCGAGCGGCTTCAGGGCGGGGCGTGGTGCATTCATGCAAAGATCTCCGGGCAGTAGTCAAAGCGGGCTTCGTTGGCCGTCAACCAGTTCACGATCTGCTCGGCATCGTTGATGTCCAGCACCGGTCGCAGGGTGGCATGGGGCAGTTCGTCTGGCGAATCGGTGGCAATGGCGACGATGAAATCATCGTCCAGGTAGCGGGTGGGTTTGGCCGAGAGCGCCCGCCAGACCTCGATCTTGAGCAAATCGGAATCCTTGAAGCCTTCCACCAGCACCCAATCGACGCCCTCGTACAGCTCGGCAATCAATTGGTGCACCGAGAGTTGCACCGG
>NZ_DHXT01000126.1:0-13031 GCF_002413825.1 Rhodoferax sp. UBA5149
CTCAAGGGTCTGTCGCAGCGCTTGCTGGGTGAGCGCGACCCGGCCGACCTGATCAAGGCGCTCGGCAGCGCGCAGCCCGTGATGCTGCTGCCCGTCGCCGTGCAGACGCGCTACAACGACGACGCCTCGCTGCTGATGGTGCGCATCTATCCCGACGCGATCCACACCTTTGCCCACGAGCCCGGGCTGACCGAGGCTGAAGTGGGCGAAGGCAAGCGCTACTGGGCCGTGCGCTTCGACAGCCCGGATGATGCCGAGTCGCCGTGGACGCAGATCGTGCGCATCTACGCGCCCGCGCGCTCGGCCTGGATCGTGCGCAGCACCACGCCGATCAACCTCGATCAGCTCGGCCAGCGGCTGGGAGACGGCGAAGCACCGGTCCAGCGGGTCGCACCGCAATTCAATGACGACGCCATCCCCTTGGTCACGCGCGACGCGCAAACGGTGTATGCAACGGCACTGCCCGACCGCTTTGTCGTGATCGGGCAAGCGCGTGGGCGCGAGGTGTTTCGCAAATGGGGCCAGGCCGTGGCCGACTTGCTGCCGATGTCGCCGGCCTTCGATCCGCTCTTGGTGGACGACCCACAGATGCACGACCCGTTCGGTGGCGATCGGGCCTGGATGGTTGACTATGCCGCGGCGCTGGCGGCCGGCATGGCCGTGAGCATCACGCAAGCTGATTTGAAAAACGGCGCGAAGATGCGCGACCGTATCGAGCGCCTGATCGTGCTGGGCGTTGACTGGACGCAGACACCCGACTCGGCCGCCAATCTGGTGGGCGCGCTGCTGGACAACCACCAACACAGCGCGGGGCTGAAGTTCGTCGCCCAAGGCACGCCCACCAACAACACCAGCAGCACGCGCGCCGGTTTTGCGGCGAACGGCGCCGATGTTGCCGCTGAACTGCACCCGCAGACGGCCGACGCACGCGCGGCGAACGCAGCGGTCGAACTCGCCAGCGCAGGCGCCCGTTTGCAGCGCATGCTGGGTGTGCCCAGTGACGTCTTTGATGCCGGGGTGGTGCCGGATGCCGACTTGCTTGAGGGCGCCACCGCCGGCCACATGCTCAATGCGCTGTGGAGCGCGACGCTGGGCTACACCCTGCGCTACTTCTGGAACCCGCTTGACAGCAGCCAAACCCTGCTCGACGACGATGCCATTGAGCAACTGCGCGCCTGGGCCGTGCGCACCGTGCGGGCAAGCGGGCCGGTGTCGGCCTTGCGCGTGGGCAAGCAGCCGTATGGCATTCTGCCCATCAGTGCGCGCGGCCATGTGCCCAGCCCTAATTTGCCGCTGGAGCGCGAGCTGGTGCAAGCCATTGAGTGGTTTCGCCGTTTCTGGGACAACGCCGTGCCTCGCGTGCCGACCTTGCGCGACCCCAGCGCCGAGAACCTGCACCAGGTGCTCGCCATGCAACCCTGGGCCACGGCCAAACGTTACTGGGAAGTGGCCGGCCCGGCCACTATCCAGAACTATCCCGACATTGCGCCTTTCGCCATATTCCAGGAGGCCATGGGGCACGGCTTGATCGCCGACCTGCTGGACAAACAAAGCTTCGAGGGCAAGGTGCCGTTCCTGGCGCTGTGTGCCGTGCGTCCCAAGCCGCATGCGCTGGACGCCGTGCCGTGGGTGCAGCGCGACCCCGACCAGCCGCAGCGCGAACTTGACGGCCCGGTCGCGCTCAAGCGCAACTACCTGGCCAGCTTGCTGGCGTTGCTGAGCCAGCCCAGCAGCACGATTCGCGCAGCGATGGTGAAGATGCAGGACGGCGAGTCGCTGCTGGAGGCGATGCTCGGATTTGCCGCCGATGAGGAAGTACTGAAGTCCGGCCATGAGCTGTTTTATGGCCATCTGCAGGGCATTGCGACGCTGAGCGATTCGGTCAAGCAGCAGATGAGCCGCCTGCGCGTGGCCGAATACATTGGGGTGGACAGCAGCACGCTGGTGGGCGATCAGATTAACGTCAACCATGCGCGCGCCTTGCTCGGTCTGAAGCTCACCGGCACCACCGGCGCGCTCTCGGTGGAGGAGCATATTGGGGCCAAGTTGGGCCTGCCGCGCTTGCAGTGGCCGCAGCACATGCGCAATATCTCCAGCTTCAACGACAGCCTCGATTTTTTGAAAGATCGCACGGCGGGCGAACTGCAACAGTCGTTTCGCACCACGCTCGATTTGTTCTCGCACCGGCTTGATGCCTGGATTACCTCGCTGGCCACGCACCGGCTCGACACCTTGCGCGAGGCGCATCCGCAAGGCATCCATCTGGGTGCCTTCGGGGTGGTGGAAGACCTGCTGCCCGATTCCGCGCGCGGTCAAAGCCAGGCGCTGGACAGCCTGGGCTATGTGCATGCCCCGTCCTTGCAACAGGCCACCGCCGCCTCGGTGTTGCGCAGTGGCTTTCTCGCCAACGGCCAGGCGGCGGGCAGTGCGTTCGACATCGACTTGCGGTCGCGGCGCGTCAAGCGCGCCAAGCGTTTGCTGGAAGGTCTGGCCAACGGACAGTCAATGGCGGCGCTGCTGGGCTACCGCTTTGAGCGCTCGCTGCGCGACAACGCACTGTCGCCGCACATTCTGGAGTGTCGGCAAGCCTTTCCACTGTGTCCGGCCGGTGCCGACAGCAGCGCCGAAGCTAAGGAAAGCATTGCCGCGCGCGACGTGGTGGACGGCGTGCGCCTGATGGACACCTACCGCAATGCCAAGGCCAGTTTTTCGGTGCCCGGCGTACCGTCCGCCTTGACCCAGCAAGGCGGCGCGATTGCAATATTCATTGAAGACCTGCTGGATCAAATGGACGCGGTGTCGGACCTGCTGATTTCAGAGAGCGTGTACCAGATGGTGGGCGGCAACATGGACGCCGCCGGTGCCGCCATGATGACGCTGGACAAACAGACTCGCCCGCCGGAGCCGCGCGTGGTGGAGACACCGCATTCGACCCGTGGTTACACGCAGCGCGTGGTGGTGGCGCTGGAATCGACCGATCTGGGCGCCTGGGCGGGCGTGGCTGACGAGGCGCTGGCCGCCCGCATGGAGCCACGCCTGAATGCCTGGCTGGCACACCTGTTGGGTGACCCGGCGCGCTACGAATTTGTCGCAAAAGCGCTAACGCCTCCCGCGCAAGCGGGACAGGATTGGATAGACAGTGGCGTCGTATTGACGGCGAGCCTCGCCGAACTGGGCCTGTCGCCACTGGCCTTGGTGCTCAACAGCGAAGCACAGCAGGGTGCCGGCCACAGCGGGGTGCAAGAGCGACTGGGCGCGCTGATGGGCGACAAGCTGCGGGTGCAGGTGGGCGCGGCGGCGGATGGCATGGCGGTCGTGCTGCAGGCCGATGCGCAACAGGCCGCACGCATCGGGCTGGCAGCGTTCGAGTCGCTGGCCTGGGTGTTCCGGCGTTTGCTGGACAAAACGCGCGCCTTGCGCCGCATGGACATGGTGCAAGCGCGCGACGGCATGGAGAGCGCCGCGACGCTGGACGATGGCGAAGCAGCGGGCGTGGACGTGGCCGAACTGGAGTCCCGCCGCGACCTGGCAGAGGCGCAAGCCGCCACCGTGCTGGGCGCACTGGCGGCCGCCAGTGACCTCGCCCCGGAAGACCTGGAAACTCTGGACCCCAACGATCCGGCCACACCGGCGCTATTGGCACAAACCCAGGCCGCCCTCGCGCAGGCCTACGCCTTGGGCTGGCGCAGCGCGCTGAGCAACAGCCCGGTGGCGGCGGGCAACGCGGAAGGCCAGGCGCTGGCCACCGGCGACTCGGCCGCGCAGGCCGTGGCGCGCGCGCGCGGCTTGCTTGACGAAATCGGCGGCCGTATTGACGCGGCCCGCATCGCCCCCGTGTCGGACGGCGTGGGCGGGCAAATGCAGGCGGCGCTGAACCGCATCCATGCCGTGATGGGCAAGGACTTCCCGCTGCTGCCGCTGTTCACACTGGGTGCTTTTGCCGGCGATGCGGCGGCCACGCTGGCGGACCGCGATAGGCTGCTGGCCAAAGCAGCCCAAGGCAACGACGACACGGCCATTGCCGGTTGGTTGCCCAAGCTGGCCTGCGTGCGCGAAGCCACGGCCCTGCTGTCTGACGCGCTGCTGGCGGCCGAAGCCATCGGGGCCGACAGCGGCTACGTCGACGACGCCCTCGACTTCAAGTTGCTGCAGTTTCCGCGCAACGCCAGCGCGCACTGGGCGGCGCTGCCGCCGGCGCCCGAGCAGGACCTGCGCGGCGTGGTCGCCGTCGCCGCCCATGCACCCGGCGCGCTGCTGGGCATGGGCGCCGCGACCACGCTGGCGGGCCTGTACGTGGACGAATGGATGGAAACCATTCCGTCGGATGAAGAAACGACCGGGCTGGGCTTTCATTTCGACGCGCCCGGTGCGCGACCACCGCAAAGCATCCTGCTGGCGGTGCCCGCTGACCTCGCCGTCGAAAACTGGACGCTCGACAGCCTGCTTGCCACCGTCAACGAAGCGATGGCGCTGACCCGCCTGCGCGCCGTGCGACCGCAGGACCTGCAAGGGCTGGGTCTGCTGCTGCCGGGGATCTTTTTGTCGAACAACTTCAAGCAGGACGTGCCGTCGGTTGACTTCAGCAAGCTGCTGGCAAAGAGCCTCGACGTACTGCGCGTGGCCAGCCATCAGCGCAGCGGCAGCGCGACCATGGCCATGGGAACCACCCAGTTCACCCAGTAGGCAAGCAGCCCTGCGCACAAGGAACCGTCATGACTATTTCCCTTTCTGCCGCCCGCATCTCCGTCATGACCGCGCTCATTGCGCGGCCTGACCCGTCGCACACCGTCTGGTCGCGGCTGGAGCCGCTGCCCACCAGTGACGATGTGTCCGATAGCCTGCAGGCGCGCGTGGCCGATCCGCTGTGGATGCTGGCGCGGCAGTGGCAGTTCAACGAGTTTCAGGGCGAAGACGCGGGCAGTCCGATCCAGGCGGCGCTGGCGGTGGTGGGTTTGCCCGTCAGTTCCTTGCTGCGCGACCGGGACGCCGTGGAAGGCGTGAGCCTGCCGCCGGGCGGCGCGCCGATCGAGGCACTGGTGGAGCACGAGCAGGTGCTGGCGGTGCACCCCAAGCTCAATGCGCAGGCTGGTCAACAACTGATGCGCCGACTGCGCGCGGCCAGCCTGCAGGATGCCGCACAGACCTTGCTGGCGCAATTTCCGGCGCCGCTGCCGGCGCCTGATGACGCGGCGGGGGACAACGCCGGTTTCGTTTGGCATGTCTTGCTGCACCAGCGTGCCATCGACGCGCTGGCACTCTCGACCGCGTTGCAGGCGCTGCCGGACCGACCGGCACTGGAAGCGTTGGCGGTCAGCCTTGGCGTTACGGCCGCGCAAATGGAGACCTTCTGCAACGTCATCGCGCACTGGTCTGGCTGGCTCGACGAGCTGGCACTCAACGGCACTGAGAAAGGTGCCAGTCCTTACTGGAATCCACAGCGTCTGGAGTACAGCTTCGCCCTGGGCGCGCAGGGCGATGGCGCGCCGGTGCGCCTGGTGGCCGACGAGTACACCGACGGTCGGCTTGACTGGCATACCTTCATGCTCGGGTCGTCCGCGAATGCAGCGGCTGGCCCGAGTGAATCGTTTGACGTGGTGCCCCAGCGCGCGCCGCTGCCCACCACCGCGCGTTACCCCGGCATGCCGGCCGACCGCTACTGGGAATTTGAAGATGGGCGCGTCAACTTTGGCATGCTCGGCGCCGCCAAGAGTGACCTGGCGCGGCTCGCCGTGCTGGAATACGCCCTGGTGTTCGGTAACGACTGGTTCACGCTGCCGCTGACCTTGCCCACCAACGCGCTGTACCGGGTCGGCACATTCACGGTGCGCGACAACTTCGGCATTGAACTGCCGATTCCGCCTGCGGGCTGGAACATGTTTGAGATGAGTCTGCAGCCCGGCGCCCCGGTGCAACGCCTGGACAACGCGCTGTACCTCTGCCCCGCGCTCAACACGCTCGAAGGCCCGCCGCTGGAGCATGTGCTGCTGGTGCGCGACGAGATGGCCAACCTGGTGTGGGGCATCGAGAAGCGCGTGCAGGGCAGCTCGGGCGAGCCGATCGACCGCAAGTTCGAGAGCACCCGCCTATCGACCACGCAGACACTGCGCCCGCCGGTCGGCGCCCCCGCCGTGGCCAGCGGTGCGCTGCTGCAGTACCGGCTGCAGACGCCGGTGGCCGCGAACTGGGTGCCGTTTCTGCCAGTGCGCAAGGCGGGGGCCACGCCCGCGCAGTGGGCGATTCAGTTGCAGCGCGGTGTCGTCACGCACTATTACCAGGTGACCGAATCGCGCCTGGCAGACCCGCTCAATGCCAGCTACGCCGGCTTCATCGAGCGCTTGCGCAGCAACAGCTTTGTCGAGACCAGCGCCGTGCAGGGCGCTGACGACAACCAGTTGCAGGGTTTCATGTTCCATCCGCGCGGCAGCCTGCTGCGGCTCGATCCCAATGCGCCGGTGGCCAGTGACTTTCTGCGGGTCGAGGAAGAAGAGGTGCCGCGCGACGGCATCGAGCTCAAACGCAACTTCAACTACGCACGCGACGCCCAGGGCCGGGCCCTGCTGTGGATCGGCCGCAGCAAGGTGACAGGACGCGGCGAAGGCGCGAGCGGCCTCAAGTTCGACGTGGTGTCGCGCGGCAAGCCCTGAGCAGCGGCTTGTTACGATGCCTGTTTTAAGGGTCTGGAGGAATCATTTTGAATTTTGCTACTAAAGCGATAGCTGTTTGTGCCCTGTTGACGGGGGCTGGCGGCCTATTTGCTCAACAAGGTCTGTATCCGCCGGTGCAGAACGTCGTGCAACTCGCGGCCAGCGGTACGGTGGAGGTTCAACAGGATTTGCTGTCGATTTCCATGAATACGACCCGCGATGGCGCTGACGCCAGTGCGGTGCAAGGCCAGCTCAAGACCGCGATCGATGCGGCGCTGACGGAAGCCAAAAAAGTGGCGCAACCGGGCCAGCTTGACGTGCGCACCGGCAACTTCAGCCTGTATCCGCGCTACGGCCGGGACGGCAAGTCCATCGGCTGGCAGGGCTCGGCCGAGTTGATTCTGGAGGGACGTGATTTCGGCCGCATCAGCAGCACGGCGGGCAAGATCCAGACGCTGACCGTTGGCAGCGTGAGTTTTGGTTTGAGTCGCGAGCAACGCGCCAAGGTCGAAGGTGATGCGCAAGGCATGGCCATTGAGCGCTTCAAGATGCGTGCGACGGAGATCGCCCGCGGTTTCGGCTTTGCCGGCTATACCCTGCGGGAAGTCAATGTCAGCGCCAATGACCTGGGCTTCACACCCAGACCGCGAATGATGGCGATGGAGGCCAAGGCGGTGGCGGCGGATGCGCCGGTGCCGGTCGAGGCCGGAAAAACAGCGGTGGTGGTGACGGTATCCGGGTCCGTGCAATTGAGATAAAGCGGTTGCTTTAGACGAAGCTCCGGTTTGGATTTGTGCCTTGGCGGTACATAATCCAAAAAACGTCAAATCCGGGGAGGATGCAGATGATCATTGAGCTCGTCAAGGGGGTCGCGTTGTTGCTGGCACTCAGCTTTTTGCAGAGTGTCAACATCCGTTTTTGGCGCGACCACAAAGTGGCCGGGCAATTGACTTCAGGCGTCCTCTTCGGGGCTATTTGTGTCGTTGGCATGATGACCCCCATCGTGGTGACGCCGGGTGTGATTGTTGATGCGCGCTCGGTTGTGCTGAGCATGGCGGGGCTCTTTGGCGGGCCCCTCGTGGGTGGGCTCGCG
Source organism: Rhodoferax sp. UBA5149 (assembly GCF_002413825.1). GTDB lineage: Bacteria > Pseudomonadota > Gammaproteobacteria > Burkholderiales > Burkholderiaceae_C > Rhodoferax. The sequence goes on from NZ_DHXT01000126.1 coordinate 7,738, forward strand.
GCAGGCATCGCGGTGGCCTATCGGTTCTGGCTGGGCGGCGGCGGCGTTGGCATGGCGGTGACCTTGATGGTTTCCAGCGTGGCGTTCGGACTGCTGTACCGCCATACCGTGCACCGGGGCTGGACCCGAATTGGCGTGGTGCCACTGCTGGTGTTTGGCTTTCTTATCCACGGCATCGGGTTTTTTCTGTTCATTGTGTTCCCGGTCGGGAACGCCCAGCAGGGCCTTGCCAACCTGGCCCTGCCGATGCTGCTGACCTTTACACCCGCCACGCTGTTTTTGGGCTTGCTGTTGCAAGATGGCGAGCGTCGCCATGAAACCGAGTTGGCGCTGCGCGAGTCCGAGTCCCGCTTTCGTAATCTGTTGCAAGACATCCCTGCGGTCTCGGTGCAGGGTTATGCGCCGGATGGGACGACGCGTTACTGGAACAAGGCGTCCGAGCGGCTGTACGGATATACCGCCGGGGAAGCCATTGGACGCAAGTTGCAAGACCTCATCATTCCACCCGAGATGCGCGAAGGTGTGCGCCAGGCGATGCACCAGATGTTTGAAACCCGCCAGCCCATTCCAGCGGGCGAGTTGTCCTTGCTGCGCAAGGATGGCTCCCGGGTACCGGTGTTTTCGAGCCACGCTTATGTGCATCAACCGGGTCGCGAACCCGAAATGTTCTGCATTGATATCGATCTCTCGGACCGTGCCCGGGCCGACGCCGAGTTGCGCATTGCGGCCACCGCTTTTGAATGCCCGGAAGGGATGATCGTGACCGACGCGCAGCTGGTCATTCTTCGGGTCAACCGGGCTTTTACCGACAGTGTGGGCTACACCGAGGCCGATGCGGTGGGGCAGACGCTGGCGCTTTTCAATTCGGGACGCCATGACGCCGTCTTTTATTCGAACATGACAGAACGCCTGCAGCGCGAGGGGAAATGGGCGGGTGAAATATGGAGTCGACGAAAAAGCGGTGAGATATTTCCCGAGTGGATCAATATCACGGCGGTGATGGATAAAGAAAACCAGGTGAGCCATTACGTGGCCACCTTGACGGACATCACGCAACGCAAGGCGGCCGAAGAGCAGATCAGGCAACTGGCATTTTTCGATCCGCTGACGGCGTTGCCGAACCGGCGCTTGCTGATGGACCGTTTGCAGCGCGCCTTGGGCTTGAGCGAGCGTAACAAGCGCAGTGGGGCTTTGTTGTTCATCGACCTTGACCACTTCAAGACGCTCAACGATACGCGGGGACATGAAAAAGGTGATTTGCTGCTGCAACAGGTCGCCAAGCGTCTGGCCGGTTGTGTGCGTGAAGGTGACACGGTGGCCCGTCTTGGGGGCGATGAGTTCGTGATCATGCTGGAAGACCTTGACGAAATGCGCGAAATCGCTGCCGCTGAAGTCAAAACCGTGGGTGAAAAAATTGTGACACTGCTTAACCAGCCTTACCGGCTGGTGGATTTTGATGTCCACAGTACCTCCAGTGTGGGCGTCGTTTTGTACAGCGGCCACTCGGTATCGATTGACAAGCTGCTCACGCAGGCCGATCTGGCGATGTACCAGGCCAAGTCGGAAGGGCGCAACCGCATCCGCTTTTTCGACCCCGCCATGCAGGCCGTGGTGAACTCGCGTGCCACGCTCGAAGCTGATTTGCGCGAAGGCATTCTGGGCGCGCAATTCATTCTCTATTACCAGCCCCAGGTGGATAGCGGGGGCTGCATCACGGGCGTCGAGGCCTTGTTACGCTGGTCTCATCCTGCGCGCGGCATGGTGTCGCCGGCCGACTTTATTCCGCTGGCTGAAGAAACGGGGCAAATACTGTTGCTGGGTAACTGGGTGCTGGAGGTGGCCTGCGCCCAGCTGGTGACGTGGGCGCAGCATCCGCACAGCGCGCACCTGACCTTGGCGGTGAATGTGAGCGCCCGGCAGTTTCGCGAGCCGGACTTCGCGCGCTTTTTGCTGGACCTGCTCGACGGCACCGGGGCCGACCCGAAAAGACTCAAGCTCGAATTGACGGAGAGCATGCTGATCGACAATCTGGAAGACATCGTCACCAAAATGACGGCTCTCAGAGAGCGTGGCGTCAGTTTTTCGCTGGACGATTTCGGAACCGGATACTCCTCGCTGTCCTACCTCAAAAGACTGCCGCTGGATCAGCTCAAGATTGACCAGTCCTTTGTGCGCGATGTGATGAGTGACCCCAATGACGCGGCCATCGCCAAGACCGTCGTCGCGCTGGCCCAGAGTCTGGGGCTGGCGGTGATCGCCGAAGGCGTTGAGACCGAAGAGCAGAGAGACTTTCTGGCCCGCCATGGCTGCCACGCCTACCAGGGCTACCTGTTCAGCCGACCGCTGCCGCTGGCGGAGTTTGAAAAGTTTTTGGGTGCTGGTTCTGATCGCGTTCTCCTGCCCGCTTGATTGTCCGCCCGCTGGCTGCAAGCTCCGGGTGTCAGTGTCATACTTGCGTCACAAAAGCATCTTTTTTGCCCCCATCCCACGTAGCCATTGATTCATGCCTGATTTCTCACCGCTCTCCACCATCAAGCGACTGGCGACCGGCCGGTCGGCGCAGCAGGAACCCGCCATGGTGGGGCGTTTCGAGTTGCGACGCATCCTGGGCCAAGGCGCACAAGCGGTCGTCTGGCTGGCGTTTGACCCGCGCCTGGAGCGCGAGGTGGCCATCAAGCAGATGCGGGTGGGCAAAGGCTCCGATGCCTCGGCGATTGCACAGTGGCTGCAGGAAGCGCGAAGCGTCAGTCGTCTGACCCACCCCAATATCGTGCCGGTGTTCGAGGCCGACGTGCAGGATCAGCAGCCCTACCTGGTGTTTGAATATGTGCCGGGGCAGACCTTGTCGGCGATTCTAAAAAAACGCGGTGCCTTGCCGCCGGCCGAGGCCGTGGCGCTCATGCTGGATGTGCTGGAGGCCTTGGTCGCAGCCCATGCAGCCGGGGTTGTCCATCGCGACTTGAAGCCTTCCAATGTGCTGATTGACCCCGCGGGCCGGGCCCGGGTGATGGACTTTGGCATTGCCGCGCGCATGAAGGATGCCGGGGGCATCGCGGCTGCAGCGCCGGATGGTGGCACGCCGGGTTATATGTCGCCCGAAGCCGCACAGAGAATGCCCGCCACGCCGCTGATGGATGTTTTCTCAGTGGGCATTGTGTTGACCGAGATGCTGTCGGGCAAGCCGCTCATCAACGAACGGGACCCCTACCGTGCCATTTACCGGGTCGTCCATGAGCAGCTGGAGCTACCGGCGGGTCTGAGTGCCGAGGTGGACGACGGGCTGCGAGCGATCGTGCTGCGTGCCTTGGCCCGCGACCCCTTGCAACGCCACCCCAGCGCCAAGGTTTTTCGCGACGAGCTGGTGAAGTGGTCGGGCGCGGCGGCAGCAGCCGAAGCCGGACAGGCCAAGAGGTCGGCAGGGGCGGGTGGCAATAGCACGCTGGAGTTTTTGTTGCGCCGCATGCGTCACAAAACGGATTTCCCCGCCATGTCGGACTCGGTGGTCCGGATTCAGGGCATGGCGACCTCCGAGACCGAAAGCGTGGGCAGCGTCACCAATGAAATTTTGAAGGATGTGGCCCTGACCAACAAGTTGCTGCGTTTGGTCAACAGTGCCCATTACGCACGCGGTAGCAGCATCAGCACGGTGTCGCGGGCGGTCAGCCTGGTGGGTTTCAACGGTATTCGCAACATGGCGCTCAGCCTGGTGCTGCTGGAGCACATGCAGGACAAAGCGCATGCCAGTGTGTTGAAGGAAGAGTTTTTGCGTTCCTTGATGGCCGGCTCCATTGCGAGTGAATTGTGTCCCGTGGTGCGGGAAAATGAGGAAGCCTTTATTGGCGCCATGTTCCATAACCTGGGTCGGTTGCTGGCCGAGTTTTATTTTCCCGAAGAAGCGCGCACGGTGCGCGGGCTGACCTCTTCCACCCGGCAGCCGGTGAGTGAGGCGACCGCCTCGGCCAGCGTGCTGGGTTTGAGTTTTGAGGAGTTGGGCATTGGTGTGGCCAAAGCCTGGGGCCTGCCCGAAGGCATCCAGCGCTGCATGCGTCGGCCCATCGGTGAGCCGCCGGCCCGCCCGCCGGGGGACGCCGCTGAACGCCAGCGCTGGATGGCCGCGGCGGCCAACGAAATTGCCGACATCCTGCTTCGCACCGATCCCAAGGATGTTGATGTGCGGCTGACGCAGGTGGCCAAACACTATGCCAAATCCCTGGGCGTCAGCCCCGAGGCGGTGCAGCTGGCCACCACGGTGGCGCGCAAAAAACTGATCGATATGGCCATGGCGATGGATCTCAAAGTGCTGGCCGGTTCCGCCGCCTCAAAGCTGTTGAACGCCCCCGTGGAAGATCCTGAAACGCTGCGCACTCTCGATCAGGAACCCCCTGACACGCTGGCCCCCCTGGAATTGCACGCGACCCAAACGATGTCCCCGGAACATGGCGAATTGGCGCCGCGCGATGCGCACCGCGTGGCGGAAATTTTGACGGCGGGCATTCAGGACATCACCAACGCCATGGTGGAAGATTTCAAGTTGAGTGACGTGCTGCGCATGATTCTGGAAACCATGTTGCGGGCCATGGAATTTCAGCGCATCATTTTCTGCATGCGCGACTCGAAGATTGACGCCTTGACCGGCCGCTTTGGTTTGGGCGAGGGCGTCGAGGGCATGGTCAAATTTTTTAACGTGGCGCTCAAGCCCATGACGCCGGATTTATTCTCCGCGGTGTGCATCAAGGGCGCCGACACCATGATCAGCGACGCCACCGAGCCGCGTATCGCCGAGCGCCTGCCGACCTGGTATCGCAAGGGGGTCAACGCCCCCACCTTTTTGCTGCTGCCGGTGAACATCAAGGGCAAGCCCTTCGGACTCATTTATGCGGACAAAGGGCAGAAGGGCGGCCTGACGCTCGATGAGAAAGAGCTGGCGCTGTTGCGCACCTTGCGCAATCAGGCGGTGATGGCGTTTAAACAATCGACCTGATTCTAAAGGGTGTTTTAGGCCTCCAGCCCCCGTCCTATAAGCGTGAGCAGCTACAGTAATCATAGCATCACTGGGCCGTCCAGCCGCCATCCATATTCCAGGCCACCCCCCGCACATTGTTGGCCGCCGGTGAGCAGAAGAAGACGGCGAGTTCGCCCAGTTCTTCCGCCGTTGTGAACTGCATGGACGGCTCTTTTTCGCCCAGCAGCAGCTTGGTGGCTTCGGCGTTGGAGACGCCGAGCGCCGCCGCCTTGGCATCGACCTGTTTTTGCACCAGGGGCGTCAGCACCCAGCCGGGGCAGATCGCGTTGCA
>NZ_DHXT01000126.1:13302-14299 GCF_002413825.1 Rhodoferax sp. UBA5149
TTGATGATGCGGCCCCACCCTTTGCCGTTATCCGCGGCTTGCATGGCGGGCAGGGCCAGGCGGGTGGCGTGGAAGGCGCTGCTCATGTTGATCGCGATGATGGCGTCCCAGCGCTCAATGGGGAAGTTCTCGATTCGGGCCACGTGCTGGATGCCCGCGTTGTTCACCAGAATGTCGACGCGGCCAAACTGGGCAGCGGCGTATTTCATCATGTCTTCAATTTCCGCCGGTTTGCTCATGTCGGCCCCGTGGTAGGCCACTTTCACGCCGAATGCGGCGACTTCGGCTTTCGGGCCCTCGACGTCGCCAAAGCCGTTGAGGACGATGTTGGCGCCCTGCTTGGCCAGGGCTTTGGCGATGCCAAGGCCTATGCCGCTGGTGGACCCGGTGACGAGTGCTGTTTTATTTTTTAACATGGTGTTTCTCCGTAAATGATGGGGGGCGCTGCGATTGAATTAGGATGTGATGACCGCGACGGTGGGCCCGCTCACCTGTTTGCACACCGACATTATCAAACCATCGATCTCACCATGTCTGAACCTACGCTGAATTACGTACTGTGTCCCGATGCCTCGGGCGGGCATCGCATGGCCTACTGGCAATGGGGCAACCCGCAAAGCAGCCATGTGGTGGTCTGTGTCCATGGCCTGTCGCGCCAGGGGCGCGACTTTGATGTGCTGGCGCAGGCGCTGTGCGCCAAGGCAGGCGACAGCCTGCGTGTGGTGTGTCCTGACGTGGTTGGACGGGGCCAGAGTGACTGGCTGAAAGACCCGATGGGCTATCAGATTCCGTCCTACGCCGCCGACATGCTGGCTTTGCTGGCGCAGCTCAAGCCGACCACCCTGGACTGGGTGGGCACCAGCATGGGCGGGCTGATTGGTCTGGTGGTGTGCGGGCAGGCGGATCTGCCCCTGCCGGTGCCGGTGCGTCGTTTGGTGTTGAACGACGTGGGGCCCGTCATCCAGTGGCAGGCCGTGCAGCGCATTGGTGAATACCT
>NZ_DHXT01000126.1:14537-16712 GCF_002413825.1 Rhodoferax sp. UBA5149
TCCACCACCTTCGGGCCGCACACGCCGGCGCAGTGGCTGGCCTTGTCGCGCCCCATGGTCAAGCCCTTGGGCGATGGCACGGGCGACGTCACGCTGCATTACGACCCGGCCATCGCCGTGCCATTCAGCACCATCACGCCAGAATCTGCCGCACAAGGCGAAGCCATGCTGTGGCAGCTGTATGACCACATCACGGCCTCGACCTTGTTGCTACGCGGTGCCCAGTCGGACCTGCTTTCCCATGAAACGGCGCAGGCCATGACGGCGCGCGGCCCGAAGGCGCGGCTGGTGGAGTTTGAGGGCGTCGGTCATGCGCCCACCTTCGTCGCCGACGACCAGGTGCAAGCGGTGGCCGCCTTCCTGCTTGATTAGAAATGGGGTGACATCTGGATGAAAAGTATCACTTCCGAACACCCGGGTTCGGCGCCCTCAACCCAAGCGCTACCGCAACTGATTGCCGCCACGGCCCAGAGCCTGCCTGAACAGGCCCATGCATTGGCGCGCGCCCGCGCATTTGCCGAGCCGCTGTTGGCCAGCGAAACGCTGGACACCGGCGAAAACACGCTGGCCCATGCGGACGCGGTGGCGGCCATTCTCCGGACCATTGGCGGGTCCGAGGCGATGCAGGCCGCCGCCTACCTGGTGTATGCCTGCGACCACCTGAACAAACCGCAGGAAGTGATCGCCAAAGCCTTTGGCGACAACTTTGCGGCACTGGCGGTGGAAACCACCAAGTTGGTGCAGGTGCAGCGCCAGGCACGCCAGACGCAGGTCGCTGGCGCACGGGCATCGACCGCGATACCCAGGGCGCAAACGGCCGCCGCCCAACTGGAGAATGTGCGCAAGATGCTGCTGGCGTTTTCGCGCGATTTGCGCGTCGTCATGCTGCGCCTGGCCTCGCGCCTGCAAACGCTGCGCCATTTTGCCGCCAGCAAGCTGCCGGTGCCGGCCGGTCTGGCGCAGGAGGCGCTGCAGGTGTTCGCGCCGCTGGCCAACCGCCTGGGCATCTGGCAAATCAAGTGGGAGATGGAAGACCTGGCCTTTCGTTTTCTGGAGCCCGACGTCTACCGCCAGGTGGCCCGATTGCTGGACGAAAAACGGGCCGAACGTGAAGCCTATGTCACCCATTTGCGTTCGCAGCTGCAGGAAGAGCTGAAAGCGCAGGGCCTGGACGCCACGGTGCAGGGGCGACCCAAGCACATCTACAGCATCGTCAAGAAGATGCGTGGCAAATCGCTGGGTTTTGACCAGGTCTACGACATCCGCGCGCTGCGCATCGTGGTGCCGACCATCCGCGACTGCTATGCCGCGTTGAGCTGGGTGCACAGCCAGTTCACACCGGTCACGGAGGAGTTTGACGACTACATTGCCAAGCCAAAAGTCAACGGCTACCAGTCCTTGCACACCATCGTGCGCGACCGGGTCGGGCAGCCGATCGAGATCCAAATCCGCACCCAGGCCATGCATGACCATGCCGAACACGGGGTGGCCGCGCACTGGGCCTATAAAGAGGCCGGCGTCAAAGGCTATTCGGGCGTCTCGGCCAGCGGCACCTATGACGCCAAAATCGCGGTGCTGCGCCAGTTGCTGGCCTGGGAGCGCGATCTCTCGGGCGAGCAGGGGCAGGGCAGCTTTGACGACCGGATTTATGTCCTGACGCCCGATGCGGCCATCGTCGAACTGCCGCAGGGTGCGACCGCGGTGGACTTTGCCTACAGCGTGCACACCAACCTGGGGCACCGCTGCCGGGGTGCGCGCCTGGATGGTGTCATGGTGCCCCTGAATACGCCGCTCAAAAATGGCCAAACCGTGGAGGTCACGGTGGCCAAGGAGGGCGGGCCGTCGCGCGACTGGCTCAACGCCGAACTGGGCTATCTGGTCAGCCACCGGGCCCGGGCCAAAGTGCGTGCCTGGTTCAATGCGCTGGCCGTCAATGAGACCGTGGCCAAAGGCCGGGAGGCGGTCGAGAAACTGCTGCAGCGCCTGGGCAAGACCGCCGTCAAGCTCGACGATCTGGCCTCGCAGCTCGGCTTCAACTCTGCGGACGATTTGTTTGAAGTGGTGGGCAAAGACGAATTCTCGCTGCGCAATATCGAGACCGTGTTGCGCCCGCCCGAGCCGACGCCGCACGACGACGACTACCTGCCGCTCAAGAAGCCGCGCAGCAGCGCCAAT
>NZ_DHXT01000126.1:16905-17153 GCF_002413825.1 Rhodoferax sp. UBA5149
CGTGTGATCGAGGTGGAATGGGGCCAACCCCAGGCGGCAAGCGCCGCCGTCTACCCGGTGGACGTGGCGGTGGAAGCGGCTGACCGGCAGGGGCTGCTGCGCGATATTTCTGAAGTCTTTGCCAAGGAAAAAATGAATGTGATCGGGGTGCAGACCCAGTCGGTGAAAGGCACGGCCTGGATGACCTTCACGGTCGAGGTGGCGGACTCGGGTCGATTGGCGAAAGTGCTGGGGATCGTGGCCGAGTT
>NZ_DHXT01000197.1:0-18196 GCF_002413825.1 Rhodoferax sp. UBA5149
CTCAAATTGGCTTAAACATCAACAGCGGTGTCCAGCACCTGCCCGGCCTCGATCGTGATGCAGCGGGCACAGCGTGCAGCTATGGCGCGGTCGTGGGTTACCAGCACCAGCGTGGTGCCCTGCTCGCGGTTGAGGTCAAACATGAGCGCCATGATTTTTTCGCCGGTGGCAAAGTCGAGGCTGCCGGTGGGCTCGTCGGCCAGCAGCACCGCCGGTTTCACCACGAAAGCGCGCGCCAGCGCCACCCGCTGCTGCTCGCCACCACTCAAGACCTTGGGGTAATGGCCCAGGCGCTCGGACAGGCCGACACGCGCCAGCATCTCGGAGGCAGCCTGGCGCGGGTCGCGCCGGTTGGCCAGTTCCAGCGGCAACATCACGTTTTCCAGCGCGGTGAGGTTGCCCAGCAACTGAAAGCTCTGGAACACAAAACCCACTTTTTGCGCCCGCAAGGCGGCGCGCTCGTCCTCGTTCCGGGCGAACAGGTCCTGGCCGGCCAGCCGCACGGTACCGCGGGTGGGCGTATCCAGGCCCGCAATGATGGACAAGAGCGTGCTTTTGCCGGAGCCGGAGGCGCCGACGATGGCCACGGTCTCGCGCGCATTCAGCACAAAATCAATATCGCGCAAAATGTCGAGGGTGCCGGTGGAATCCGTCACCGACTTGAAAACATGCTCGACGGAAATAATTGAATCAGACATGGGGCTTTCTTTGTATCGACGACACTGCTATCGGCGTCACTTTATCGCGGCTGGGCTAATGGCGGCTGTTGCGGGGCTATCACCGGCTATCGCCGCCACGCCAGCCAAGGCGGCCAAAAGCATCACCCCCAGGACCATCCTGGTGGTGGGCGACTCCCTGAGTGCAGAGTATGGCCTCAAACGCGGCAGCGGCTGGGTCGCGCTGCTCGGACAAAAACTCGCCGCTGAAAACGTGCCCGCCAGCGTGGTCAACGCCAGCATCAGCGGCGACACCACGTCCGGTGGGCTGTCGCGTTTGAGCGGACTGCTGGCCCTACACCACCCCAGCCATGTGATCATTGAACTGGGGGCCAACGACGCCTTGCGCGGCCTGCCCCTGCAACTGACCGAAGACAACCTGAATCAGATGACGCAGGCAGCCCAAAAAACCGGCGCCCGGGTGCTGCTGATTGGCATGCAGATGCCACCCAACTACGGCCAAGACTATGGCGCGCGCTTTGCCGCCCTGTTTGTGAACGTGGCCAAAGCCAACAAAGCCGCGTTGGTGCCGTTTTTGCTCGCCGGTATTGCCGACGCACCCGACAGCCTGCGGCTGTTTCAAGCCGACCGCATTCACCCGCGGGCAGAGGCCCACCCCATCATGCTGGCCAATGTGTGGCCTGAACTGAAAAAACTACTGAAATGAGTCTGACCACCCTGCCCGCCAGTGAAATCATCGGGCGTCTGCACGAGTTTGACACCCTCATCGACGCGCGCAGCGAAGGCGAATACCTTGAGGATCACCTGCCCGGCGCCGTCAACTGGCCCACGCTCCACAACGAAGAACGCCGCGACATCGGCATCCTGTACAAGCAGGTCAATGCCTTCGAGGCCAAAAAACGCGGTGCGGCCATTGCGGCTCGCAATATCGCCACTCACATCGAACGCGAGGTCATTGACAAGCCCAAAGACTGGAAACCCCTCACCTACTGCTGGCGCGGCGGCCAACGTAGCGGCGCACTGTCGCTGATCCTGGGTCAGATCGGTTTTCGCGTCACGCTGGTGGAAGGCGGTTACAAGGCCTTTCGGGCCGCCGTGGTGCAGGACATTCCGCGCCTGGTGAGTGGCCTGCAGTGGCGCGTGATTTGCGGCACAACGGGCTCGGGCAAAACCCGACTGCTTCAGGCGCTGAGCGCTCAGGGTGCACAGGTCATCGATCTGGAAGCCCTGGCCAACCACCGCAGCTCGGTGCTGGGCGCCATTCCAGGGCTGGCGCAACCGACGCAAAAGCGCTTTGACACGCTGGTGTGGGACGCGGTGCGGCGGCTGGAGCCGACGCGTCCGGTCTACATCGAGAGCGAAAGCAAAAAAGTCGGCAACGTGGCGGTGCCGACCTCGCTGATCGAGGCCATGCGGCAAAGCCCTTGCCTGAACCTGATGCTGCCCGACGCCGAGCGCGTGTCCCTGTTGATGGAAGACTACGACTTCTTTGTGCGTGACGTCGAGCATTTCTGCGAACGGCTGCAGGTATTGGCCGAATTCCGGGGCAAGGTGGTGGTCGAGGGCTGGAAGGCTTCGGTGCGGGCGGGGAACATCGAGCCGGTGGTGCAGGAGCTGCTCACGCAGCACTACGACCCGACTTACCTGCAGTCGATGCGACGCAATTTCCGCCAGTTTGAAGTAGCAAAAATAATAGCGCCAGAAGACCATTCGACGGCGGCCATGACACTTCTAGCTCAACAAATGATAAAGGAGACGCAATGAAGAAAGCCGCTTGGGTACTGGGCGTGCTGGTGTTGGCGCTGGCGGCTTACCTGAGCCTGTGGCCGGTGCCGATCGAGCCCGTCAGCTGGAACGCACCCACCGCACCGGGCTACGTTGGCGCGCACGCCGTGAACAACAAACTGGCCGGCCTGAACATGATTTCACTGGGTGCAGAAGAAGGGCCGGAACACATCGTGGTCGCCAAAGACGGCAAGCTCTACACCACCGTGGCCAGCGGCAACATCCTGCGCATGAACCCGGACGGCAGTGCGCAGGAGGTATTTGCCACTACCGGTGGCCGGGTGCTGGGCTTTGACTTTGACGCGGCCGGCAACCTGGTGGCAGCCGACGCCGTCAAAGGCTTGCTGTCGATCAGCCCGGACAGAAAGATCACGGTACTGACGGACAAGGTCGATGAGGAGCCGATTCGCTACGCCGATGCGGTCATCGTGGCCGCTAACGGCAAGATGTACGTGAGCGACGCCTCGACCCGCTTTGCACCCGCCCGCTGGGGCGGCACGTTCGAGGCCAGCGTGCTGGACATCATCGAGCAGTCGGCCACCGGGCGCATTCTGGAATACGACCCTGCGACGCAGGCCACCCGCATCGTCGCCAAAGGCCTGAGCTTCGCCAATGGCGTAGCGCTGAGCCAGGACGAGCAGACCCTGTTCGTCAACGAAACCGGCAAATACCGGGTGTGGAAGATTTCAGTGAAGGCCAGCAACCTGGACGTGGCCCAGGCGAATCCGCAGGCGACTGTGCTGTTTGACAACCTGCCGGGCTATCCCGACAACCTCATGCGCGGCCTGGACGGCAAGATCTGGCTGGGTTTTGCCAAACCCAGAAACCCGACCATCGACCAGCTCGCGACCCAGCCCTTTTTGCGCAAGCTCACGCTGCGCTTGCCGCGCGCGCTGTGGCCCATCCCCAAAGCCTATGGGCATGTGATGGCATTCACGGAAGACGGAAAAGTGGTGGCAGATCTGCAAGACCCGAGCGGGGCTTACCCCGAGACCACGGCCGTGACGGAAACGCGCGAGCGGCTCTATGTCCAGAGCCTGCACGGCAAAGGTTTGGGCTGGCTGGCTAAGTAGAAGCTCAGGCTTGCGCGGGGGTGTCGGAGCCTGGCTCTGTCGGTTCGGTCGCTTCACTCTCGTCCGGCGCACCGTCTTCCGGGCCGTCACCCACCTTGCGTTCGGCTTTGTGCTTGAGTTTCTCCTCTTTTTTCTTCTTCTTTGCCAGCTCTTTCTGACGCTTCTCGTATCCGTAATTGGGTGTTGCCAAAGTATGCTTTCAAGTTGTTAGGGCCACTTTACCATTTCATGACAAGCGCCCGGCATGCCGGGCGCAATTTATGTTGCCTCACGACGCCTCCATGGTGACGTCTTCATCGAGCCAACGCACGGAACCCCGGTACGCATGCCAGCTGGCGTGGCCCAGCCAGGGACCGATGAAGAGCAGCCCCAAACCCCAAGGAAGCAGCGCCGCCAACACCAGAAGGGTGATCAACATGCCCCACAGGAACATGACCGCCGTGTTGCCAAAGACCACCTGCAGGCTGGCAATGGCGGCCGAGATGGCGTCGGTATCACGATCCAGAATCATCGGGATGGCCACCACGGACACGGCAAAAAACAAACCAGCAAACACACCGCCGACCAGCAAATAGACCGCCAGAAATTCCCAGTTTTCGAGATTGAAGATGGCTTGAATGACGCCCGTGGTGGACGGCATGCCGGTGTTGAAAAACACGGCGAATACCACCAGCGAGGCCCGGCCCCACAGCAACTCGAGAACAATCAGCACCAATATCAACATGCCCATGCTGCGCAGATGCGAGTCCCAGCAAGTCAGGGACGCGCCCAGATCGGGCACAAGACCCTGTTCGCGCCGTCGACTCACCTCATACAGACCCATCGCCAGAAACGGCCCGACCAACAAACAACCCGAGGCGATGGAGATGGCGTACTCGGGTTTGCTGCGAAACACCGCCCCCAGCAGCCAGGCCATCAGCCAGAAGCAAACACCATAAAAAATGCAGATGCCCTTCTCCGCCATCAGATCACGCCAGCCAAGCGCCAACCATCGAAACGGGTCACTCCAGCGCAGATCAACGATTTCCTTCAGCGGGGCTTCTGATGGAGGCGGCACATAGGGTGCAGGCATTGACGTGGCGGTGGTCGAGACGTCCGGGCTGCTGCCGTTACGGGTAGTTGAATCGGGCGCTAGGTTCATGGAGCCCAGCCTATCGAAGTCCCGGCTCCATGACTATTCAGGTAAACACTGATTCAGATCAATAAAGCGTGCATTGCCTGCGTCAAGTCAGCGCGCAAATCGGCTAAGGCTTCCAGCCCCACCGAAAAGCGCACCAGCGTGCCCTGCTTCAAATGCGACGGCCAGACACTGCGCATGGAGGCCAGCGCATAGGGTACGACCAGGCTCATGGGCCCACCCCAGCTGTAACCGACCTTGAACAGCTTGAGTGCGTCGCAAAACGCATCAATCTGGTTTTGGCTGTAGCGCGGGTGAAAAATCACGCTGAACAATCCGGCCGCGCTGCCCGGTCCGGGTTGACACAGATCGCGCCAATACCCATGCCCAGGAGAGTCCGGCAAGGCAGGATGTAAAACCTGTACCAATTCAGCGCGGGTCTGGCACCAGCGGGCCAATTCGCGTGCCGCCTTGTCATGCGCCCGGTAGCGCAGTGCCATGCTCGGCAGCGAGCGCAACACCGCTTCGACATCATTGGCACCGACGCCAAAGCCCAGCCGCATATGGGTCAGCTTGAGCTTCATGTGCAGCGCGACGTCACGGGTGATGACACTGCCCATCAGCACGTCGCCCCCGCCGCTGGGGTATTTGGTCAGCGCGTGCACCGAGATATCAACCCCCAAAGCCGGGCTGGCCCCCGGCACCAGGTCGAACGGCGCAAAGGCCAGACCGGCGCCCCAGGTGTTGTCCAGCGCCGTCAGTACGCCGTGGGCTTTGCACACCCGGACCTGCTCGCACAGATCGGGAAACTCCAGCGTCACCGAGCCCGCCGCTTCCAGCCAGACCAGACGGGTCTGGGGGCCGATCTTGGCCGCCAGATCCAGCGGATTCATGGGGTCATAAAAATGGTGCGTGATGCCCCAGCCCTTGAGTTCACCCTCGGCCAGGGTCTTGCTGGGACCGTAAGCGTTGTCGGGCATGAGTACTTCATCGCCCGTACGCAGCAGCGACAAGGCCACATTGGCGATGGCCGCCAGCCCGCTGGGCAACAGCAGGCATTGCAGGCCGCCTTCGAGCGTACACAGGCGCTCTTCCAGCATGTAGGTGGTGGGCGTGCCGTGCAGACCGTAGGTGTAGGCGGTTTTGTCTTTCCACTCAAAGCTGCGCATGGCGGCAACGCTGGGGAACAAGACGGTGGACGCCTTGAACACCCCCGGTTGCGGTGCGGCAAAACCTTCAGGCGGCGTGTACGGGTGATGTATCAGCGTCGTGGAGAGGTCGGACATGATCAGCTCCGCTTCATCAAACGATTCACTACACGCTCCACTTTTGAATCAACTGCTCCGGGCGCAAAGCGTCATAGCCTTCAAACGGCTGGTGAATCCAGGGATTGGTTGGCAAAAACTCGACCGAATAATCCGGCGTGAAGGTGGACAGCGCCTTGGTCCAGATCACGGCGCTGCGCAACTCCGTGATGGGTGCATAGTTGTCTTTGAGCTGCTTCATCACGGCCTTGAGCGTGTGGCCGGAGTCTGCCAGGTCGTCCACCAGCAAAACCTTGCCGGCAATCTCGCCTTTGGGGGTCGTGATGTAGCGCGCGATGTCCAGATTGCCTTGCACCGTGCCGGCGTCCGAGCGATAGGAGCTGGTGGACATGATGGCCAGGGGTTTGTCAAAAACGCGTGACAGGATGTCGCCAGGACGCAAGCCGCCGCGAGCCAGGCACAGAATGGTGTCGAACTGCCAGCCGGATTGATGGATCTTGATGGCCAGCTTTTCGATCAGGTTGTGGTACTCGTCGTAGCTCACGTACAGGTGTTTTCCGTCTTCCGTCAACATGGTGTTGCTCCTGAATTAATAGCTTACTACGCTTGTAACACGGGGGCTACAGGCCAATTTAATATAAAATTTTTGCTGTGCGGCCAGTTAGTCGGCCAGATAGGGATGGCGCATCATGATGGTGTGATCGCGGTCCGGGCTGGTCGACACCATGTGAATGGGCACCCCGGTGACCTGCTCGATGCGCTGCAGATACAGGCGGGCATTGGTCGGCAGCTTGTCGTACTGGGTGACTCCCACCGTGCTGTCGCTCCAGCCCTCCATCGTTTCATAGACCGGTTGGCAACGCTCGATGTCATCGGCGCCCATCGGCAGGATGTCAATCAACTGACCGTCCAGCTCGTAACCCGTGCACAACAGCAGTTCTTTCAGGCCATCGAGCACGTCGAGCTTGGTGATGCATAGACCGGTCAAGCCATTGACCTGGGCCGAGCGCTTAAGCAGCGCGGCATCGAACCAGCCACAGCGACGGCTACGACCCGTGGTGACGCCTTTTTCGGCGCCGATGGTGCTCATGTGGTAGCCCGGTGTACCCGGCACTTCCCAGTCCAGTTCGGTCGGGAAGGGTCCGCCGCCAACGCGGGTGCAATAGGCTTTGGTAATGCCCAGGATGTAGTGCAACATGCCCGGGCCGACGCCGGAGCCGGCGGCGGCATTGCCGGCCACGCAGTTGCTGGAGGTCACATACGGGTAGGTGCCATGGTCCACATCGAGCAGCGTGCCTTGGGCGCCTTCGAACAACAGATTGGCGCCTTTGAGGTGCGCCTCGTTGAGCTCGCGGGAGACGTCGGCCATCATCGGCTTGAGCAGCTCGGCGTGGCGCATGGCCTCATCAAAGACCGGCTGGAACTGCACCTCTCCGTCCACCATGTAGGGCGCAAGCGTCGGGCCAAAGTCAAACGCGGCAGAACCGAGATAAGTGGTCAGCACATGGTTGTGCAAGTCCAGCAATTCACGCAGCTTGGTTGCAAAACGCTCGGGGTACTTGAGGTCTTGCACGCGCAGTGCCCGCCGCGCAATCTTGTCTTCGTAGGCCGGGCCAATGCCGCGCCCGGTGGTGCCGATCCGGGCGTTGCCGCCCTTCTCACGCGCCGCTTCGCGCGCCACGTCGAGCGCGGCGTGAAACGGCAAAATCAGCGGGCAGGCCTCGCTGATGCGCAGACGCGAACGCAGCTCGATACCGACTTTTTCCAGCCCCTCGATCTCCTCGAACAACTTGGCCGCCGACAGCACCACACCGTTGCCGATATAACACTTCACACCCGGGCGCATGATGCCGCTGGGAATCAAATGCAAGGCCGTCTTGACGCCATTGATCACCAGCGTGTGGCCTGCGTTGTGGCCACCCTGAAAGCGCACCACGCCCTGGGCACTCTCGGTCAGCCAGTCGACCAGCTTGCCCTTGCCCTCGTCGCCCCACTGGGTACCCACGACAACGACGTTACGACCTTTGGTTGCATTCATTTCAATATTTCTCAAACGGCTTGCACGACCCACTGCCCCGCGACCTGAATCAGCTCGCGATCGCAATGGAACTCATCAACTTCACTGTCATGGCCCGGCAGGGCACAGACGACGGTCTCACCCTGCGCACGCAAGGACGCTATGGCCGTGCGCAAATCAGCGGCTTCGCGCCATGGCGCGCGTATCGCCGCGCGCAAGGGGCGCGGCGCCAAAACAGCGATCAGGGTTTTGACGTCAAGGCTGAAACCGGTGGCGGGACGGTTTCGGCCAAACACGGCCCCCACCTCGTCATAGCGTCCGCCGCGCACCAGCGCATCGCTGGCGCCCGGGGCGTAGATCGAGAAGCGTGCCCCGGTGTAATAGGCATAACCACGCAAATCGGCCAGATCGAAGGTCACTTTCGCGCCTTCCAGATGACTCGCCAGCCACTTCAAATTTGATAGCGCCTCACGCACAACTGGCGAGGGCTGGAGCACTTTTTCAGCCTCAATCAAGACTTTTTCATCGCCATAGAGCTGCACCAGTGCCAAGAGGCCATGGCGCGAAGATGGCGGGAAATTTTTCGTCAACACAGACAGTTCGCTACTGTCTTTGGCCGCCAGCGCGGCATGAAGCTGCGCCAGCAAGTCACCCCCGAGCGGCACGCCTTCGAGCAGTGCATGGACGATGCGGGCATCGGCCATGTCTACGCTGGGCGCCTGCACCTTGACCACCTTGAGGCAGTCCAGTGCCAGCAGCAGCGTTTCCAGATCGGCCTCCAACCCAGCATGGCCGTAGATTTCGGCACCGAACTGCAGCGGCTCGCGCGTCGCATGGGGCCCGCCGGGGCGCGTATGCAGCACCGGGCCGCAATAGCACAAACGGGTGACGCCCTGGCGATTCAGCAAGTGCGCATCAATGCGGGCCACCTGCGGCGTGCTGTCGGCCCGCAGGCCCATCATGCGCCCGGAGAGCTGATCCACCAGTTTAAAAGTTTGCAGATCAAGCGCCTCACCGGCCCCTGTGAGTAGCGACTCCAGGTGCTCCAGCAGGGGCGGCATGACCAACTCGTAGCCATAGCAACGTGCCATGTCCAGCAAGTCGCGACGAAGTTCTTCGATGTGCCGCGCTTCGGACGGCAAGACATCGGCAATGTGATCCGGCAGGACCCAAGCAGACATGTGTATTGTGGGGGGCTGTTAAAACCGTGATTTTACCGGGCTTGGACGCCGGAATTTCTCACAGCAGATACCAAATCAGCAAGGCACCCGCAGATAGGCTGCACATCCCGAAAAAACGCAGCTGCCCGTCGTTCATCTGAAGAATCTGCTGAAACATCCGGCGCCAGCCAGCGGGGGAGAGAAACGGAAAAAGACCCTCGATCACCAGAACGAGGGCCATCGCCAGCCAGAGCGTGTCGCTATCCAAAAGTTTATTTCTTGGACGACGTGGCGGCGGCTGCGGGAGACACGTTGCCACGGAACACTTTAAAAAATTCCGAAAACGCGGGATCTAGCACCATGACATCGCTCTTCTTATTG
This sequence comes from Rhodoferax sp. UBA5149, assembly GCF_002413825.1. GTDB lineage: Bacteria > Pseudomonadota > Gammaproteobacteria > Burkholderiales > Burkholderiaceae_C > Rhodoferax. The sequence goes on from NZ_DHXT01000197.1 coordinate 9,476, forward strand.
AAGCTGGCCTTGTAGGCATCCAGGCTGCGATAAAACTGGGCAAATTGGGGATCCCGACCAAACGCTTCCGCATAAACGCGGGCGGCTTCGGCATCGCCTTCGCCCTTGATCTTCTGGGCGTCCCGGTAGGCGTTGGCCACCGTCACTTCGCGCTGCCGATCCGCATCAGCGCGGATTTTTTCACCCTCGGCCGCACCGGTTGAGCGCAACTCATTGGCCACGCGCTTGCGTTCGGCCTCCATGCGTCGGTAGACCGACTCGGTGATGGCTTCCACGTAATCCGCACGGGTAATGCGCACGTCCACCACGTCCACGCCCCACGGCTTGCTGCCTTTGACTTTGCTCAGCACCTCGGCCTTGACTGCTGCCGTGATGGCTTCGCGCTTGGTGGACAAAAGTTCCTTGACGGTGAACTTGTTGATTTCTTCCTGAAACGCATTGCGGACCACGCGATTGAGCTGGTTGGCACCGTCGGCCTCAGTCAAACCGACGTTGCGGATGTACTGTGTAGGCTCTGAAATGCGCCAGCGCACGTACCAGTCAATCACCACACGCTGTTTTTCAGCCGAGAGCAAGGGCTCCGTGTCAGTGGTTTCGAGCGTCAGCAGACGCTTGTCGATATACGACACGTTCTGGAACGGCGGCGGCAGCTTGAAGTTCAAACCGGGCTCGGTAATGACGTCCTTGATTTGCCCCAGGGCATACACCACACCAAACTGCCTCTGATCCACCACAAACAGCATTGAACTGGCAAGCGCCAGAACGACCAGAATGGAAGCGAAAATAAAACCTAGCCTGTTCATTCGGGGCTCCTAGCGTGTTTCGCGATCGCGCGTACGGGCGGCATCCCGCGTACGTGCATCAGGGGTTGAATTGCTGGGCGTGGGCGTGGGCACCGCCGCAGGTGCCGTCGTTGCCGTGGCATCAACGCCCTGCCCGCTCATCTGCATGATCTTGTCAAGCGGAAGATAAAGCAGATTGGAGCCCTGTTTGGAATCCACCATCACCTTGGTGACGTTGCTGTAGATCTGCTGCATCGAGTCCAGGTACATGCGGTCACGCGTCACCTGGGGCGCCTTCTGATACTCCGTCAACACTGATTTAAAACGTTGCGCGTCGCCTTGCGCCTGCGCCACAATTTTTGCCTTGTAGGCATCGGCTTCCTCTTTCAGCCGGGATGCTGAACCGACAGCACGCGGCACCACGTCGTTGGCGTAGGCCTGTGCTTCGTTCTTGGCACGTTCGCGCTCCTGTCCGGCCTTCAAGACGTCATCGAAAGCCGCCTGCACCTGTTCGGGTGGCCGCACGCCGCCCTGCTGCAAATTGATGCCGACCACGTCAATGCCCACCTTGTATCGGTCCAGAATATTTTGCATCAGGGCGCGAACCCGGGGTGCAATCTGGTCCCGCTCTTCAGACAGGGCACTGTCCATGCGCATCTTGCCAACCACTTCACGCACGGCGGTTTCTGCGGCTTGGACCACGGCCTCTCCGGGGTTTTTGCTCTCGAACAGAAAAGCGCGCGCATCGCTGAGCCGGTACTGAACGGCAAATTTGATCTCGACGATATTTTCGTCTTCGGTCAACATGGCTGACTCGCGCAGGCCCGTGGCCTTGACAACCATATCGCGCCCCACGTCCACCGAACGTATTTGAGTCACAAAGATCAGCTCGTGCCGCTGAATGGGATAGGGCAGACGCCAGTTAAAACCGGCACCGACCGAAGATTTGTATTTCCCGAACTGCGTGATGACAGCTTGCTGACCTTCTTGAACGATGAAGAATCCCGTTCCGAGCCAGATCAGCACGATCACGCCAGCAATCAGGCCAAAACCGATACCGGCACTCTTCATGTCCGGCTGAAAGCCACCGCCCGAGCCATTGCCGCCACCCGATCCACCACCGGAGATGCCGCGACCCACGTTCTTTACGCCGCCAAACAAACCGCCCAATTTACGGTTGAAATCCCGCCACAACTCGTCTAAATCAGGAGGACCCTGGTTGGATCCCCGCTTTTGGCCGCGCTCCTCGCCATTTTTGGGAGGCGTTTCCGGCGCATTGCCGTCCGAAGATCCAGGATCTGCCTTGCCACCCTCGGTCGGTTTGTCGTCGCTGCGGCCCCATCGGGGATCATTCAGGTTGAACATTCCCCTGATCCGCTCTGACAGTAGTGCCCAGCGAAAGGCGCGTAAATGAAGTTTCATCTCTTCTTCTCTTGTGTATCGTTACCGGATTGTGCCCACTCAGGGAGCAGCCTCAGGATTTTCCGGGAAATCTTCCCCATCTTTCTCAGGCAAAACACCCCCACTCACAATGCGCGCCAACTGCTGCCGCAGAGCCTGCAGGCCCTCGCCATTTTTTGCACTCAAAAATAGGCGTGGCGTCTGAACCCCATTCAGGTCAAAAGTATCTTCCAGCTGCAGGGGCCGCCTCTCATTTTCAAGAGCGTCCAGCTTGTTAAAAATCAGCAACTGGGGGATGTCGGCCGCGCCAATCTCACCCAATACGCGCTGCACCTCGGCCATCTGCTCCAAAAAATGGGGACTGGCCGCATCCACCACATGCAGCAGCAGATCGGCATCGACCGCCTCCTGCAGAGTCGCCTGAAATGCATCGATCAGACCGTGGGGCAGATCACGAATAAATCCAACCGTGTCTGAAAGAGAAACTGACCGCCCGGCCTCGCCCAGATAAAGCTGGCGTGTTGTGGTGTCCAGAGTTGCAAACAGCTGATCTGCGGCATAGGCCCTGGCCTTGACCAACGCATTGAAAAGCGTGGATTTCCCGGCGTTGGTGTAGCCGACCAGGGAAATATTGAAGGCATCGCGTCGCTCGCGCTGACGCCGTTGTGTCTGCCGTTGTCGCTTGACCTTGATCAGGCGCTCTTTGATCTTTTTGATGTTCTCGCCAATCATTCGGCGATCCAGCTCGATCTGGGATTCACCCGGACCACCGCGCATGCCAATGCCACCGCTCTGGCGCTCCAGGTGGGACCAGCGACGGACCAGACGCGTGCTCAGGTACTGCATTCGTGCGAGTTCAACCTGCAGCTTTCCTTCATGGCTGCGCGCTCTTTGACCGAAGATTTCCAGTATCAGAAGCGTGCGGTCATTGACCGGCAGTTCAAGATGTCGCTCCAGATTGCGCTGCTGCGCCGGGCTCAGGCTTTGATCAAAAAGCACCTCAACAGCACCCAGCTGAGCAGCCAGCAATTTGATTTCGTCGGCTTTACCGCTGCCCACAAACAAGGCCGCATCCGGCGCCTTGCGTTTGCAAGTCATCCGGGCGACCGGATTCAATCCCGCAGTCTGCGCCAGCAAGCCCAATTCTTCGAGTTCGCCATCGAAATTGGCCAATCCAAAGTCAACCCCAACCAGTATGGTGGGGGCAGACTGACGATCAGGCGGCTGCAGGTTCGTCACCCTCGCCGGTTGCAAAATTCACGGCGCGCCCCGGCACAATGGTAGAGATGGCGTGTTTGTAAACCATTTGGGTGACCGTATTGCGAAGCAACACGACATACTGGTCAAAAGATTCGATCTGACCTTGCAGCTTGATCCCATTGACAAGATAAATGGAGACCGGCACATGTTCCCGACGCAAAGCATTGAGAAAGGGGTCTTGAAGTAACTGACCTTTATTGCTCACGATATTCTCCGTGTTCAAGAAATTGATGAAGCGACCACGATACCACAGCAAAGTGCTTTCTCAAGCTGGGCGCTCGTAAACCCACAATAAAGTTGGCGCTCGTGTTGGCGATCTCGAATCTATCGAGGACAGCGCTTGCCCTGATGGGGCGGCGATCTGTCCCGCAAGTGTTCAAGCGGTGGCTTTGTCGGCGTAGGGATTGGCCGACGTTTTGAACTCGATGCGCATCGGGGTGCCCACCAGGTCAAACTCTTTGCGAAAACGTCCTTCCAAAAAGCGCTTGTAGGCATCGGTCACGTGTTCAAGCGAATTGCCGTGAATAATAATGACGGGCGGATTCATGCCGCCCTGGTGGGCATAGCGCAATTTCGGTCGGTACATGCCCGAGCGCTTGGGACTCTGAAACTGGACCGCCTCCAGCAGCAAGCGAGTCAAGACAGGTGTTGACATCTTGCAGTTGGCGGCCTTGTAGGCTTGTGCGATGGACGCCCACAATGGCCCCAAGCCTTGTCTTTTTGTCGCCGATATCAAATGCATCGTCGCGAACTTCAAGAACGGCAAACGAGTTTCAATGGAACGTTTGACGAGTTCGCGCTGGTACTCATCCACGGCATCCCATTTATTGACTGCCAGCACCACAGCACGGCCATTCTCAAGAATGTAGCCCGCAATGTGGGCATCCTGATCGGTGACCCCTTGCGTAGCATCAATCAGCAACAAAACGACATTGGATGATTCAATCGCCTGCAAGGTCTTGACCACCGAAAATTTCTCGATCGCCTCAAAGACTTTGCCCTTGCGCCGCAGGCCTGCCGTGTCGACCAACTCAAATTTTTGGCCATTGCGCTCAAACGGCACGGAGATCGCGTCCCGCGTCGTCCCCGGCAAGTCGAACGCGACCAGCCGCTCTTCTCCCAGCCAGGTATTGATCAGCGTGGATTTACCCACATTGGGGCGACCGGCAACCGCCAGTTTGATGACACCAGGCTCTCGCTGTTCTTCAGTCTCATCAGGTTCCGCCAGGTGCAGTGGCGCCAGTGCCAGCTCCACCAGTGAGTGAATCCCCTGACCGTGCGCTGCTGAAACCGCATGCACGTCACCCAGACCCAACTCAAAAAATTCGACCAACTGCGCGCCCGCCAGCATGCCTTCTGCCTTGTTGGCCGCCAACACACAGGGTTTGCCGAGACGGCGAAGGTATTTGGCGATCTCGTGATCCTGCGCGGAAATGCCTTCTCGTGCGTCCAACACAAAGATGACGACGTCAGCTTCCGCCACCGCCTGGCGCGTCTGCTTAGCCATTTCCTTGAAAATGCCACTGGCGGCATCCGGTTCGAATCCACCGGTGTCTATGACAATAAATTCGTGTTTACCCTGTTTCCCATTGCCGTAATGGCGATCCCGAGTCAGCCCGGCAAAATCGGCCACGATGGCATCACGAGACTTGGTCAGCCGATTGAAAAGCGTCGATTTACCAACATTGGGACGGCCGACGAGGGCCAAAACAGGTTTCATGATGCGACTTACTCAGGCTTAAAGCCAAAAATGCCACCGCTGTGGGTGACAACAACCAGCGTTCCAGCCGCCAAAACCGGCGCAGCAACAATCGCCGAGCCATCGGTAGCCACTCGGGTGAGCGCAGATCCGTCTTCACGTGACAGCCAATGAACCAGACCCGCGTCATCGCCCACCGCAACCGACCGTCCCACGACCAGCGGAGCAGTCAGATTACGGTAGCGCAAACGCTCGGACACCCAGGCACGCTCACCATCGGTCCGTCGCCAAGCCACGAGTTTTCCATCCCCCTCGACGCCAAAAACATACTTGTCATCACCATGCACGCCAACCGAACCGGACGCTGGTTTGACCCAAAGCAGGGTACCTCGGGCCGTGTTGACACAGCCAACAGCGGCCTGAAACGCACGAGCACATACAACATCACCTTCGCGACTGACACCGCCGACCAAGTCAACCAGCCGCTCGATATCATTGGTGCCGCGCGGCGATGCGATGGGGGCCTCCCACCGAATGCTGCCGTTTGACGGATTGAGACCGACGAGACGTCCGGACAAGCCCGCCACCAAAGTATCTCCGACGGCCAGCAAAACACCCGACTGACGCAGCACCAAGGACTCGCCTGGACGTAGCTGGTTCCAGAGTTTGCGCCCTGACTGTGCATCAAAAGCCGTGACGGAGCGATCACCCGCGAGTAAGAAAACACGCCCTCCGGCAACCAGGGGCGCCGTAAAACCTTGCGCAGGCAGTTTTTCACGCCACATTTCGCGCCCGGCGTCCAGAACCACCAGTTCATTGCCCCGAGTCACCACCGCTGCAAAACGACCGTCACTGCCAACCCCGGCCGCAATCTGAGCGCCCACATTGGTACGCCACGCCTGTGCGCCAGTGCGGGCGTCGAACGACGCAACGACGCCGTCTGAACTCGCGACCGCAACTGTATTGCCGTTTACCTTGACATCAAGAGGGAAATCAATCGCGCCCACCTTGGACGTCCACGCCAAACGCACGCCCAACAAACCCGCGTTAGGAGCCAACTCGGCGGGCCTCAGCTTATCCAGCCCGCTGGAACATCCACCAAGTAAACCCAGGACGAAAAAACCAAGCGCCACCCGGTTGGCCGCAGTCAAAAGAAAATCGAACTTCACTTTTTCCCTTCCGGCGCCAGCGCGCCCGCCGCAGGCACGGCACCAGCGCTTTTTGACACTGCAACACCACCTCGGGCCTCGCTACCGCTCTGTGGATCCACCCCCAGCGAGTTCAATTTGACTTCCACCAAGCGTCGGTATTCGCTACTCACTTCCAGATTTTTGAAAGCTTTCTCATACTCGGCAAGAGCCTCTTTCTTTTTTCCTTGCAAGAGCAAAATATCACCTTTGCGATCCGCCACCAGCGCATCAAAATTAGCGGGAAATGATCCACTTAATTGTTTCAACGCAGCATCAAAAGCCTTGGATTCCATCAAGATCCCGGCCAGACGCAACTTCGCAATGGCCTGGTAGCCCTGATCCGAGGAGTTGTCAGCAACCCAGCCCAAAGCTGCCTTGGCTGCTTCAACGTTTCCAGAGGTGTAATACTGCTTTGCAACCAGAAGTCCTGCCTGTTGCGCATAAGTAGTTGATGCAAACCCGTCTTTCATGTCTGCAAAAACGCGGTCTATTTTTGCAGTATCCGCGGACTTCACCACACGCTCAACTTCGTCATACATGGCAGCCGCCTGCGTTGCCTGATTGCGCTGCCAATACTGGTAGAAATTCCAGCTAGCGAATGCACCCAACACCAAAATCAAAGACCAGGTGATAAGGTTGCCATATTGCTTCCAAAAATGCTTGAGCTGGTCGAGTTGCTCTTGTTCTTCGAGATCTAATTGATTTGCCATGAAAATATTCAGTTAAGTCCGTAATTGTAGGGTGGGCGCCCAATCGGCTATGTCAGCGAGAGCCTGGGTTGCCTGCGCACCACTGCCGTCCCGCAGTGATTTGACGGTCACCCGATTTTTTGAAATCTCGTCGGCGCCAAAAATAAGGGCGTAGCGCGCTCCGCTGCTATCGGCTCGTTTGAATTGGGATTTCATGCTGCCCATGCCATCACCCGAGCTGGCGTGCATTTGAACGCTGACGCCCGCCGCCCTCAACGCTTGAAGTGTCTGCAGAACCAAGGGCAATGCTGAGACGTCGGGCACGATCGCATAGGCATCCAGAGTCGGCTCTACGGCTCCCAAACCCTGTTCCCTGACGAGTTCCAGCACGCGGTCCACGCCAAGGGCCCAGCCGACGGCGGGCGCGGGCTTGCCCCCTAGTTGCTCCACCAGATAGTCATATCGACCACCCGCGCAAACCGTTCCCTGCGATCCAAGCCGATCGGTGGTGAATTCGAATACCGTGAGGTTGTAGTAGTCCATACCCCGAACCAGACGCGGGTTCACGGTGTAGGCCACATCATTGGCGTCCAGGATAGTTTTCAATGCATTGAAATGGGCTAGCGATGCCGCCCCCAAATAGTCGAGAGGCCTCGGAGCGGACTCAACCACCGCCTGCATCGCGGGGTTCTTGGTGTCGAGAATCCGAAGCGGATTACTATGCAGGCGCCGTCTGGCATCTTCATCCAGCGCGTCAATGTGCCGCTCAAAATGGGCGATCAACGCCTGCCGGTGCAGCAAACGCTCCTGAGGTTGACCCAGACTGTTGAGTTCGAGCCGAACATCCGTCAAGCCCAAATCTTTCCACAGCGCAACAGCCAGCAGAATCAGTTCAGCATCGACCTCGGCACCAGAAAACCCGAGCGCTTCGGCGCCAATCTGGTCAAACTGCCGATAGCGCCCGCGCTGAGGCCGCTCGTGCCGAAACATGGGACCCATGTAGTACAGCCGTTTACCGCCGTCATACAACATGGAGTGTTCCACCACTGCCCGTACCACACCGGCCGTCGCTTCGGGACGCAAGGTCAGAGGATCGCCATTGAGCCGATCTTCAAAGGAGTACATCTCCTTTTCAACAATATCGGTCACTTCCCCCAAGCCCCGCACAAACAACGGAGTCCGCTCAACGATGGGCGTGCGAATATTCCGGTAGGCATAGCGTGCCATTAAGGAACGGACCCGGCCTTCAAGCCATTCGACAGCCGCAGAATCCGGGGGCAGGACATCGTTCATGCCCTTGACGGCAGTCAGTCTCTCTGACTTTGCAGCAACTTCTTTTTCACTCATGAGTTCACTTACAACGCCCCGGCAACCACGTGAGTACCGTAACGCTTTTCAACATAGTTTTCGACAATCTTCTGAAACTCTTGTGCAATCGTGTCGCCACGCAAGGTCAATCGTTTTTCGCCGTCGATGAAGACCGGCGCCGCAGGCGCCTCTCCCGTACCAGGCAGGCTAATTCCAATATCAGCGTGTTTGCTTTCACCGGGGCCATTCACAATGCACCCCATCACCGCGACTTTCAGTTTTTCAACACCTGGGTATTTCTCACGCCAGACTGGCATTTGAGCCCTCAGAAAATCTTCAATTTGCTTGGTAAGTTCCTGAAAGGTCGTACTGGTGGTTCGACCGCAACCAGG